>CAMYMQ010000291.1 GCA_947259335.1 uncultured Alphaproteobacteria bacterium | reverse complement strand
TCCAGGCGCGCGATGTGCTGAGGTGAGTAGGGAATACCGTAGTCCACCACCAACTGCTTCTTAGTTACCAGTCTGCGACGCTTTTCCATCACGATACTCCTTGTCGGGAGCATCGCGATGCTCGGTTGCACACTAGTGAACACGTAACCTATGGAGCGATTAAGTTAGGTGCTCAAAAACATCGCGGGCAGCCAAATTGAAGTATTCTTACAACATGAGCCTGGGGTTCCAGTCGCGAGCATAGAAAACCATATCCGTATTGCATGTATCCAAATCTTAGGCGGCGGCGCTCTGCAGAGCGCGAGCCGAATCTGTAATTCGATGGAGATGCCTTCGGGGAGACGGTGAGGCAAAGGGTGGGACGAGACGGTAGACAGGCCGGGCCGGGATCGCTAGGGTCCGCCGCCTCGATAGCGACCAAAGGGAGTGCTTCGGCATGGAAGCCCGAGCCGAAGTGCTATTCTACGTCACCACGCGATGGTGAAGCCCCGCCATGCGCATTCACGCGCCTGATCGCCGTCGCTGACGCCCTCCGTCAGCCCGCCGGTCCCAACCCGACGTGATCACACCGGCCGCCCCCGGGACCGTCCCGTGGCGCCGGACACAGGGCTTTTTCAGATGTCTCAGGAAATCCATGCGGCGCGCGGTCTGCGCGTGCACCGCCGCGCCAAGCCGTTGCCGTTCGAAGACGGCATCGACTTCATCGTCGATGCGCTCGACGACAGCCTCGGCACCTACTTCTCGTCGGGCGTTGAGTATCCGGGGCGGTACAGCCGCCACGATTTCGGCTTCATGGACCCGCCCATCGAGTTCGTAGGCCGGTGCGACCGGCTGACGGTCTCCGCGCTGAACCCACGTGGGCGGCCGCTCCTCAAGCTTCTCAAGCCGCTGATGATCGGCGACGGCACCATCGTCGAGGTTGAGGACGAGACGGCTGTGATCCTGCGGGTGCCGCCGACGGACACCGTGTTTCCCGAGGAGGAGCGCAGCTGCCAGCCGACCGTGCTCAGCCCCGTCCGCCGCCTGATCGACGCCCTCGCCGGAATCGACGACCCCTACCTCGGCGTCTACGGCGCCTTCGGCTACGACCTGATCTTCGCCTTCCAGGGGCTCGAGCGGACCAAGGGGCGGGATGGCGCGGACAAGGACCTCCACCTGTTCCTGCCCGACCGGATCTACGCCGTGGACCGGCGGCTCGAGATCGCGCACCGCTATGACTATGTCTTCAGCGACGGGGAGGGAACCACGACCCGGAACCTGCCGCGGCGGCCCTTCGCGCCGCTTCCGGCGACGCCGACGATGCTGCCAGCCGGGGGCGGGATCAACTGCGACCAGACCGACGACGCTTACGCGGCGCAGGTCGACCGGGCGCGGGACCATATGGTCCGGGGCGACATCTTCGAGCTGGCGCTGAGCCGGACCTTCTCGGCGCCTTGTCCGCATCGCCCGTCGGCACTCTACCGCGCGATCCGTAAGATCAACCCGAGCCCTTACGAGTTCCTGATCCAGCTCGGCGACGAGCAGCTCGTAGGGGCTTCCCCGGAGATGTTCGTCCGGGTCGATGGAAACACCGTCGAGTCCTGCCCGATCGCCGGCACCGTTCGCCGCGGGGCGGACCCGATGGAGGACGCCGACCGTCTGCGCAGCCTCTACAACTCGGACAAGGACGAGGCCGAGCTGACCATGTGCACCGACGTCGACCGCAACGACAAGGCGCGGATCTGCAAGCCCGGCACCGTCCGGCTGGTCGACCGGCGGCTCGTCGAGCGCTACGCCGGCCTGTTCCACACGGTCGACCACGTCAAGGGCACGCTACGCGCGGGACTGACTGGGGTCGACGCCTTCCTGTCGCACATGTGGGCGGCGACCCTGACCGGCGCGCCCAAGACCATGGCGGTGCGGCTGATCGAGGCCTACGAGGAGAAGCCGCGCGCCTGGTACGGTGGCGCCGTCGGCGCGCTCCAATTCAACGGCGGGGTCAACACGGCAATCACCATCCGAACAATCAATCTGCGCGACGGGATCGCCTGTTACCGCGCCGGGGCGAGCCTGGTCTACGATTCCGACGGTCAGGCCGAGGCCGACGAGACCAGGACCAAGGCGACGGCCTTCTACCGGCTGCTGGCGCCCCCTGAAGCGGCATCGGTGTCCCCGGCGGCCGGCGCGGGGATCGCCCGACCGGCGGGACCACGCGCCCACGTCGTGATGATCGACAACGAGGATTCCTTTGTGCACACGCTGGCCGACTACTTCCGCCAAGCCGGCGCCGACGTGGTCACATATCGCTGGACCATGCCGGACGCGGTCATCTTGGCGGCCGGACCCGACCTGATCGTGCATTCACCGGGACCCGGCCATCCGGCCGACTTCCGGCTGCCGGAGCGGGTAACGGACTTCGCCGACCGTGGCATCGCCCAGTTCGGCGTGTGCCTGGGGCTGCAAGGCATGGTCTGCGCCTATGGCGGCGCAATCGAACAGCTGCCCGAACCGCGCCATGGCAAATCGTGGACTATGGAGCACATGGGAACGGACTATTTTGACGGGTTACCGTCTCCGTGTTCAGTAGGTGCATACCACTCATTGGCGACGCAACTGAAAAATCTGCCCGAACACATGGAGGCAACCGCCTGGACGGTAGACGGGCTTGTCATGGCGGCGCGCCATCGCCAATTGCCCTTGAGCGGTGTGCAGTTCCATCCGGAGTCGATCTTATCGCTCCACAATGAGTTCGGACTGAAGCTGACGCGCAACGTCTTGTTGCAGACAAAATCACGCCTCAAACGCGTGTCCGGCCGCGACACGTGCCGCCAAACCGCATCTGACCGCACGATGTCGGACACCACCACGCCGGCGGTCGAATAAGAGCTCAATTCTGTGGGTGGGAAGTCAGTGGAACTTTAGGTTCAGCGGCGTGAAAAAGGGGCCGGATCGCTCCGGCCCCCCGCTCCTAAGAAGGAGTCGTTGCAACGTACGTGCGTTGCGCGATGCGGCGTTCTATCCACTCCTCTACTTCCTCCGCCACCCACGCGACCCGGCATTGGCCGAGCGT
>CAMYMQ010000290.1 GCA_947259335.1 uncultured Alphaproteobacteria bacterium | reverse complement strand
CGCGGCGCTCCTCGTCCAGGCCCGGCGCCGGCGCCTCCTCGACAACCTTCTGGTGCCGTCGCTGGATCGAGCAGTCGCGCTCGAACAGGTGGACCGCGTTGCCCTGCGTGTCGGCGAACACCTGGATCTCGATGTGGCGCGGGCGCTCGACGAACTTCTCGATCAACACGGTGTCGTCGCCGAAGGCCGAGGCCGCCTCGCGCTTAGCGCCGTCCAGCGCGGCGGCGAAGTCGCCGGCCCTGTCGACCCGGCGCATGCCCTTGCCGCCGCCGCCCGCCGACGCCTTGATCAGCACGGGAAAGCCGATCTTCGCCGCCGCGTCGGCCAGATGCTTCGGATCCTGGTTGGCGCCGTGATCGCCGGGCACGACGGGCACGCCCGCCTTTTCCATCAGCGCCTTGGCCTCGCTCTTCGAGCCCATTGCCCGGATCGCGCCGGGCGGCGGCCCGATGAAGACCAGCCCGGCCTCGGCGCAGGCCTCGGCAAAACCGGCGTTCTCCGAGAGGAAGCCGTATCCGGGGTGGACCGCCCGGGCGCCCGTGCGAAGGGCCGCCTCGATGATGCGCTCGCCGCGCAGATAGCTTTCGGCGGCCGGCGCGGGGCCGATCGCAACCGCCTCGTCGGCCCTCTCGACATGGAGCGCCCGGGCGTCGGCCTCGGAAAAGACCGCGACCGTATCCACGCCCAACCGCCGCGCCGTGCGGATCACGCGGCAGGCGATCTCGCCCCGGTTGGCGATGAGGATCTTGTCGAACATCAGGTCCCCGCTCCCCGCCGACTAGTCATGGTGTGGCCGCTTCCGGTCGCGGGCGTAGGTCACGATCTCGTGGAAGCCGAACAGCAGCAACAGCACGCCGCAGATGATCTGGAAGGCCACGATCACCCGCACCACATCGGTCGCCGGAACGATCTCGCCATAGCCCACGGTGCTCAGCGTCACGATCGAAAAATAGAGGCTGTCGCTGAAGCTCAGTTCCTGGTGCCTGCCGCCGATCAGGAACTGGGCCGAGGGCGAGAAGCGGTCGATGATCCGGTAGACCGCCGCGAAGATGATGATGATCAGCGAATAGAAGGTGAAAAAGGCGAAGGCCGGCACCGCCAGTTCGCGCGCCCGGTCGAAGAATTGCTCGAACAACAGGCCGGCGTCGATCAGGAAAGTCGCGACCACACCGCTGACGGCGAATACGATCGCGGCGGTCACCGCCATCAGCCCCAGCAGCAGCAGATCCACGGTTTCCGGATCCAGCACGGCGCGCGGAATGAAGAAGGTCGCGCCCGCGATCACCACCATCGGCACCAGCCACAGGAACAGCCGGCCGATATGGCGCTCGTCGCGCAGCGCCGGATTCTCGACGATCCGCCGGATGCGGTCGCGCCGCCACCAGGCGCCGGCGAGGAAGGCCAGAATCGGAATGGCGAAGCCGGGAAAGACGGCCCACCGGTGAATGCCGCCGAAATTCGCCTCGAGCAGGAAGATGTAGAGGCAGGCATAGACGGCGATGAAGTTGGCCAGCGCGATCGCGAAGAAGCGGCTGCGCGGGAACAGCCAATGGATCGTGCCGACCGTGATCAGGATGATCGCGATCTGGACGGCGACGAAGATGAAATTCGCGTCTGTGATCGCCAACGCGACGAGCGTCACCAGAAGCGCCGTGAAGACTTCCGCACCCAGCCATCGCCGATCGATCCGCATTGGGGGCCAACGCTACTTCCGCTGCCAGGCCGGGGGGCGCTTGTCGAGGAAGGCCTGGGCCCCCTCCTTGCCCTCGGGCGTGGCGCGTACCTCGGCGATACGCCGGGCGGTCCAGTCGATCAGGTCGGCGTCGATCGGCCGGCCGGAAACGGCATAGATCAGGTCCTTCGAAGCCGCCTGCGCCTCGGGCCCGCCCATCAGAATCAGGTCGACGAAGGCGTCGACCGCGCCGTCCAGATCCGCCGGCGCCACCACCTTGTGAACCAGGCCGGCGGCTTGCGCCTCCTCGGCCTCGAAGATCTCGGCGGTCAGGAAATAGCGCCGGGCGTCGCTCGCGCCCATCTTGGCGACGACATAGGGGCTGATGGTCGCCGGCGCGAGGCCCAGGCGGACCTCGGACAGCGACAGCTTGGCGCCCGTCGCGGCCACCGCGATGTCGCAGCACGAAACCAGCCCCACCCCGCCGCCGAAGGCCGCGCCGTTGACCCGGGCGATGACCGGCTTGGGCGTCGAGTTGACCGTGTGCAGCAGCCGGCCGAGGGTTCGCGCATCGGCGAAATTCTCGTCGAAGCCGTATTCCGCCGTGCGGCGCATCCAGTTGAGGTCGCCGCCCGCGCAGAAGGCCTTGCCGGCGCCGGTGAGCACGATGCAGCGGATGTCGTGAGCCTCGCCCAGCGCCGCCATCGCGTCGGTCAGCTTGGCGATCAGCGTCTCGTTCATCGCGTTGCGGACGTCCGGCCGGTTCAGCGTCACGCGGGCGACGCCGCGGGCGTCGATGTCGACCAGGACGACGTCTTGTTCGGTCATGCTCTCCCCATTGGCTTGCCCGGCCTCACATCCGGAACACGCCGAAGCGCGTGTCCTCGACCGGCGCGTTCAGCGCCGCCGACAGGGCCAGGCCCAGCACCATGCGCGTGTCCGCGGGATCGACGATGCCGTCGTCCCACAGCCGGGCCGACGAATAGTAAGGGTGGCCCTGGGTCTCGTACTGGGCGCGGATCGGTGCCTTGAACGCCTCCTCTTCCGCCTCGGGCCAAGAGTCGCCCTTGGCCTCCAAAGCGTCGCGCCGGATCGTCGCCAGCACGCTCGCGGCCTGCTCGCCGCCCATGATCGAAATGCGGGCATTGGGCCACATCCACAAAAAGCGCGGGCTGTAGGCCCGCCCGCACATGCCGTAGTTGCCGGCGCCGTAGGAACCGCCGAGGATCATCGTGAACTTGGGCACCTTGGTCGTCGCCACGGCGGTCACCATCTTGGCGCCGTCCTTGGCGATGCCGCCGGCCTCATATTTCCGCCCGACCATGAAGCCCGCGATATTCTGCAGGAATATCAGGGGGATATGCCGCTGGCTGCACAGCTCGATGAAATGGGCCGCCTTGAGCGCCGACTCGGAGAACAGGATGCCGTTGTTGCCGATGATCCCGACCGGGTAGCCGAAGATATGGGCGAAGCCGCAGACCAGCGTCGTGCCGTAGAGGTGCTTGAACTCGTCGAACTCGCTGCCGTCCACGACCCGGGCGATGACCTCGCGCACGTCATAGGGCTTCTTCACGTCGTTCGGGATCAGGCCGTAGAGCTCCTGCGGATCGTAGACCGGCGGCTTCGGCGCCCGCAGCTCCAGGTCGATCTTCTTGGGCGTGTTGAAGCCGGCGACGATGCGCCGGGCCATCGCCAGCGCGTGGGCGTCGTTGACCGCGTAATAGTCCGTCACGCCGGATTCGCGTGAATGGACGTCGGCCCCGCCGAGTTCTTCCGCAGTCACCACCTCGCCGATCGCCGCCTTCACCAGCGGCGGACCGCCGAGGAAGATGGTGCCCTGCTCCTTGACGATGATCGCCTGGTCGCTCATCGCCGGCTGATAGGCGCCGCCCGCGGTGCACGACCCCATGACCACGGCGAGCTGCGGGATGCCGGCCGCCGACAGGTTGGCCTGGTTGTAGAAGATGCGGCCGAAATGGTCCCGGTCGGGGAAGACGTCGTCCTGGGTCGGCAGGTTGCCGCCGCCCGAATCGACCAGGTAGATACAGGGCAGACGATTCTGGGCCGCGATCTCCTGGGCACGGACATGCTTCTTGACCGTCATCGGGTAGTAGCTGCCGCCCTTGACCGTCGCGTCGTTGGCGACGATCACGCATTCGCGGCCCGACACCCGGCCGATGCCGGTGATCAGGCCGGCCGACGGCACCTCGCCCCCGTACAGGCCGTACGCCGCGAGCTGGCTCAACTCCAGGAACGGCGCGCCGGGATCGAGCAGGGTGTGGACCCGGTCGCGCGGCAACAGCTTGCCCCGGGACAGGTGCCGCTCGCGGGACCGCTCCGGGCCGCCCAGCTTGACCGTCGCGACGGTCTCGCGGAGCGCCTCGACCAGCGCCCGGTTGTGGGCGTCATTGGTCCGGAACTCGTCGGTCCGCGTGTTGAGGTTGGACTTGAGGACGGTCACCCGGCCTGCCCCGCTTCTGCTCGACCCGTCTGCGCCGACGGTTTTAGGCCAATGCCGCCGACTTCGGAAGCGGTCACGCAGTCACCGTGCCGGCCGCGCGTGTCGCCTCCCGGGCCGGCGTTTCGGCCGGGGCCGCCTCTTGGGCCGCGG
>CAMYMQ010000289.1 GCA_947259335.1 uncultured Alphaproteobacteria bacterium | reverse complement strand
GGCACATCCGGCTGACGCGCGCCTGCGCCGGCCGCACGGCCGCGCGAACAAGCGGGTCGCGCGCGGCGGCTGACTTCGGGTAGCCTTTCGCTCCGACATCAGGAGGGGGAAAATGAGCGAGCTCGACGTCTACGCGCGGCAGGACTTCGGCAATTCGAGCGGCTGGGGCCGGCGCCCCGCGCTGCTGATCGTCGACTTCTCCAACGGTTTCCATGACCCGGAAAAGTTCGGCGGCGGCAACATCCCGGCCGCGGTCGAGCGCACGGTGGACCTTCTGTCCGCCTGCCGCCGGCTTGGCGTGCCCGTGGCCTTCACCCGCATCGTCTACGCCGACGACGGGGCGGACGCGGGCGTCTTCTGCCTGAAGGCCCCGGGGCTGACCGCCCTGACCGAGGACAATCCCGACAGCCACATCGTGCCCCAGCTCGCGCCCGAGCCGGGCGAGTATGTGGTCGCCAAGCAGCAGCCCTCGGCCTTCTTCGGCACCGGGCTCCAGTCCTGGCTGACCCACAGGGGCGTCGACACCATCGTCCATACCGGCTGCACCACGTCGGGCTGCGTCCGCGCCTCGGTGATCGACGGGCTGTCGCTCAACTACCGCAACATCGTCGTCACCGACTGCGTCGGCGACCGGGCGATCGGGCCGCACGAGGCCAACCTGTTCGACATGGGCCAGAAGTACGCCGACCTGATGGACGCCGACGAGGTCACCTCGGTGCTGACCCGGATCGCGGGCACGGTCCGGGCCGCCGAATAGCCGCCCGCCGCGGAGCGGGCGGGCGCGCCGGTCAGCCCTCGCCCGTCTCGAACCGGAAGGCATCGCCGTTGCGCACCACGCGCCCGGCGGCCGGCGTCGGGATGTGGGCGCCGAGCACCAGTGTGTCGGTCTCGGCGACGGCGTCGAGAAGCCGGAGCCGGGTCTCGGCCGATTGGGCCGGGTCCAGGCAGAAGCGGCTGGAATGCTCGGGCGCCCCGAGCTGGGCGACGGTATGCATGACGTCGCCGATCAGCACCGCCCGCCCGCGCGGGTCCTGGATTTGGACGATCACGTTGCCGGGTGTGTGGCCGGGCGCGGGCTCCAGCCAGATGGCATCCTCGATCTGGTGGTCGCTGTCGACCAGCAGGGCCTGACCGGCCTCGACCACGGGCAGCACGCTGTCGTCGAACGAGCCGTGATTGAGCGGGGGCAGGTCGGGGTTGGCCCGGACCGCCCGGGCTTCCGCCGCCCAATGCTCGTACTCCGTCCGCGCGAAGACGTAACGCGCGTTGGGGAAGGTCGGCACCCAGCGGCCGTCCACCCGGCGCGTGTTCCAGCCGACATGGTCGGCATGCAGGTGGGTGCAGGTGACGATGTCGATGTCCTCGGGCTCGACCCCGTGGGCGCGCAGATTGTCGAGCCACGGTCCCTGGCGGCTGGTCCACTGCGGCCGGTCGTGCCGGACCTTGTCATTACCCAGGCAGCAGTCGACCAGGATGGTGTGCCGGGGCGTGCGCAGGAGAAAGCTCTGGAAGGCGAGGATCAGCTTGTCCGTCTCCGCCTCGACGAAGCGGGGCCGGAGCCAGCCGGCGTTGGCGTCGATCAGGCCGGCCGGGGCGCCGGGCACCATATGGTCGAGCGGCGCGAACGGCCCCTCCATGTCCACCACCCGGTCGATCCGGATGTCGCCGATCAGCTGTGTCCTCATCGCCTGCGCGCCCGGGGTCAGTTCTCGGGCAGGCCGCGCTTGCGCCGCTCGGCGAGGATCAGGGTGCGCAGGGCGAGCTGGATCTTGCGCCAGCGATCCTGGTCGTCGGCCCGGACCCGGACCTTTACCCCGTCGCTCAGCGTGATCTCCCGGTCGCTCCAGCGGACGATCAGGGTCTCGACCGATTTGCGCCGGCCCGGAGCCTTTTCCTCGGTTGCGATGGTGTCGACCCGGTTCTCGCGGAAGGCCCGCCACAATGTGTCGAGCTGCGCGGGCGCGGGCTGGAAGGTGAAGCGGACCTGGTTGGCGCCCCGCTTATCGCGGTAGGTCGCCCGTCCCTTGACGATGTCGAGCCGCCCGGTGACGTCCGCCGGGGCGAGGTCCCAGCTGTAGGTAACCGTGAGGTCGTTCGGGCGCGCCTCGGGCGGCGTGGTGTCGCCACAGGCGGCGAGCATCATCACGACGGCCGCCAGAACGGCATGGCTGCGGCGGAGCGATAGGCGAAGGAACGGGTTCATCGGCCTCGTAGAGTGGGGCGGCGGTCGGGACGGTGGCGGAAGGCCGCGGGCTCGCGCCGGCGGCCGGACTATTCGGCGGCGGCGGCGGATGCCGGCGCGAGCCGCGTGATCATTTCATCGGTCGTCATCACGTCGGCGAAGGTGATCGACAGGCTGGTCAAGCTGGCGTTGTGGATCGCGTCGCTGTAGGTGGCGTTGCCGTCGGCGACCATGATCACGTTGAAGTTCCGCATCATGGCGTCGCGCGCGCTCGACTCGCAGCAGACGTTGGTCAGCGTGCCGACGATGGCGACAGTCTCGATGCCCTTCTCGCGCAGCCGGGCCTCGATGTCCGACGCGCCGGGAAGGAACGCGCTGAACCGCGTCTTGACGACCTGCATGTCGTCCGGCCGGACGTCGAGGTCGGGCCACAGCGCATGGCCTTCGGCGCCGTGCTTGAGCTGGCTGAGAACCTTCTGGGCATGCTCCGGCGCGTAGGTGCCGCCGAAGAAGGACGACCACTCCTGCAGGATCTCGTCGGTGAAAGTGTTGTAGACCCAGGCGACCGTGCCGCCGGCGTCGCGCAGGGCCTCGGCCAGCCGGTTGATGTTGGGAACGATCTCCCGCGCCATCGGCACTTCCGACGGCAGTCCGGGCTTCATGAAGGCGATCTGCATGTCGATCACGACCAGCGCGGTCCGTGCGGGGTCGATCGTGTCGAACAGGTGCAACTTGCCGCCGCGCCGCTCCTTGATGCGTTCGATAGCGTCTGGATGAATTTCCGTCTTGTGCATGTTCGTGCTCCCGCGTGATCCGAGGACTTGTCCGGTAGGTGTGTATTCTATTCCAAATCAGCCCATTTTTTCTCGAATTCCCACACCGCCTCGAAACCCATGAGGCGGCTGAACTCCTTGAAGTCGTATAGCTCGGCTTCGGCGCCGACGCTCGATCCGGTTTCCCGGATCCGGGTGTAGACGCCCCGCATCGCCTGAGCGGCCGCCAGAAAGCCCGCGACGGGGAAGATTGCCAGAGTGTAGCCGATCGACTGGAGGTCGTCCCGGGTCAGCACCGGGGTCGAGCCGCCCTCGACCATGTTGGCGACCAGGGGCAGCCCGGCGAAGGTCTCGCCGATCCGGCGCATCT
>CAMYMQ010000288.1 GCA_947259335.1 uncultured Alphaproteobacteria bacterium | reverse complement strand
CCGCGGCCGAACGGCACCGCCGCCGCCGCGCCGACGGCACCCGTCGCGAGCAGGCCCTTCAGCGCATCGCGGCGGTTCAGCCGGGCGGCGGCGATATCGTCGAAATGAGGGTTGCGGTCGTCGGAACGGGCGGTGTCGTCGTCATAGTCGGGAACATCGTCATCGTCGGGGACATCGAGACTGTCGGTCATCGATCGGCTCCTGGCTCGGGCTGGGTGTCGGCTGACTCGGACTCTAGGCGCGGTCGGTTTCGCGGTGATGACACGCAGGCGGCCGGGCGGTGAAAAAAAGGGGCCCGGATCGGCGATCCGGGCCCCTTCATTCGACTGTCTCGGCGGCGGCGGTCAGCGCTTGATCTTCTCCGGCTTGGTCGGATCCGACGATCCGCGATCCGATTTCCGGTAGATCGTCAGCGCGCCGTCGTCGCCACTGACGAGGCCGGGGCGCTTGCGCTGCTTTTCCTCGCTCGGACGGGTTTCCTGCGGCGGCGGCTTGACCTTGAGGCCAAGGATGCGCCGATCCTTGGAGCCGGGCTCCCCGCTCGCGCAGGACGCCAGCCCCAGGGCCACCACCACCGCCAGAACCCCCCGAAGTCCGAACATCCGTGCCGTCGCTTTCCGTCGGTGCCTAGAACTTGATACGGGCGCCGGCGATGATGACGTGCACCGCGTCGAGGCCGGTGCCGTTCAGCTTGGCGTCCGCAAGCCGATAACCGATATAGAGATCGGTGGCCGCCGCGTCGACCTTCTGACGAAGCGCGACGCCGGCAACCCAGGCATGTGCGCCGGCGGTGATGTTGTCATAGTTGCCGAAGTGGCCGGCGACATGGGTCTTGCCCATCGCCCAGACACGGCCCTGCCAGCCCGCCTCGACGAAATAGAAGAACGGGTTCGGCGCGTTCGGGGTGCCGACCGTGCCCGCGGCGAAGTGGGCGTTGAGGCCGGTCGGGTTGTGCAGCGCGCCGATCGAGCCGACGAAGCTGTTGCCCGGACCGCGCGCCGTGCCCGGGATCTGGGCGCCGGCGGACGGCAGGTAGCGGTAGCCGAAGGCGGCGACCAGGTCGACCGGCTTGTAGCCGAACGGATTGCCCGCATACCGGATCGACGCCTCGACCGCGTCGCCCTCGCCGTGGGAGACCTCGGCCCAGAAGCCGGCGATCTTCGGCGTGCGATACATGATCCGGTTCTCGCGGCTGGCGTCGAGGGCGCTACAGGCCGCGCCCATGGTCAGGCCGTTGGGCGGGAACTGGGAGCCGTTGGGCGCACCGAAGCGGAGGTTGTCGTTGCCGCAACCGGTCGAGTCGAAAACGATGTCCGTGCCCGACAGCGTCGCATAGGGAACGTCCTTGGCAGCCGCGCTGCCGTGGCCGAGATAGAGCGAACCGAGGGTCGCGTGGGTGAACCACAGCTCGACCTTGCGCGCCCGGAGCCGCTCGTTGCCGTCGTTCGAATCGTTGGTGTTCGATCGCCGGTTCTCCTGCCACTCGACCTCGGTCAGGGCCGAGAGGGTGACGTCGGGGAACAGGCGGCCGACCGCCTTGATGCCGATGCGCGACGACGAGTTGTCGTTGTCGACGTGATGGACTTCGGCGTCGCGGCTGGCGAAGGCGAAGCGGACGGCGCGGTTGACCTGGCCATAGAGGGTGACCTTCACGCGGCTGTTGCCGGACACGACGATCTTGTCGGGCACGGCCAACTTGCGATCCTCGAGCGCCTTGACCCGGTTCTTGAGCAGCCGGACCTCGGCTTCCAGATCGGACACCCGCCGCTCGATGCCCCGGTCGACCATCGAGGCGGCGACGGCCGTCGAGGGAACCTGGGTCAGCAGGGCCAGCGCCGTACCCAAAAGAAGCGCCGCCCTGGGCGACACACGCGATGTTTGTGACATGACTCTCTCCCACTGCGAAGGAAGGTTGTTGACGACGGCAGCGGTAGTGAGACGGCGGAGACCGGTCAATCGCCCGGCGCCGTTGAAAGAAATTGTGATTTGCTATTAAAAGAGGATTTTCGTTAACCATATTCAGAAGCCATAATCATCGGAAAAAATTTTTATCTAATTGAAATAATTTATATTATGAGAATAGGTTGGCGCAGTTTGTTAAGATTTTTTGTCGCTTGGATAAATGTCTTGTGGACTATCGATTTCGATTTTTTCTCACTTAGATTGCAGCTCGCGCGCGCTGGCCGGACGGCCCGGACTACTTTTTTGCCGCCTGTGGCGCTCAGGACACAGACAGATGCGCCCGCAAGCTGAAGTTGCCCCTTTCCGGCACGGCATTTGGCTTTCGGGGGCCGCTGGCCTATGGTGTCGGTCACGACGGTTGGCGGCTTTGGCAATTGCCCCGCACAGGCGTACCGCCAGACTGCCCGGCAGAGTTGCCGCGCGGGGCGCGGTGGCCGTCGGCTTTCCTCGTATAAACGGAACAGGAGATATCTGAATGCTGAACATCGGAAGACTTGCAAAATCGGCCGGCCTTTTTGTCGTCGTTCTGGGGCTCGCCGCCTGCGCGAACATGGCGTCGCCGCTCAAGCCGCAGGGCAACGCCGCCCAGGTTCTGGCCTCGGTGGGTACCTTCAAGACCTTCCTGGCCGCCGCCAAGGCCGCCGGCATGACGCCGACGCTGGAGAGCAAGGGTCCGATCGCCGTCTTCGCGCCGACCGACCACGCCTTCGCGCAGATGCCGAAGGGTTCGGTTCAGGCGCTGATGCTGCCGCGCAACCGGGCGAAGCTGAAGGCCCTGGTCTCCAACCACATCCTCAACGGCCGGATGAGCTCGACCGACGTCCTCAACGGCAGCCGGCAGGTGAGCACGCTCGCCGGCCGCACGATCGAGGTGAACGCCCTCAATCCGGACAAGGGCATGTTCTATGGCCAGGCCAAGGTGACCAAGCCGGACATCGACGCCACCAACGGCTCCGTCCATGCAATCGACCGGGTTGTCCTGCCCTAGGGCCGGCCTCCCGGACCTATCGGAACGCGCCCGCGTCGATGACCCGGGCGCGTTCTTTTTTGCCCGCCATCCCCCGCCCTAGTCACGGGAGGCGTCGATGCGCGTGCTGGTGACTGGCGCCGGCGGCTTCATCGGCGGCTATGTCGTCGCCGCCCTGACCCGCGCGGGCCATGACGTCGTCGGTGCCGTGAGGGACCCGGGCCGGTTCCGGCGCCAGTGGCCGGGCCTGGAAGCCGTCGCCTGCGACCTCCGCCGCGATACCGACCCGGACGTCTGGCGGCCGCGTCTGGCCGGGAT
>CAMYMQ010000287.1 GCA_947259335.1 uncultured Alphaproteobacteria bacterium | reverse complement strand
TGCCCGCGGCGACCGCCCCCTGCAGCGCCTCGGGCGCCGCCGCCAGGGTCATCCGCGCGGCCTGGGCGCTCGGCGTGAGGCCATGCTCGGCGAGGCCCACCAACATGGCGTCGACGAAGAAGGCCTGATCGTCGGTCGGCGGCTTGCCGGTCAGGTGGAGGATGAAAAAGCCGGCGAAGCTCATGCCGCCCATCAGGTCGCCGCACAGGTCGCGGCCGCGGACGGTGATGCTCGTCTCGTCGGCGGTGCAGATGGCGCTTTTGGGCGCCGTCGCCTTGCCAATCAGCATGAAGGCCTCCGGTTGTCGCCGGGTTCCGGGCCGGCGGGGCTGCCCGGCGCCCCGGAGCGTCGGTCGGTCAGCCGCCTCCTATAGTCGCCCGCCTCGCCTATCGTCAAATCACCCCTCCGCGGCCCGCGCCATCGGCGACGCGCCGAAGGAGGACTGGGCGATCGAAGACCGGACGGTCTCCAGCAGCCACATCATGCCCGGGTCTTCGGCGTTCCGCCGGTGCATGACCACCTGGATGCGCAACGGCTCGACCGGCACCGGCATGTCGTAGATCTCGATGTCGCACCCCTCGGCAAAGGCTTCCGCGGGGCGCCGGGCCGTGATGGCCAGCAGGTCGCTGGCGGCCACCACCCAGGGCGCGGCGGCGAAATGCGGAACCGACATGACGCGGCGAAGGGAGACGCCCAGCCGGCCCCATTGGTTCACGCCCAACTCCCGGTCCCCGGCGATGTAGGAGATATCGAGGTGGGGCAGCGTTTGCAGCGCGTCGAGGGTGAGCCCGTCCCGAAGCCCCGGGTGATTCCGGCGCGCGATGACGACGAGCTCGTCCTCGAACAGCGGCGTGGCTTCGAAATAGTGCGGCAGCTCACCGAACGGACCCGTCGCCAGGTCGACCTTGTCCGCCGACAGGGCTTCCAAAGCCGTGTCGAGGGCCATGTGGCGCAGTTCGACCGTCACCTCGGGCGCCTCGCGGGACAGGCTCGCGGCAAGGCCCGGGGCCAGCGCGACCACGCCATAGTCCAGCATGCCCATGCGGAACAGCCGCCGGGCCCGGGGCGCGGAGAAGCTGCGGTCCCGCGCGACCGCGGCGCCGATCGTGCCGAACGCGTCCCGGATCGGTCGGACAAGTTCGCGCGCCAGCGGGGTCGGCTCCATCCTGTCCCGCGCCCGCACGAACAGGGGATCGCCGAGAACGGCCCGCAACCGGCCAAGCGCCTGGCTGACCGCCGGCTGTGTCACGCCCAGCCGCGCGGCCGCATCGGTCGTCCGCCGGTGATCGTAGACCGCCAGGAAGACCTTCAGGAGGTTGAGATCCAGGTTCCGGAGATCGGCCTCCGCACCGGTCATGGCGCTTCCTTCTGACCAAACTTCTATTCGACATTCTTATTATCATAATAAAGATGATAAATTTGACTGATTTCGTGCCTATGCCTAGCTTTGCCCGCACGGCATGCGACGCGGCGCACGGTGCTGGTGCACCGGCGGCGGCGCGCTCCCCCAATGGCGAAGGGACCATCCGATGGAACTTGCACAGGCTCAAGGCACTGCAGACGCCGAGCCGCGCGACGTTGCGAGCGACAGCGCAGACGTTCCGCTGCGCGGTATCGACCACCTCGCGATCGTCAGCGACGACCTGCCGGGAACGCTCGATTTCTATACCCGGGTCCTGCAGATGCGGCTGATCCACGTCCGGCGCGTGCCGTTTGCCGCCGACCGCGGCCAGCCGCCCTACGACCAGCTCCGCCACTATTTCTTCGACATGGGCAACGATTCGCTGTTCGCGGTGTTCGAGTACCCCAAGGGCCTGCCCAAGCAGAATCGGGACCATATCGGCGGCATGCAGCATGTCGCCTTCCACGTGCCCCATCGGCGTTTCGATGAGGTGCGGGCGCACGTCCGGTCATGCGGTATCGACATAACCGACCCGATCGACCTCGGAGACGGCTTCCTTTCCGTGTATTTCTACGATAACAACGGAATCCGGCTCGAAATCAGTACCCGGGTCGAAGGGTTCGATCCGTCGGTCGTCGAATCGGCGCGCCAGACCGAGGCGTCCGCCCGCGAGGAGTTGCAGACGCTGTTCGACGACCCGGCGGAAGTGGAAAAATGGCTGAGCCGCATGCCGCTGAAGGCGGAGTAGCGAGGCCCGCAAGAATACCAGTCAGACGTGCCTGAAACGGTCGGCCCCGGCCGCCGCAAAACCAAAAAGCAATACGGCCCATGAGGAGGAAACCATGAAATCCAGACATGCCCTGGCGCTGCTGTGCGGCGCCGCAGCCGTGGCCCTGTCCGCCACGCCCGCATCCGCCGCGAAGTTCGAGCTGAAGCTCGCCCACTTCGTCACCCCCAAGCATTCCTACTCGCAGTGGCTGGAGCGCTGGACCAAGGAAATCGAGAAGAAGTCGAACGGCGAGATCAAATTCACGATCTTCCCGAACAACCAGATGGGCCCGCCGCCGGTCTACTACGACCTCGCCCGCCGCGGCCGCGCCGATGTGACCTGGTTCAACCACGGCTTCACCCCGGGACGCTTTCCGCTGACCGAGATTTCGCATCTGCCGTTCATGATCGGCAGCGCCGAGATCGGCGCCAAGGTGCTCAACGACGCAGCGCTGCTCAGCAAGTATCTCGAAGCCGAGCACAAGGGCGTGAAGCTGCTCCAGCTGATGACCCATCAGCCGGGCAACATCCACACCGCGAAGACTCCCGTCCGCAAGATCGAGGACATGAAGGGCCTGCGCATGCGGTTCGCCTCGCAGCCGATCCGCGACTTCATCCGCGTCCTCGGCGGCACCCCGCGCGGCCTGCCGCCGACCCAGATCGTCGAGCAGATGGAGAAGGGCACGCTGGACGGCACCTTCATCGACTACGGCGGAGCCGGCATCGCCTTCCGGATCGGCCCGGTCACCAAGTACACGACCGAGATGTATTCCTACGTCTCCAGCTTCGGCGTGGCGATGAACCAGAAGACCTTCACCTCGCTGCCGGCCAACCTCCAGAAGCTCGTCGTCGAGACGATGAAGGGCAAGGAGAAGGAAGTCGGCCACGAGTGGGACAAGCTCGACGCCATCGGCAAGGGCATCATGGTCAAGGCCGGCACCAAGCCGATCATCCTGACGAAGGCCGAGATGGACCGGTTCCGGGCCGCGGGCGCCAAGGTGACCGAGGCCCAGCTTGCCGCGAAGGAGAAGAAGGGCCTGCCGGCCCGCGCGGTCTACAAGATGATGATCGATCTCGCCGCAAAGCACGCCAAGACGTCGAAGAACTTCTGGCGTAACTAGGTCCGGCGGCCTGCGTTGAAGTGGCTACCTGCATCGATGGAGCGGGCGGCGAAGGTTCTGGCCTTCGCCGCCGCTCTCTTTGTCGTCTTCATGATGCTGTGGACCTGCACGTCGCTGGTGCTGCGCTATGGCACCGGCTTCACCGGGGAGAATGACGTCGGCGTCATGGTCATCGCCTTCGTCGCCTCCTTCTTCATCGCCCTGCCCGCCGTCACCCTGCGCGACCAGCATGTCGCGGTCGACATGATGGACCATGTCATGGGCCCCCGCGTGCGCCACGTGCTGCGCTGGGTCGGCCTGGTCATGACGATCGTCTTCCTGGGCATCTCCTTCTGGCAGGCGCTCGAGCCCGCCCTGGACAAGATCCGCTTCAACGAGCACGCGATGTCGATCGACATCAACAAATTCTGGTTCTGGCTGCCGCTGCTGATCGGCCTGGCGCTGGCGACGGTCGCCTCCGTGCTGGTCGCCGTGCTGTGGATTACCCACGGCCAGCAGGAGAACGAGCCGCCGATGGGCGACGCCTAGGCGGGCAGCGGGGACACCGGGGCGATGGCGAACGAATTTATCGGCCTTCTGGGCCTGCTTGGTGTCCTTGTCCTGATCCTGGCGCGAATTCCCGTGGGCGCCGCCCTGGGTATCATCGGCCTGCTCGGCTACGCGGTGATGGACGGCTGGCAGTTCGCCCTCGACGCGGCGGGACAGGCCGGCTCCTATCTGGTCACCGAGGACGCCTACGGCCTGACCGTCGTGCCCCTGTTCATCCTGATGGGCGTGGTCGCGACCCGGTCCGGCATGTCCGCCGAGCTCTACAATGCCGCCAACGCCCTGTTCAGCGGCATGCGCGGCGCGCTGGCGATGGGCACGATCGGCGCCTGCGCCGGCTTCGGCGCCATCAGCGGCTCGTCGCTGGCCACCGCCGCCACCATGTCGCGGGTGGCGATCCCCGAGATGCGCCGCCACGGCTATGACGAAGCGCTGGCGACCGGGACGGTGGCGTCCGGCGGCACGCTCGGAATCCTGATTCCGCCCTCGGTGATCCTGATCTTCTACGCCATCATCGCCGAGGCCGGGGTCCCGGAGCTGTTCGCCGCGGCGCTCATTCCCGGGATCGCCCTCGCCGTCCTGCATGTCGTGGTGATCGCGGTGATGGGCCGGCTGTATCCCGACCGGGTTCCCAAGATCCCGGGCATGTCGCTGGTCGAGCGGCTGATGCCGGTGACAAAGCTCTGGAAGGTCGTGATCCTGTTCGGCTGCGCCGTCGGGGGCATCTATCTGGGTGTCTTCAGCCCGACCGAAGCCGCCGCGGTCAGCGCCTTTGTCGCCATCCTGATCGCGGGCGCGACCCGGACCATCACCTGGGCCGGCCTGCGCGAGTCGCTGATCGAAACGGTGATGACCACGGCGATGCTGTTCTTCATCGTCCTGGGCGCGTTCCTGTTCAAGGAATTCATCGTCCTGACCCAGCTGCCCAAGGCGGTGACCGCCTTCTTCGGGACCGAATCGCTGCACCCCTACGTGGTCATCCTGATCATGCTCGGGGTCTACGTGATCCTGGGCTGCTTCCTCGATTCGCTGAGCATGATCCTGATCACCGTGCCGGTCTTCCTGCCGCTGGCGGAGACCATCGGCTTCGACAAGGTGTGGTTCGGCATCTTCGTCGTCGTGGTCGCCGAGATCGGCCTGATCACGCCACCGGTGGGCATGAACATCTTCGTGATCCGCGCCCAGATGCCCGATATCGCGCTCAACAATATCTATCGCGGCATCGTGCCCTTCCTGTTCGCCGACGCGGCGCTGGTGGTGCTGCTCGTGCTGATCCCGTCGATGGCGCTCTGGCTGCCGAAGCTGTTCTACGGGTGACCGTCGACGCCAAGCCCTTCGCCGTGGCCGTGTGCGCCTCGGCGCTCCCGATCGGGCGGGAGGTCTACGAGTCCGTCCTGGGCGACGTCGCCTCGGTTGTCCTGCTGACCGAGCTCGATCCCGGCGCCCGGGCGGACGCGCTGCGCAGCGCCGACGCCCTCATCGTGCTGGCCCCCCACGCGGAACTGAGCGCGGAAGAGCGCGGCCAGTTGGACAGGCTGCGCTTCGTGCAGACCCTGTCCGTGGGCATCGACCATATTCCGCCGGGGCTGTTCCCGGACGACCTGCCCATGGGCAACACCGCCGGCGCCGCCGCCCCGGCCATCGCGGAGCATATCGTCGCGATGGCGCTGGCCGCGGCCAAGAGGCTGATGGCCGAGCACGCCAACCTGGCGGCCGGCCGTTTTGGCTACGGGCGGGAGAACCGCATGCTCGCCGGCGGCACCGCGTGCCTGTACGGCTATGGCGAAATCGGCCGCGAAACGGCGCGCTTGCTGCGCGCCTTCGGCATGCGCATCGAGGCGCTCAACCGCTCGGGCCGCCGCGACGGGCATGTCGACTGGATCGGCAGCGACGCCGACCTGGAGGCCTGCCTGGACCGTTGCGACCTGCTCGCCGTCACGGCGTCCCTGAACCCGGCGACACGGGGCCGGATCGGCGCGGCCGAACTGGCACGGATGAAATCCGATGCGATCCTGGTGATCGCCTCGCGCGCCGCCATCGTCGATCAGGCCGCGCTCTACCGCCACCTTCAGGACACTCCCGGCTTCACGGCCTGCATCGACACCTGGTGGCGCGAGACGATGGCGCTCGACACGCCGTTCGAGCCGGAGTTCCCCTTCCTCGACTTGCCGAACGTGATCGGCTCTCCGCACAATTCGGGGCTGGTGCCGGGCGCCCTCGACATGCTGGCGGCGAGCGCGGCGCGCAATGTCCGGAATTTCCTGACCGGCGAGGGTCCGGTGGCCTTCGTGGCGGACGCGGACCGGGCCGCTTAGGCCTCCTGCCCCCGGCCCGCGGCCCCGCGGATCAGGCGCCCGGGCGCAGCTCGATCATGATCCGGCAGGTCATACGCAAGACGGTCTTGCCGTGCTGGTTGCGCAGGTCGTGGTCCATGTCGACGAAGCCGAAGCCCGGCTTGAGCGGATAGGGCTTCTTGTCGAGCACCTCGAAACGCAGGCTCAGGGTGTCACCCGGCCGGACCGGCCGCAGCAGACGCATGCGGGAGATGTCGGTGCCGGCCTGGTTGGCCCAGCCCGGAGTCAGGTCCCAATAGAGGCGCGCCCAGGCGGCGAAGGTATGGGCCCCGCTCGCCGCCAGCCCGTTGAAGAAGGTGGCCGCCGCCGCGGCTTCGTCCAGGTGGGTCGGCCGCGGGTCGAAGACGCCCGCGAACCGCTTGATCTCACCGAGCTCGAAAGGAAAGGCGCCGCCCTCGACGACGGCGCCCACCTCGATGTCTTCCCAGTAGACGGACGCGGCGGCTCCGGCATCGCTGCCGGAAGCCGCCGGCGGTATCGAATCGCTGCCGGTACGGCGATCAGACAATCAGGCCGCCGCCCGCCAGCACCACCTGGCCGCTGATGTAGTTCGATTCCGGCGAGCAGAAGAGATAGACCGCGTCGGCGGCCTCTTCCGGCGTGGCGCCGCGGCCGAGCGGGATCATCGCTTCCATCATCTTGATCATCTGGGGCTGGATGCCGACCGGCAGGTCCTTGTCCTCGATCTTGACGGTGGCGGCGCCGTCCTTCTGGAGTTCCTGGGTCATGCGCGTCTTGACGTAGCCGAAGGCGACGCAGTTGACGTTGCACTTGTAGCGGCCCCACTCCTTGGCCATCGTCCGGGTCATGCCGACCAGGGCGGCCTTGGCCGAGGAATAGTTGATCTGGCCCGCGTTGCCGTAGAGGCCGGCGATCGACGAAATGTTCACAACCTTGCGGAACACCTCCTTGCCCTCCTCGGCCTCCTTCTTGGCGTTGGCCCGAAGGACCTCGGCGAAGGCGCGCAGGATGCGGAACGGCGCGGTGACATGGGTGTCCATGATCGCCTGCCACTGCTCGTCGGTCATCTTCTGGACGACGGCGTCCCAGGTGAAGCCGGCATTGTTCACGACGATGTCGGCGGTCCCGAAGGTATCGACGGCGGTGCCGACGAAGCGGTCGCCGAAGTCGGCGGCGGAAACGTTGCCGACGCAGGCCACGGCGTCGCTGCCCATCGCCTTGATCGCCGCGACCGTCTCCTCCGCGGGCTCCTTGTCGAGATCGTTGACGACGACCCGCGCGCCCTCGCTCGCCAGCTTCAGCGCGATCGCGCGGCCGATGCCCCGCCCCGAACCCGAGACCAGGGCGACTTTTCCGTCCAGTTTGCTCATGTCAGTCTGCTTCCTCTGATTTGAATTCGTCGCGGCGTGCGGCCGGGAGAGCCGGCCGCCGCCGCAAATCGGTCAGGCGTGGCTAGCCAAGCGCGACGACGGCGGAACCCTGCAGGGTCGTGTCGCCCTTGTCGGTCGCCGCGGCGATCTCGACGCGAACGCGCTTCTCGCCGCCCTCTTCGAACTTCTCGGTGATCTTGCCCGTGCACGTGATCGTGTCATGCGGGCGGGCCATCGCCGTGAAGCGGCTGTTGAACTCGCGCAACCGGTCCTGCGGCACCCAGTCGGTCAACAGCCGGCCGAGATAGGCCATCTGCAGCATGCCGTGAACGATCACGTCGCCCAGCCCCGCCTTCTTGGCGAAGTCGCTGTCGGTGTGGATCGGATTGTGGTCGCCCGACGCGCCGCAATAGAGCGCGAGGTCGTGGCGGGTGACCGGGCCGACGACCAGGGTGGGAATCTCGTCGCCGACGTTGACGTCGTCGTAATTGACCTGCGTTGCCATCTGTCCGTCCCCCTTACGAATTGCGGATGACGACGGACTGGCCGATGACCGCGGTCAGCGTGCCGTCCTGATTGATCGCGTCGGTCTCGACATCGATGAACTCGAGGGCGCCGCCCTTCTTGTCATAGATGTTCTTGATCCGGCTCTTGTAGGTGATGTGGTCGCCGGCATAGACCGGATGGTGATAGACGAAGGTCTGGTTGCCGTGCAGCGCCTTCGACAGGTCGCCGCCCACCACCGAGACCATCTCGAACGGGTCCGGCTTGTCCATCTCCAGGCAGCCGACGAAGGTCGGCGGCGCGACGACGCCCGGATGGCCGGCGGCCTTCGCCGCGGCCTCGTCGAAATGGATCGGGTTGGTCTCCCCGATCGCCTTGGCGAAGAACCGGAGTCGGCCTTCATCGACCCGGAAGGTCACCGGCTCGAATTCGTGGCCGATCTTGGACTTGTCCAGCATTGGGTTCGGTCTCCCGTCATTGTCTCGAATCGGGCGCTAAAAGAATACGCCAGCCGGCCGGATGCAAGCGTTACAAAGCCGCAGCAGCCCTTCGTGGCGCGCAATCAGGCGATGACGACGTCCGCTCCCGGCTCGGCGCCGTACAGGCGCTCGGCCAGATCCGAACGGTTGTCGAGAATGGCGCGCTGGTTGAGGTAGCCCTTGTCCGTGATCTCGCCGGCGTCGATGCCGGGCGGCTCGGTCATCAGCAGCATCCGGGCGACCCGCTGGCTCGACCCGGGATGCGCCTTGTTGTAGGCGGCGAGCCGCTCCCGCAGGGCGGCATGGACCGCGGGATGGGCGACCACCTCCTGCGGCGACAGGGCGTCGCCGCCCTCCCCGATCACCGCCTGGCAGGCGGGGATGTTGGCGAAGGCGAGCAAGCCGACCTGTTCCTGGTTCTCGCCGGTCACGGCGGCGTCCGAGACCAGCGGCGTCAGATGGGTGAGCACGTCGAGCCGCAGGACGCCGACAGCGACCCAGGTGCCGGTCAGCAGCTTGAAATTCTCGGCCACCCGGCCGTCGAACATGAGGCCCTTCTCGGGCACGTCCGGATCAGCCCAGCGCACCGCGTCGCCGATCTTGTAGAAGCCCTCTTCGTCGAAGGCTTCGGCGGTCCGTTTGTCGTCGCGGTAATAGCCGGGACAGATGTTCGCGCCCTTGAAGCGGACCTCGGTCTTGCCGCCCGCGGGCGCCAGCTTGGCGACCAGGCCCGGCAGCGGCAGGCCGACGGACCCGGTCACGTCGGCGGACATGTGGCAGACCAGCGCCGGCGGGCCGGTCTCGGTCGAGCCCAGCGAGGTCAGGATGGGGGTCCGCTTGCCGCGCACCTTGATCGACAGGGCCTCGAGCCGGTCCCACAGGCCCTGGGGCAGGCCGGCCCCCGCATAGAAGATGTAATCGAGGTCGGAGAAGACATGCCGCGCGAAGGCGTCGTCCTTCTCGAACTCCGGGATCAGGGCGTCATAGGCCCGGGCGACGTTGAGCAGCATGGTGATCTTGACGTCGCGCAGGTTGCGCAGGGTCGCCTCGAACTTGCCCGGCACGGGCTTGCCCTCGTCGATGTAGAAGGTGCCGCCGTGGCGCAGGATCATGTTGAAGCACCAGTTGGCGCCGAAGGTGTGGTTCCACGGCAGCCAGTCGCAGATCACCGGGGGCCGCTCGGTCAGGAACGGCCAGACATGGGTCATCTGGGTGTGCGAGGCGCACATGTTGCGCTGGGTGTTGATGACCCCTTTTGGAAAGCCGGTCGATCCCGAGGTCAGCAGGATCTTGCCGATCGTGTCGGGCCCGACCCTGGCATAGGCCTGTTCGACCGCCGGCCCGGGCGTCGCGCCCACGAGATCGTCGAACGGAACCGCGCCCGGCATCGCATCGACCGAACGGGCGGCAACGAGCTGCGCCCGGGGCTTGACCGCGTCGAGCGCCGGTTTGAACAGCGCCAGATTTTCGGCGTAGATCAGCGACGGCGTGAACTGTTCGCAGACGTAGCGGATGCGCGCGAAATCCTTGGACATCAGCGAATAGGCCGGCGACACCGGCAGGAAGGGGATACCTACCTGCATCGCGCCGAGCTGGAGCAGCGCGAATCTCATGCTGTTGTCGCTCAGGCAGGCGATCGGGTTGTCGGGGCCGTGGCCGTTGTCGAGCAGCCATTGCGAAATCGAGTCGACCCGCCGCCGCGCCTCGGCATAGCTGACTGGGACCCAGTCGCCGTCGGCCCCGCGCTCGGCGAGGAAGATCCGGTCCGGGTGCGTATCCGCGTGGCGCCGCAGGTCGTCGGACAGCTGGACCGGATAGTCGCCCAGCGGCACGGGATTGGTCAGCACGACCTCGCCGTTGTCCCGCCGCTCGACCTCGACCCGCGGCGGGGCCAGGGTCAGGTCGGTGAAGGGATAGTCCTTGGTCCAGTCGCCGGGGCTCTGGCCCTCGGATGTGGGCTGGGCAGTCGCACTCATCGCCCCGGGTCTCCTCCACGCTCTTGGGATGTTCGCGGCATATTAGGAGCCGCGAAGCGAGCCGTGCAAGCGCACCCGACGGATCGGAAGAGTCGCCGGGCGCGGGCTTGCCATGGCACACTGTCGCCCAGTATCTTAGTTTTTACAAGAACGTAAATTATCCCACACGGAGCCTCCCATGCCCGCCTACACGCCGCCCGTCGACGATATCCTCTACCTGCTGCGGCGGGTGATCGACGTCGACAGCCTGCTGCGCTTGCCGGCCTTCGCCCATGTCGACGCCGACACGCTCGAGGACGTCGTGCGGGCCGCCGGGGCGCTCTCCGCCGAGGTCATCGCGCCGATCAACGAAGCCTGCGACCGCGTCGGCGCCAGCTATGCCAACGGCCGGGTGACGCTGCCGCCTGGCTTCGTCGACGCCTTCCGCACCTTCCGGGACCAGGGCTGGCCGTCGCTGGTCCTGCCGGAGGTCTATGGCGGCCAGGCCATGCCGGAGGTCGTCCAGGGCGCCCTGTCGGAGATGCTCAACGGCGCCAGTGTCGCCTTCACCATGATGCCGACGACCGGCCGCGCCGCCGCGCGGGTGCTCGAAGCCCACGCCACCGACGAGCTGCGCGATTTCTACCTGCCCCGGCTGGTCAGCGGCGAATGGGGGGCGACGATCTCGATGACCGAGCCCCACGCCGGCTCGGACATTGGCCTGGCCCGCACCAAGGCCGTGCCGCGCGGCGACGGCAGCTACGCCGTCTCGGGCACCAAGATCTTCATCTCCTTCGCCGACCACGACGCCGCCGAGCAGATCGTCAACATCGTGCTGGCGCGCACCGAGGGCGCGCCGGCCGGCGTGCGCGGGCTCAGCCTATTCCTGGTGCCGAAGTTCCTGCCCAACCCCGACGGCTCGATCGGCGACCGCAACGGCGTCCGCGTCCAGCGCATCGAGGAGAAGATGGGCATCCACGGGTCGCCGACCTGCGAGGTCCTGTTCGAGGAGGCGACCGGCTGGCTGCTGGGCGAGGAGATGCGCGGTATCCAGAACATGTTCACGATGATCAACACGATGCGCACGGAGGTCGCCTTCGAAGGGGTCGGCGTCGCCGGGGCGGCGACCGCCAATGCTTTGCGCTATGCCTCGGAACGGCCCCAGGGGGCCGACGGCGCGGGCGACGGCGGCCCGGTCGCGATCATCGAGCATCCCGACGTGCGCCGGAACCTGCTGACCATGAAGGCGCTGTCGGGCGGCGCCCGGGCGCTGGCCTACGAGACCGCCCGCCAGCTCGACCTGTCCCGCGCCGCCGAGACCGAGGAAGAGCGGACGCTGGCCGGCGACGTGGTCGCCTTCCTGCTGCCGATCTGCAAGGCCTGCTTCACCGACATCGCCTGCGAGGTCGCCAGCATCGGCATCCAGGTCCACGGCGGCTACGGCTACGTGCGCGAGAACGGGGCCGAGCAATATTATCGCGATGCCCGGATCACCCCGATCTTCGAGGGCACCAACGGCATCCAGGCGATCGACCTCTTGACCCGCAAGCTGCCACGCCACGACGGCGCCGCCTTCCGGGCGCTGAGCGAGCGGATCGAGGACGACCTCGCCCGCTTCGACGGCGACGACCGGGTCCGCGCCATCCACCAGGCGGTCGAGACAGGGCTTGCCCTGCTCCACGACGCCTCGAACCAGCTGATGGCGAGCCTCGCGGAAGCCCCGAGGGACGCGCTGGCGGGCGCTACGCCCTACCTCCAGCTCGCCGGCCGGGTCTATATCGGCTGGATGTGGCTGCGCGCCGCCGGCAACGCCCCGTCATCTGAGGGGGACGACGCTCCGCTCGGCGAGGAATACCGGGTGCTGGCCCGCTTCTACGCCGAGCAGGTCATGACCGACTGCCACGCCCTGCTGGCGCGGGCGCTGACGGGCGCAGAGGCGATCGACGCGCTGTCGGCGGAACAGATCGCGCGGGTATAGGGGGAGCGCGTCATCGCATCCTTAGAGGCTCGCTTACGCGAGCACCTCAGGATGAGCCGGTGCGCGAGGCTCAACGTGGCATGCCGCTCTCCGGCTCATCCTGAGGTGCCGCCAAAGGCGGCCTCGAAGGATCGGATGACAGGCCGGATACGGAGGCGGCCGCCGGCAGAACACCAGCGGCCTCAACCGCTTACTTCCCGTTCCTGACGCTCACCACCACCGCCATCGCGCTGTCACCGGCGGCACAGCCGGTGAACAGACCGTTGCCGCCGCCGCGCTCGACCAGCTCCTCGATCAGCTCGATGATCAGGCGCATCCCGGTCGGGCCCTGCGGGTGGCCGTAGATCAGCGAGCAGCCGTAGTTGTTCATCCGGGTGACGTCGAAGCCGGTCTCGCGGGCGAAGACCACGTCGTTGACCGCGAACGGGTTGTGGGTCTTGACCGCGTCGATGTCGCCGATGGTCATGCCGGCCATGTCGAGCGCCGTCTTGGCCGCGGGCACCGGGGCGGCCGGCATGTAGGCGGGCCGTTCCCGGGCCATGCCGAGGCCCCTGATCTCGATGGAGATGGTCGGGTCCTTCGACAGCGCCTTCGCCTTCTCGGGCGAGGCCAGGATCAGGCCGGCGTTGCCGTCGGCCGGGTGGGTCTGGCCGCCGAAGGTCACCGTGCCGCCCTCGACGACCGGCTTGAGCGCCGCCAGCCCCTCGCGGGTCGACGGGCGGATGCCCTCGTCGCCGGGCAGCGAGGCCAGCGTCTTGCGGTAGCGCTGGTCCGGCACCTCGAAGGGCAGCTTCATGTATTTCTTCTGGAAGGCGTGGTCGTTCGCCATCGCGGCTTCATACTGCTCCCACCGCTGAGCGACGACCTCATGCTGCTCCTCGGTCGAGATCTGCCAGTCGCGGGCGCAATTCTCGGCCGTGCCGACCATCTCGGGCCCGCCCAGCGGGTCCTTCGAGAAGTTGCCGAGCACCCAGTTCTCCATGTCCGGCGAGCCGGCCATGCCCTGCGGGTTCGGGTAGACCACGACCGGCGTGTTCGAGGTGCGGTCCGCGGTGACGCAGAGCGAGGCCGAGGCCATGCCCTGTTCGAGTTCCAGCGCCGCGCCCTGGATCACCCGGGCGCTGGTCGCGCAGGCCTGGGAGACCGTCGTGCCGCCAACCGTATCGTTGCCGATCATCTTCATCAGCCACGGCAGGCCGTAGAAGCTGTGCTTCTGGGGCACGGTGAGCCCGAGCGCGGCATGGTCGAAGCTGTCGGCGGGAATGCCCCGCTCGGCCAGAGCTTCCTTCGCGACATGCGCCGCGAACTGGATCGAATGGAGGTGCGCCAGGCTGCCCTGCCACTTGGCGAAAGGCGTGCACCAATAGCCGCCATAGGGAATGGAAACGTTTTCAAGCGCGGCCATCGAAAGTCCTCCTGATCCGGTCGTGTCTTGTCGGGCGCGAGACTAGCGCAGCGGTTCGCGCGGATGAAATGCGTAAAATGGCGCAGCCCACCCCGGCGAAAAATATGCGCAAGCCCCCTTGATTTGTGAACAAACGCTCACTTTATGTCGAAAGTGAACGATTGCTCACAAAACAGGTGGCCCTCCGATGCGTTCGACCGTCTTCAATCTCGTCTTCAAGAGCTACTGTCTCGCGACCCTGGTTGTCGCCCTGCCGCTGACCCTGCTGCCCCGCCGCGCCGCGGCGGCCTGGATCCTGCGGACATGGGCCCGCGGCGTCCGGGTCCTGATGCGGGCGATCGCCGGGATCCGGGTCGAGGTGCGCGGACGCGAGCATATCCCGGCGGACCGGCCCGTCGTGTTCGCCGGAAAGCATCAGTCGGAGGCCGACGGCATCGTCATGCTGGCGGTACTCCCCGGGCTGGCGGTGGTCGCCATGCGCGAACTCGCCCGCATCCCGTTCGCGGGCCGGCTGCTGCGCAAGCTGGAGATGATCCTGGTCGACACCAACGGCGGCGCCGGCCAGCGCGCGACGCTGGTCGACGGCGCGCGCACCGTCCACGGCCAGGGCCGCTCGATCCTGATCTATCCCGAAGGCACGCTCATGGCGGTCGGCACCCGGGAGCGCTACCGTGCCGGCGTCTATCACGTGGCCCGGGACATCGGTATGGCCGTGGTTCCGGTCGCGACCAACATGGGCCTGTGCTGGGACCGCCGGAAAGCGCGCAAGCGGCCGGGGACCGTCGTCGTGGAATTCCTGCCGCCGCTCGAGCCGGGGCCGGACAAGGCCGCCTTCATGACCCGCTTGGAAGCCGTCGTCGAGACCCGCAGCGACGACCTGGCGGCCGAGGGGCGCACGACCAACGGCCGCCGGACCGACACGAACCCGGCGCGGCCCGCAACCGTCCCGGCGCGCCGTATCGTCAGGCGGCGACCTTCGTCGTCGTCGCCCCGGCTTCCGGCAAGATCTGCGACGCCGCCCAGCTCGGACGGGCCTTCACCCGCCCCATGAAGGCGGTGATGCGGGGATAGCGGGTGGCGAAGTCGGTCATGCCGATCAGCTCGAACATGTCGGTGCGCGGCGCCATCGCAATGTCGGCGAAGGTGAAGGTGTCGCCGACCAACCAGTCGCGCCCGTCCGACAGCTTGTCTTCCCACCACGCCATCTTCTCGTGGAGCAGGTCGTACTTGTCCTGCAGCAGCGCCTCGTCCCTGGGCTCGGCCAGTACCTTGCGGGCGAAGCGGAGATAGAAGGGGTTCGAGGTCCGCTTGCCGATCTCCGCTTCCAGCTTGGCCGGATCGTCGATGTTGCTCCTGAGCCGGTCCTTGGCGAAGGTCTCGTAGATCGCGTCGCGGAACGGCTTGGACCATTCCAGCTCGAAGGCGATCCACATCCGGACCTGGGCCTGACCGTATTCGTCCTTCGGCATCAGCGCCGGCTCGGGATGGATCGCCTCGAGATACTCGTTGATGACATTGGATTCGTAGACCACCCGGTCGCCGTGCTTGAGGGTCGGCACCAGGCCGTTCGGGTTCATCTTCAGGTACCAGGCCTGCTTCTGGTCCATAAGGGCCAGGTTCATCCAGTGGATCTCGAAGTCGATGCCCTTTTCGAGCAGGCACATCCGCACCCGGCGGGCGCAGGGGCTGTTGGGGGCGTCGTACAGGATCAGCGAATCGGCCATCTTTCGGTCCCTCCCGGGGTCAGGAATTGAGCCAGTGGACGGCCGGGCCCAAATCGGCGCCGGCCAGTGTTTCTTCGTCGAGCCGCGCGAGATGCGCGGCGCAGGTCCGGCAGTCGCTGCTGCCGAAGCCGGGCGCGGGCACGAGCGCGCCCGGCAGGACGCTGACCG
>CAMYMQ010000286.1 GCA_947259335.1 uncultured Alphaproteobacteria bacterium | reverse complement strand
GGGGCGGGCGTCGGGACGAGGAAAGCCCGCCGGGCCGGCGGCGCAGCGGGCGTGGCGACCCCCGGCGCGCGCAATCGTCCGCCGGGAGGCGGGCCCTAAAGCGGCACCAGGTCGAAGAGCTGCTTGCCCAGCGAGGTCACGCTGGCCAGCACCAGCAGGCCGAAAACGATGATCAGGCCGCCGGAGATGCGGTTGATGATCTGCATCCGTGACAGGCTCAGCTTCTGGCGGAACAGGCTGGCCAGGGCGCACAGGGTCAGCCACCACAGCGAGGAGCCGGCCAGCACGCCCAGGATCAGGGTCCAGGCCCGGGGCAGGTCGCCCTGGGGCACGATCGCGCCGACCGCCAGGAAGACCGGGCTGAACGACAGGATGGTCATGGGGTTGGTGATGGTCAGCACGAAGGTCGACGCGAAATCGCCGGCGGTCCGGGTCAGCGATCGCTTCGGCTCCTCGGACGGGCTTATCTTCTTCAGAATGGTAAGAAGGCCGAGGATCAGCAGCAGGATGCCGCCGCCCAGCCGCAGCCAGTTCTCGATCTGGATCAGGAGGCCGGCGATGAAGGTCAGCCCGAAGGCCGCGACCGCGCCGAAGATGGTATCGGCGATAGCGGCGCCGCTGCCGGCGATCAGGCCCGCCGGGATGCCCTTCGCCAGGGTCCGCTGGGCGCACAGGATGCCGACCGGCCCGACGGGAGCGGCGATGACGAAGCCCGCGATGATGCCTTTGGCGAAGAGAACGAAATCCATGGACGGGAGACCGCGGAGCGAGGGCGCAGCGTTCGTGACCGGTTCAACGGACCGGGGAGAGAGGCCGCGAGGCGGCCGGTGCGGCGCCTGTCATAAAGCCTTTCGCCGCCGAAGGCGAGGGGGCGCGGCCGCTCATGCGCTCCAGACCGGCAGGGCGGCGAAGCGTTCGCTCGGGTTGACGATCTCCTTCTGGCCCTCGATCAGCGCCAGGGCGTCGGCGTTCAGCGCCTCGGTCGCCACGAACAGGCCGTAGATCGACGACACCGCGCGGACCACGGCGGCGCGGGCGTCGTGCAGGTTGAAATAGCTGCCCAGGAACAGGGCGGTGAAGGCGTCGCCCGCGCCCCAGGACGGGATGTTGACCAGCGGCGTCGTCGCCTGCCACGCCTGTCCGTCGGTCACCAGCAGCACCGAGATCTCGCTCTCGTGGCGCAGGCCGGTCACGACCACCATGGACGGGCCGTCCCCCGAGTCGCCAACCCGCATCAGCGACTGGGCCGCGTTCGCCGCCGTCTCGATGTCCTTGATCGTATGGCCGGTCAGGTGGGCCAGCTCGAACACGTTGGGCACGACGATGTCGGCCTTGGCCATCGCCTCCTCGCGGAAGAAGCGGGGCAGGCCCTCGGCGACGTAGATGCCCCGCTCGGCGTCGCCCATCACCGGGTCGAGTACGAACAGCGCCTCGGGGTTGGCCGCCTTGATCCGCCCGATCGCGGCCAGCACCTCGCGGCCGATGTCGGCCGAGCCCATGAAACCGGTCAGGATCGCGTCGCACCGCTCGAACGCGCCGCGCGCCTCGATCGCGCCGAGGATGTCGGCGACGTCGCCCGCCCGGTAGATGCCGCCGACATAGTCGCCGTAGCCGGGGTGATTCGAGTAGTTCACCGTGTTGACCGGCCAGACCTCGTGGCCCAGGCGCTGGAGCGGAAAGGCGGCGGCGGCGTTGCCGACGTGTCCGTAGGCGACGGTCGATTGCACGGAGAGGACGTTCATCGAATTCCCACGGTCGCGGCAGGGAGACCCCCACCCTTGATCGGGTGCGGCCTTGTGTCAAAGTGCCCGGATCGGAGCCGGCCACTAGTTTGCGCCGCAACATTTTTCGGGAAAGAGACCGCTGTCAATGGGCGAATCCTCCGCCAGGCCCCGCCGCTCGATGCTCTACATGCCCGGTTCCAACGCCCGCGCGCTCGAAAAGGCCCGGACCATCCCGGCCGACGCGCTGATTCTCGACCTCGAGGACGCGGTCGCGCCGGACGCCAAGGAGACGGCCCGCGGCCAGGTCTGCGCGGCGGCCGCCTCGGGCGCCTACGGGAAGCGCGAAGTCATCATCCGGATCAACGGGCTCGACACCGGCTGGGGTCATGAGGACGTGCCGGCGGTCGCCAAGTCGGGCGCCGACGCCGTGCTGCTGCCCAAGGTCGAGAGCGCCGACCAGCTCGCGCATCTCGACAGCCTGCTGCGCCAGTGGGAGGGCCCCGAGAACCAGGCCATCATGGCGATGATCGAGACCCCGCTGGGCGTCCTCCACGTCGAGGAGATCGCCCGCGAGGCGCCGCGCCTGACCTGCCTGGTGATGGGCACCTCGGACCTCTCGAAGGACATGCACGCCCGGGACACGCCCGACCGGCTGGCCATGCTGCCGAGCCTCGGCCTGTCGCTGCTGGCCGCGCGGGCCTATGGCGTCGCCATCGCCGACGGGGTCCATCTCGACCTCGGCGACGACGAGGGATTCGAGCGCGCCTGCCGCCAGGGCCGGGCGATGGGCTTCGACGGCAAGACGCTGATCCATCCCAAGCAGGTCGCGGGCGCCAACCACGCCTTCGCCCCGTCGGAGGACGAGGTCGCCTGGTCGCGCCGGATCATCGAGGCCCATGCGCAGGCCGAGGCGAAGGGCGAGGGGGTGGTGCTGGTGGACGGCCGGCTGATCGAGAACCTGCATGTCGAGGAGGCGCAACGGCTGGTCGCGCTGGCCGAGGCGATCGCGGAACTGGAGGCGGCGTGAGCAGCAAGACGAATTCGGGCAATTTCTTCGAGGACTTCGCGGTCGGCCAGGAGATCCGCCACGCCACCCCGCGCACGGTGACCGAGGGCGACGTCTCGCTCTACACCGCGCTCTACGGTACGCGCTTCGCGGTCCAGTCGTCGGACACCTTCGCCATGGACATCGGCCTGCCCGCCGCGCCGGTCGACGACCTGATCACCTTCCACGTCGTGTTCGGCAAGTCGGTGCCGGACATCTCGCTCAACGCCGTCGCCAACCTCGGCTATGCGGGCGGGCGGTTCGGGGCGCCGGTGTTTCCGGGCGACACGCTCACCGCGCGCTCGACCGTGATCGGATTGCGCGAGAACACCGGCGGCAAGACCGGCATCGTCTACGTCCGCACCGTCGGCGAGACCCAGGAGGGGCTGGTCGCGCTCGACTATTGCCGCTGGGTCATGGTGCGCAAGCGCGACCCCGGCGCGCCGGCGCCGGAGCCGGTCGTGCCCGAGTTGCCCGAAGCGGTGCCGGTGAGCGAGCTGGCCGTGCCCGAAGGCCTGAACCTGTCCGGCTACGACGACGGCCTCGCGGGCTCGCCGGCGCGCTGGGGCGACTATGCGGTCGGCGAGAAGATCGATCATGTCGACGGCATGACCGTCGAGGAGGCCGAGCACGCGCTGGCGACCCGGCTCTATCAGAACACCGCCAAGGTCCATTTCAACCAGCACACCGAGTCCCAGGGCCGGTTCGGCCGGCGGCTGATCTACGGCGGACATGTCATCTCGCTCGCCCGGGCGCTCTCGTTCAACGGGTTGGCCAACGCCTTCAGGATCGCGGCGATCAACGGCGGCCGCCACGTTGCGCCGGTCTTCGCCGGCGACACGGTCTACGCCTGGTCCGAGATCGTCGGCAAGGACGCGCTCCCGGGCCGGACCGACCTCGGCGCGCTCAGGGTGCGGACGGTGGCGGTCAAGGACCGGGCGAGCGGCGACTTCCCCGACAGGGACGCGGACGGCAAGTACGATCCAAGCGTGGTCTTGGACTTCGACTACACCGTCCTCATGCCGGCCAAATAATCGTCAAGACTAGAAAGAGAAAGCGCCTGTGCGCGCGCCACGCGAAAAGGAAAGACTAACGTTAGTCTTCCTTTTTACTTGAGATATTTTCGGGAAACAGATAAAAAGGGAGGCGTCAAGGACGCGACCGGGGGGTCTGCGCTTGATGTCCCCTTCCCCGGGCAGGAAGGCAACACTCCTTGACGCCTCCACTGCCGGCCGGGTGAACCGCAGCACTCTCCCCCGACCAGCATTCACGGTCCATTCGAAGCGAGCCTTCGCGGAGGAAACCGAAGAACGGTTTCCGTGTCCCGCGTCGGATCACCCGCGAGCCGCGCCTGTCCAGGCACAGTCGGCGCGACCCCTGGGCCGGACGGTCCCGCGACCAGACCGTCCGCCACCGGCGTGAATGCACTGTCCCCTCGATCCGATCCCGCTTGGGGACCGGCACCCGCTGACCGCAACGTCAGGGCACGGTGCTGGGAGAACACCGCCCGACGATACGGCCTCCGGGGGGAGCCTTGCGCCACGCCTTGCGGCGCCGCGAGCCCACCCCGGTAAGCCGGGCTTCGGAAAAGCACAGCCTCCGGCGAACCGGCCCCCGCTGCGGCGCTGTGGCGGGCTTGCGCCCGTTCGGCTACCGCAGCCAGTACCGGTGGCCCGACGACATGACCGACGGATCGGCCACCCCGCCACCGGAACCACTGACAAAGCAATCGCTCCGGCGCTTCTACGAACCGTCAAGAAGTCTGCCGTTCACAATTCGGCAACGCAATTTAATTGTGTTTCCGATTCACATTTCTTGTGAATAAAACGCCGGGCTCTCAACAAACCGCAAAATCTTTATCCACAATTTTATCCACAACAATACTCCAAAGTATTGTTGCCGTGTCAGAGAAGGGGCCGAAAAATCGCGGTCCGATAGCTGGTTAGCTTTTTTTCCAAGAATTCGCGGGTCGCCGGTGTGCCGCCGCCCGCCCGCGCGCCGCCCCTGGG
>CAMYMQ010000285.1 GCA_947259335.1 uncultured Alphaproteobacteria bacterium | reverse complement strand
GTCGGCTACGGCATGACCGAGTTCGCCTCGACCGTCACCCGGTCGCTGCCCCAGCATGTCGGCCGCGACACCTGCGCCGGCCCGCTGCTGCCGGGGCTCGAGGCGCAGGTGTCGCGGCCGACATGCTGGGGCAGCGACCGGGTGACGGTCGAGGCGAACTCGGTCATGCCGTAGCCGACGACGATGCGGACCCCGAGCGCCGCCTCGGCGGCCTCCTTGAGGGCGGGCTCGACATAGGCGCCGCCCATGGTCGCGAAAACCAGCCTCGGCGCGGCCGGGTCGCGCGGGTGCTCGCGCAGGTGGGCGAGCAGCCGGACATACATCTGGGGCACGCCCTGGAGCATGGTCACCCGGCCCTCTGCCAGCATCCCGGCCAGTTGGGAAGCTTCGAAGCGCGGCGCGAGCAGAACCTCCGCCCCGCCGTAGAGCCCGCGCAGGCAGGTCGAGGTCAGGCCGTAGATATGGGCGATCGGCAGGGCGCAGTAGATCGTGTCGCCGGGCTGGGTCGGCCGCTGGGCACCGGGGCTCGAGGCGACGAACAGCGCCGCCCGGTGGCTGAGCATCACCCCCTTGGGCCGGCCCGTGGTGCCCGACGTGTAGATCAGCACGCCGACGTCGCGGACGGGATCCCCGGTGACGGGCTCGGGCGCGCCGTCGCCCCTCGGCCCGACATGAACCGTGCCGACCCCGTCGAGATCGACCGGCTCGGCCCCGTGGCGCCCGGCATGAACGGCGGCTTCCGGCGACACGCCCGTGGTGAAGACGATCCGGCGCGGCGCGCAGTGCTTGCCGATCTCGTCGATCTCGCGCGCCGACAGCCGGGCGTTGACCGGCACCGGCCAGGCGTCGAGGGCCGCCGCCGCGAACAGCGCGGTCACCGCGGCGATCGAGTTCTCGTTGACGATCAGGACCCGGTCGCCGGGACCCACGCCAAGGCGTTCGAAAGTCTCGGCGGCAGCACCAACCGCCGCCGCCAAGCCGCGATAGTCGATGGACGGCCCATCGGCCTCGGTCAGCGCCGGCGCGTCGGGATTGAGCGCGGCCTGCCGGCGGATCATGTCGATCAGCCGGCCGGGCTGCCGGTCGCGCCAGCCGGTGTCGGCGGACACGGCAGCGGTCATGATCGGAGCGCCCTTACCCGCGGAAGCGGCTGACCAGCTTCCAGGCGACGGGCAGAAGCAAGGCGGCGAGCAGGATCTTGACCGCCGCGCCGATCAGGAACGGCATCAGGCCGGCGGCGATCGCCTTGTCGAAACCGATCAGCGTGGCCAGCCAGGCGACGCCGAGCGCGAAGATGCAGGCGGTGCCGAGCGTCATGGCCACGGTCGCGGTCCAGACCGAGCGGTCCCAGCCCCGGTCGCCGAGCCAGCCGGCCAGCGCGGCGGCGACGGCGAAGCCGACCAGGTAGCCGCCGGTCGGGCCCAGGAAATAGGCCGGGCTGGCGCCGGGGTTGGTGAACACCGGCAGGCCGGCCATGCCCTCGGCGAGGTAGAGGATCAGGGTCGCGAGGCCGAGGCGGAAGCCGAAGGCCATGCCGACCAGCAGCACGCCGAAGGTCTGCATGGTCATCGGCACCGGCACCATCGGCACCTTGATCTGGGCGCAGACGGCGATGAACAGGCTGCCGGCGACGGCCAGCAGCACCGCGCGGGCAGCGCGCAAAGCGGCGCTTTCTTGCGCCGGCCACAGGGCGGCGGCCAGGTTGGGTCGGGTCAGGCTCGGGGCGAGGGTGGTCGGCGTGGTCACGGGGCGGCGATCCTTGTCTGGAGGCGCCGCGCTCACAGGGCGCGGCGCGGGTGATACGGCCGCCCTTTCTAGCGCCCGGCGCGGGCGCCCTCAACCCGCCGAATGGCGGCCATGCACGCGGATGCTTGATCTCGGGGCCCGGATCGCTACCTTCGCGCCGACACAACGGAAGAGAACAGATGACCGACAAGCCCCTCGTCGAGCCCGCCGACATCGACGGCGTGCCGTGCGACGCCACCGACCCGGCCGCCTTCCTGGCGCCGACCTGGTACATGGATTTCGACACGCCCGTCGTGCGCGACTTCGCCGAGAGCCGGAGCGCGGGCGGCGGCGACGACCGCGAAAAAGCGGTGAAGCTGTTCTACGCCATCCGCGACGAGTTCCTCTATACGCCCTACAGCATCTCGCTCGACCGGCGCGACTACAAGGCGAGCGCCCTGATCGGCCGCGGCTGGGGCTGGTGCGTGCAGAAATCGCTGGCGATGGCGGCCTGCTGCCGGGCCATCGGCATCCCGGCTCGGGTCGGCTACGCCGACGTGCGCAACCACCTGTCGACGCCGCGCCTCAAGGAGCAGATGGGCACCGACCTGTTCACCTATCACGGTTACGCCGACCTCTGGCTCGAGGAGACCTGGGTCAAGGCGACGCCCGTGTTCAACATCACCCTGTGCGAGAAGTTCGGGGTCAAGGCGCAGGAATTCGACGGGCGCGCCAACGCGCTGTTCCAGGAGTATGATCAGGCCGGCCGCCGCCACATGGAATATGTCGACGACCGCGGCATCTATACCGACCTGCCCTTTGCCGAGATCATGAATGATTTCGCCGTCCGTTATCCCAAGTACCAGACCGAGATGTGGGGCGACGTCGACCCCAACGCCTTCGCCCGCGACGCCGAGCTGGAAGGCCTGCCGGAGTAGGTCCGGGTCGCTGGGCCCCGAGACCCGACGCGGTGGCCAGATAGGCGCCACCCTGCGATTTCCCCTCTCCCCTTGGGGGAGAGGGGCCAGGGGTGAGGGCCTGTCTCGGCTGCAAACCGTGGCCGGCCGCCTTTCCACATCCACAGATGCCACGCATGGCGGGTCGCCGGCTGCGACCGGTCGATCGCACGCTTGGGGAGACGGCCCGTCTTCGGCAAGCCCTCACCCCTGCCCCTCTCCCCCAAGGGGAGAGGGGAGATCCCGGGAGGCTCATTCTTTTTTCGCAGACCGGCGATGACCCGCCCGCTCGCCCGCCACCGGTTTCTCGAAACCACCGACCCGGACGAGGCCCGCGCCCGGGTGGCCGAACTGTTCGCCCCGCACCGGCTTGAACTGCCGGCGGGAGAAAAGGGCTTCCGCACCGTCTATCACCACGCCCGGCTCAGGACCCTCTCGCTCTACTATTTCGAGTACGACAGCGAAGTGCGGATCACCTCCGGGCCGATGCAGCGCTTCTACCTGCTGCTCATGCCGGTGCGCGGCTTCTGCGCGGCGACCTACGGCGAGGCGACCGTGCCCATCGACCCCGGCACCGCCTATGTGGTCAACCCGTTCGCGCCCATCGCCCTGCACTGGAAGGGCAAGAGCGCCCTGCGCGTGGTCAAGATCGACCGGGGCGAACTCGAACGCCATCTGGAAACGGTCGCCGACGCCCCCGCCCGGCCCCATGTGACCTTCGCCCCCGAGCAGGCCCAGCCGCTCGACCGGATGGCCGGTCTGGGCGCCTTCGTCGACCTGCTGTTCGCGGACATGGACGAGCCGGTTCCCGCGCTCTCGTCCCGGGCCGGCGAGGGCTCGGCGGAGGCCATGCTGCTGACCCTGCTGCTGCGTCGCTATCCGAACAGCGCCCAGCCGCTGCTGGACCGGCCCGCCGCCCGGGCAGCTCCCTACTACGTCAAGCGGGTCGAGGAGTTCATCCGCCTCCACGCCGAGGAGGCCCCCAGCCTCGACGCCATGGTACGCGTCGCCGGGGTCAGCCCGCGGACCCTGTTCAAGGGTTTCCGCGACTTCCGGGGCATCGGCCCCGTCGGCTACCTCAAGCAGGTCCGGCTCGACCGGGTGCGCGCCGAGATCGCCGCCGCACGCGCGGGCGAGACGGTCACCGGGATCGCGGGCAAATGGGGCTTCCACCATCCCGGCAATTTCGCGCGCGATTATCGCGACCGCTTCGGCGAGCCGCCGTCGGCGACCCTGCGCGAGGCCCGGCGCACGAAGGATGCACTCCTGTCCCGGTGATTGCACTATTTGGATAGTCGACGGCCGGGGCGCGGTCTAGGTTAGGGTCACCTCAGCCGCCCGGGCGCGCCCGGGCCGCCACAGCAAGGTCCGAAGCCATGGATGCAGCCGCCGTCAAGGCCCTCGCCACGGATCTCGGCGCCGATCTCGTCGGGATCGCCAGCGCCAAGACACTCAACGCGTTTCCGCCCGACCCGCAATGGCCGCAGACGCCGGAGAGCATTTCTCCGCACGTCAAGAGCGTCATCGTCATCGTGCAGCACATCCCGGTCGCCGCCTTCCGGGCCAAGACCAACATCGCGGTCCAGTATATCGACATGCTGGTGTTGCGGCGGATGGACCGGATCGCCTTCAAGCTGGCCGAAAAGCTCGAGCAGGAGGGCCATCCGAGCTTCATCACCGCGGCCCAGGAAACCGACTGGAACCTCAAGCGCGCCAGCTATGGCCGGCTGTCGACCCGGCACCTGGGCATCGAGGCGGGGCTCGGCACCTTCGGGCTCGAGGTCAACATCCTGACCCCGGAATACGGGCCGCGGGTCTATCTCACCGGCATCCTGACCGAGCTCGAACTCGAACCCGACGCGCCGCTGACCGAGCAGGTCTGCATCGGCGAAAGCTGCTCGCGCTGCCTCTATTCCTGTCCGTCGGACGCCGTCCGGCACTTCGGCATCGACAAGCGCAACTGCGCGACCGAGGCCCAGGAGTTCGGCTTCGCCCAGATCACCAGCTTCTTCGACCGCTTCATCGACTTCACCCCGGAGCAGAAGCAGGAATTCATCAAGTCGCGCGGCGTGTTCGGCTTCTGGCAGGGGCTCCTGCGCGTCGTCGGCTCGTTCGGCGACTGTCCGCGCTGCCTCGCGGTCTGCCCGGTCGGCAACGACTATCACGCCCATCTGAGCGACGTGCAGAAGTTCATTCCCGAGAAGACCCCGGCGAAGGTCGAGAAGGCGAAGAAGTTCAAGGAAGACCGCAAGGCCGGCGCCGACGTGCCGGGCCTGAACGACTGGAACATCCGCTGGGTCGGCCCCGAGGGCTACAAGGGCATGGTCGCCCGCCAGATGCAGGAATTTAAGAAGAAGCAGCGCGAACGCGAGGCGGCCGCCGAGGACGCCGAGGCCGAATAGTCCGGTCCGCCCGCCTGCCGCAACACCCCCATTCGGAAGCAAGACGACAGCCATGAGCGTTACCCCCTTTCAGGAACCCATCACCGCCGACGAGATCAAGGACAAGGCCCGCGCGCTCGGCGCCGACCTTGTCGGCATCGCCGACAGCGCGCAGATCAACGCCAACCCGCCCGATCCCGACGAGCCGCGCATCCCGGCCAATATCTCGGACCATGACGCCGGCAACGTGATCGTGCTGGGCAAGCGGCTGTCGAGCGGCGTGACCCGCATCCCGCGCTGGAACGAGCGGCACAAGTACTACAACGACGAATTGACCATGACGACGCTCGAGGAAATCGGGCTCGAACTCGTTCTCTGGTTGGAAACAAAGGGTTATCCGGCCCTGATCGTTCCGCCGACCCACGTCGACCCGTGGCGCTACCGGGGCGATCCCGACGAGCACCTGAAGCCGCTGCTGCCGCTCGAACACTGCGCGGTCGAGGCCGGGCTGGGCACGCTCGGCCTCAACCACCAGCTGCTCACGCCCGAATACGGTCCCCGGGTGATGCTCGCGGGCGTGTTGTCGACGGTGCCGGTCGAGTGCGGCGCGCCTATGGAGACGGGGCTGTGCCTCGGCCCGGAGTGCGGGCGGTGCCTGAGCGCCTGCCCCGGCGACGTGATCGGCCACTGGGACCGCGACTGGTCGGCCTGCGACAAGTATCGCGCGCCCCACGGCTTCCATCACCTCACCGACTATCTGACCAACCTGATGACCGAGCCGGACGCGAACAAGCAGAAGATGATGCTGCGCTCGGAGGACAGCTTCGATTTGTGGCAGTCGATCCTGCGCGGCGCCGGCGCCGTCACCGGCTGCCGCCGCTGCAACGACGTCTGCCCGGTCGGCGCCGACTACGAGAAGATGCTGAAGGATGCGCTGGACGCGATTCCCGAGGACACGCCGGAGAAGGAGGCGCGCCTGAAGGCGATGGCCGAGGCGGAGGCCAGGGGCGCGATGCCGGATGGCTACGAGCGGCAGAAGCGCTGGATCGGGAAGCCTGGGTATCTGGAGAAGTGAAGGCGCGACCAAACGCCCCCTCTCCTCGGGGAGAGGGAGGGGCCCGAAGCCGACAGGCTTTGGGAGGGTGAGGGGCTTCCGTGGCACTCGGCCCGAAAGGCTCCGTCGATCTGGCGCGCACTTTGCGCCGGAGCATGACCGGTCCGGAACGAAAGCTCTGGTCGAAACTGAGGAACAAGCAGCTTCATGGGCTGAAGTTCAGCCGGCAGGTTCCATTGGGACCTTATGTTGCGGACTTCTTCTGCTTTGAAGCCAAGCTCATCGTGGAAATCGACGGCTACCAGCATGCCAGCACGACCGATGCCGACGAAGAAAGAACCGAGTGGTTTGCGCAGAAGGGTTGCCGCGTCATCCGCTTCTGGAACAACGACGTGATTGAGAACATCGATGGTGTGCTGGAAGAAATTGCCGAAGCCACCCGTGAACGGTGACCCCTCACCCTCCCGCCGCTGCGCGACGGGCCCCTCCCTCTCCCCGAAGGAGAGGGGTATTCTGTTCTTCGCCTCAATCAGGAAATAGTTCCATGCCGCTTTCGATCCCCACATCCCAGGCCGAGATCGACCGTATCCAGAGCGAGCGCAAGCGCGCGGCCTTCCTGGCGGCGGCCAAGGCGCCCTTCCATGCCGATCGGCTCAAGGGCATCGACCCGGACAGGCTCGACGATCCCGATGAGTGGGCGAAGATCCCGGTCCTGAACAAGGACGAGTTGCGCGCGCTGTCGCCGCGGCAGTTCATGGATGACTTCAACCACGCCCCCCGCGAATCGATCCAGGAATACTGGCGGTCGGGCGGGTCGACCGGCAAGCCGCTGTTCTATCCGCGCACCTTCGAGGACATGAAATACATGTTCCTCGGCTTCCGCCGGGGTGTTGACCTCTCTGGCATCAAGGCCGGCGACACGGCGCATATCTCCTTTCCGCTCGGCATCCATCCTGTCGGCCATGTCTATGCCCGGGTCTGCCAGCAGGCCGGGGTCGGCGTGAACTGGTGCGGCTCGGGCGCGTCGACGCCGTCGGCGGCGCAGGTCCAGCTGATCGAGCAGATGCAGCCGACGGTTTGGATGGGCATGTCGAGCTACGCCCTCCACCTCGCCAACCTCGCCGAGGCCCAGGGCATCGATCTGGCAGGCTCGAGCGTCAAGAAGGTGCTGTGCTCGGCCGAGCCCATATCCGCCGCCAAGCGCGAGAAGATCGAGCGCAGCTGGGGTGCCGAGGTGTGCGACACCTTCGGCATGACCGAATGCTGCCTGATGGGCGCGGAGGACGCCGCCCATGACGGCTTCCGCATCTGGACCGACATGTTCCTGGTCGAGGTGCTCGACCCCGAGACCTACGAGCCGGTCGCCGAGGGCGAGATCGGCACGCTCGTCTCCACCTGCCTGTGGAACATCAACGCCACGCCGTTCATCCGGTGGGATTCGGGCGACCTGGTCACCTACCGGCCGCCCGAGGCCGGCGGCGAGGCGGGAGGATTCTCGATCTTCCCCGTGGTCAAACACGCCCACAGGACCACCGGCTTCTTCAAGGTGCGCGGCGTCAACATCACCCACGCGGACTTCGAGGACATGATGTTCCGCAACGCCGCGCTGACCGACTTCAAGTGCGAAATCGTGGCGACCGAGGGCAACGACGAGCTGCGGGTGTCGATCGAGGTCAAGCCGGGCCTGGACCCGCAGGCCGCGATCAAGACGGTCGGCGCGGACGTCAAGCGGGTCTTCGAGGTCACCGCCGATATCCGGCTGCTGGAGACCGGCACGCTTGCCGCCGAGTTCGAGGGCGCGGTCAAGGCGCCGCGCTTCCAGGACAATCGGGGTTAGGGCAGGCAGCGGCATCGGGCTGGTCCCCGGATCGGCCGGCGGCCGTCCGGGGATGCACAAGTTGCATTTAGTCCCGAAACATAAATAACACTGCGTTCCCGGCCGCAGCGAAGCGAAGAGCCGGGACCCATGCCGATCCCAAAGGGCCGCCACCATGCCCCAAACCCTCTACGATATCTCCCCGCCGATCCGCACGGGCACGCCGGTCTGGCCCGGCGACACCGAGTATTCCGAGACGCGGACCTGGACGATCGGGCCCGGCAACCCGGTCAACGTGTCCCACATCACAATGTCGACCCATACCGGCAGCCACGCCGACGCGCCCTTCCACTATGACGCCGACGGCAAGACCGTCGGCCAGTTGGACCTGTCCCGCTATATCGGGCCGTGCCGGGTGATCCACGTCATCGGCGTGTCGCCACTGATCGAGCCCGCGCATGTCGAGGGCCACCTGGAGCCCGGGGTCGAGCGCGTGCTGTTCCGCACCTACGACCGGGCGCCGGCCGAGACCTGGGATCCGGACTTCACGGCGATCGCCCCGTCAACCATCGAGTTGCTGCACGCCGCCGGCGTGTTCCTGGTGGGCCTCGACACGCCGTCGCTCGATCCGCAGGAATCCAAGAGCCTCGACAGCCACATGGCGGTGCGCGGCCACGGCATGTCCGTCCTGGAGACGCTGGTCCTCGACCAGGTGCCGGCCGGCGACTACGAGCTGATCGCCCTGCCCCTCAAGCTGATGGACCTCGACGCGGCGCCCGTGCGCGCGATCCTGCGCCCCCTGCCCGCCTGAACCTTCCGCCCGGAGTCCTGCCCCTGGAGTTCGGCCCCTGGAGTTCGGCCCCTGGAGTCCTGCAGGGCGTTGATCCCGCAGGGCGCGAGCGCCTACAGTCGCCCCCTGCCCCGCCTTCCTCCCAAACAGCCGGCGCCCTTCCCATGACGTTGACCCGCGACGACCTCCTCGCCCGTGACCGCGACGATCCGCTGGCCTCCTTCCGCGAGCGGTTCGAGCTGCCCGACGGGATCCTTTATCTCGACGGTAACTCGCTGGGCGCCCTGCCCCGCGCGACCGCCGAGCGGATCCGGGCCGTGGTCGCCGATCAGTGGGGCCTGGACCTGATCAAGAGCTGGAACGTCCACGACTGGATCTCCCTGCCCCAGCGCTGCGGGGACAAGATCGGCCGGCTGGTCGGCGCCGCGCCGGGCCAGGTGGTCGCCGCCGATTCGACCTCGGTCAACCTGTTCAAGCTGCTGACCGCGGCGCTGGAGGCGCGACCGGACCGCACCGTCATCGTCTCCGAGCGGGACAACTTCCCGACCGACCTCTATGTCGCCCAGGGGCTCATCAAGATGCTCGGCGGCCGGCATGAATTGCGGCTGGTCGACACCGGCGCCGACGCTCCCGCAGCGATCGGCGACGACACCGCCGTCGTGATGCTGACCCACGTCAACTACAAGTCCGGCTGGACCCACGACATGGCGGCGGTGACCGCCCGGGCCCACGAGGCCGGCGCGCTGATCCTGTGGGACCTGGCGCACAGCGCCGGCGCCCTGCCGGTCGACCTCGACGGCTGCGACGCCGATCTGGCCGTCGGGTGCGGCTACAAATATCTCAACGGCGGCCCCGGCGCGCCGGCCTTCCTGTATGTCGCGAAGCGGCTTCAGGACGCCATCCAGCCGCCGCTGTCGGGCTGGATGGGCCACGCGAAGCCCTTCGAGTTCGACTGGGAGTACCAGCCCGCGCCGGGCGTCGCCCGCAACCTGTGCGGCACCCCCTCGGTGATCGGCATGTCCGCGCTGGAGGCCAGCCTCGACGTCATGCTCGGCGCCGACATGGACCGGATCCGCGAGAAGTCGCTGGCGCTGGGCGACCTGTTTATCGCGGCGGTCGAGCAGGAATGCGCGGGCCACGGCCTCGCCCTCGCCTCGCCGCGCGACGCCAAACGCGGCAGCCAGGTGAGCTTCACCCACGAAAACGGCTACGCGATCATGCAGGCGCTGATCGCCCGGGGCGTGATCGGCGACTTCCGCGCGCCGGACATCCTGCGCTTCGGCTTCACCCCGCTCTACACCCGCTATGTCGATGTCTGGGACGCCGCGGCGATCCTGGCCGAGATCATGGCCGAGGGCAGTTGGGACAGGCCGGAATTCCACGCCCGCGCGGCGGTTACGTGAGCGGCGGCGCATGACGCTCTCCGTCGACCTCTTCTGGTCGTTCCGCAGTCCCTATTCCTATCTCGCGACCGGGCGCATCGTGGCGCTGGAGCGCGACTGGGACCTGACCGTCAACGTCCGGCCCGTGCTGCCGCTCGCCGTGCGCGACCCGTCCTTCTTCAGCCCGGCGAACCGCAAGCGCGCCGCCTACATCCGGCTGGACGCGCCACGGGTGGCGGCGATGATGGGCCTGTCCTTTCGCTGGCCGAAACCCGATCCGATCGTCCAGGACATGGAAACGCTGGCCATCGCCGGGGAGCAGCCGCACATCTTCCGGCTCACCCGGCTGGGCGCGGCGGCGGCCGAGGCCGGGCGCGGCCTGCCCTTCATCGACCTTGTCTCCGACCTGATCTTCGGCGGCACCGAAGGCTGGAACGAAGGCGACCATCTGGCCGACGCCACGATGCGCGCGGGACTCGACCTCGCGGAGCTGGACGCGGCGGTCGCCGCCGACCCGGGCAGATGGGACGCCGTCATCGAAACGAACCAGGCCGCCCTGGACGCCTCCGGCCACTGGGGCGTGCCGACGCTGGTCTTCGAGGGCGAACCCTTCTTCGGCCAGGACCGGATCGAGATGTGCGTGTGGCGGATGCGCGAAAAAGGGCTGGCGGCCCGCCTTTGAAGACCCGGCCTAGGCGGCCCGCCCGGGCCACCACCGTTGAAACCGACCCCGCCTTCGGCCTATACGCTTTCCGTCACACGACAAGAAAAATGCAACAATCGACAAGAGGGGTTGGCATGGCCGACGGAACGATCGAAATCCCGTCCGGTGTTGAGCTGCGCGGTGAGCTCAAGCCCGGATACGAGACGATCCTGACGCCGGAGGCGCTCGGTTTCATCGCGGAACTGGAGCGGACTTTCGGGCAGCGCCGCCGCGAGTTGCTGGCCGACCGCGAAGCGGTCCAGACCAAACTCGACGAGGGCTGGCTGCCGGGCTTTCTGGAAGAGACCAAATCCATCCGCGAGGCCGACTGGAAGGTCGCGCCGATCCCCGCCGACCTGCAGGACCGGCGGGTCGAGATCACCGGCCCGGTCGACCGCAAGATGGTCATCAACGCGCTGAATTCCGGCGCGAAGGTGTTCATGGCCGACTTCGAGGATTCCAACACCCCGACCTGGGACAACAACATCCAGGGCCACATCAACCTGGCGGATGCCGTCCGGGGCACCATCGCCTTCGACGACCCCAACTCCGGCAAGCATTACGAGCTCGGCGACAAGACCGCCGTGCTCATCGTCCGGCCGCGCGGCTGGCACCTGCCCGACAACTATATCCATGTCGACGGCCAGCCCATGTCCGGCGCCCTGGCCGACTTCGGCCTGTTCTTCTTCCACAACGCCGAGCAGCAGGTGGCCCGGGGCACTGGCCCCTACTTCTACCTGCCCAAGCTGGAGAACCACCGCGAGGCGGCCCTGTGGAACGACGTCTTCGTCCACGCCCAGAAGAGTCTCGGGCTCAAGGTCGGCACGATCAAGGCGACGGTCCTGATCGAGACCATCATGGCCGTCTTCGAGATGGACGAGATCCTGCACGCGCTGAAGGACCACATCGCCGGGCTCAATTGCGGCCGCTGGGACTACATCTTCAGCTTCATCAAGCGGTTCCGGAACCGGCCCGACTTCATCCTGCCTGACCGCGGCCAGGTGACCATGACGGTTCACTTCCTGGACAGCTACAGCCAGGAGCTGATCCGCACCTGCCACCGCCGCGGCGCCTTCGCCATGGGCGGCATGGCGGCGCAGATCCCGATCCGCACCGATCCGGAAGCCAACGAGGCCGCGATCAAGAAGGTCAAGGACGACAAGGAACGCGAGGCCGGCAATGGCCACGACGGCACCTGGGTCGCCCATCCGGGCCTCGTGCCGGTGGCGATGGAGGTGTTCGACCGGCTGATGCCGAACCCGAACCAGCTCGCCCGGCAACGACAGGACGTCCACGTCACCGCCCAGGACCTTCTGACCGTACCGACGGGCACGATCACCGAGGCCGGCGTGCGCATGAACATTTCGGTGGGCGTCCAGTACACCGAAGCCTGGCTGCGCGGAAACGGCTGCGTGCCGCTCTACAACCTGATGGAGGACGCGGCCACCGCCGAGATCAGCCGGTCCCAGCTTTGGCAGTGGCGCAAGCACGGTGCGTCCATCACCGATGGCCCGGTCATCGACGACGCGCTGCTCGGGCGGCTGTTCGAGGAGGAGATGGACAACATCCGTGAGGAAGTCGGCAATCAGGCCTTCACGTCAGGCCGCTACGACGAGGCCCGCGACCTGTTCTGGGAGATGACCGTCTCCGACGAGTTCCAGGAGTTCCTCACCCTGCCCGCCTACGAGCGGATCAGCGCGGAAGCCAGCTAGTCCGAGGCGGTATCCCGCCGCCGCGGCGTGCGCGTGCCCGGCGGCGGATCAGCCCGTCCGATCGGTCTGCGGCTCGAATTGCGCCGGGATATCCGTGTCGCGCGCCAGGAGTTCGGCGCCGGAATGGCTCGACTGGCGGTCGCTACCGGCTCGGCCGCCGACTGCCCGCGCCTCGGCGATGAAACCGGCGAGGTAGCTCAGCCGCCATTCCGTGCGGAACGCCGCCCGCCGGTTACCGCTCAGACGGGTCGTCAGGCCGCTCACGCGCGCGGCGGCCAAGGCAAGGCGGAGCGCCAGTCGCGACGGCTTGCCGGCCTGCGAGCGGAAATGCGGATCGGCACCGACCCTGTACTGGCCCCGGCCGAAATTGGCCGCCCGGTTGAGCAGCCAGTCCATCTCCATATGCCGGGCGGGGATCGCGTGACGGGCGACCGCCTTGCGGCAGAACCAGGCATGCCGGCCCTCGGCGGCCAGCCGGGCGACGAATTCGGTCTCCCCGCCCATCGCGAACTGGGCGACCCGGAAGGGCCCGTAGCTCTCGTCGAAACGATGAGCGCCGATCGCTTCGGCCCGGATCGCCATGTTGCCGCCATACAGCAGATAGGACGGACAGGGCCCTTCGGGCCGCTCGACGTGGATGCCGTAGCAGGCATCCAGGTCGGGCCACTCCAGCAGCCACGCCGGCGGCTCGACTTCCCACAAGGGCTGAATACGGCCTGCGAACAGCGCATGGTCTGGCTGCCGCACGGCAGCGCGCTCATACTGCCGAAGCCAGCCGGGTTCGGGCACGATGTCGTCGTCGACGAACACGACCAGTCCGTCGTCAACGAGATCGAGCGCCCGGTTCACGGCCCGGCTCTTTCCCGGCTGCGGTTCCTGCAGAATTGTCAGGGGCAGCGTGGCCGCGTGCGCCTCGATCAGGCTGCGCGTGTCGTCCGTGCTGCCGTTGTCGACCGCGATCAGGCGCCACGGTGTGTCCGGCGCCTGCAGGCGCTCGAATCCTTGCAGCGTCCGCTCCAGGGTGCGGGCGCCATTCCAGGTTGCCAAGATGACAGTGATCATGCTGCTGCGGCGATCATGCTGCTGCGGCGGCGCCCGACGAGCGCGGCGCACCGCGTCTCCTCTCAACGCCCGGCACTCCCCCAATACCCTTGAGACTAGCGTATTTCCGCGACCCGGGGAACTCGACAAATCCGCCCCCGGCGCAGGACGGAGCACGACGGGCAACTGGCGCCTTCCCGCCGCCCCGCCCCTGTGATTACCTCCGGGCCGAGCGTGCGGAAGGCAACCCATGACCCGATCCGGCAACAAGGCATCATCCCCGTTTTCCGATGCGGCCCCCGGGCCGCCGTCTGGCATGCGCACCCTTGTCCTGACCCTTGACGCGACGTGGCCGGCGATTTCGGGCGCCGACCTCCGCAACTGGCAGAATGCCGAGGCCGCGAGCGCTCTGGGCCCCGTCGCGCTGGCCTCGGTCACCGCCGCCACCGGGCCGCCGCCGGCGCCGATCGCGTCCTATTCCCTCACCGATCGGCCCCTCGGCAGCGTCTGGCGACAGGCGCCGACGACAGCCCCCGCCGACCTGATCATCCCGGACGACGCCCGGGACGGCCTGCGCCGGGCGATCGAGGCCTTCGCACCGGACACGCTGCTGGTCGAGCACCCGGCGCTGGCCGGGCTTGCCGCCGAGGTCCGCGGGCTCGGGATGCGCCTTGTCGTGGATCTCCACAACGTCGACTCGGCGGCGGAATCCCGCATGGCGTCGGCCCTTCCCTTCACGAGCCGCCGGCGCTGGCGGACCAGGCAGGCGTCCCGGGCCTCGATGAAGGCCGAACGCGCCATCGCGGCGGCCGCCGACGCCGTCTGGGTCTGTTCGGGTGACGAAGAGGTCCGGTTCCGGTCGCTCGCGCCTTCGCCGCCGGTGCACGTCGTACCCAACGGCATTCCCCGATCCCGAATTCTTTCCGCAGGCCTGCCTGTGATGCGGGAGGCCGCGCCGGGTGAAATCCGCCTCCTCTTCGTCGGCCATCTGGGCTATCCGCCGAATGTCGATGCCGCGCAATGGCTCGCGCGCGATATCCTGCCTGCCCTCCGGGAGCGCCTCGACGCCCGGCTGGTGCTCGCCGGCCGGTCGCCGGCGCCGGACGTCCAGGCCCTGGATGCGGACCCCGGAATCGACGTCATCGCCGATCCGGACGATCTGGAGCCGATCCTGGCCGGCGCGGATATCGCGGTCCTCCCGATCCGGCTGGGCGGCGGCACGCGCTTCAAGGTGCTCGAAGCCATGTCGCGCGGCCTGCCCGTGGTCGCTACCCGCTTTGCCGTTGAGGGACTGACGCTGACCGACCGCCTTCACTACAGCGAGGCAGGGAAGACGCGCGATTTCGTCGACACGATCTCGGGGCTGGCCGCCGACCCCACCGAACGGTCGCGCCTCCGCGAGGCGGCCTGGTCCCACTGCCTCGAGAATTTCGGACCGAAGGCGATCGCGCGCGCCGTCCGCGCCGGGCTCGTCGGGTCGTGATACCCCGGGTCATCCACCAGACCTGGCGGGATTCGGACATACCCGCGGCCCTGTCCGCCTACGCGGCAACTTGGCGGGCGTATCACCCGGACTGGACCTATCGCCTGTGGACCGACGCCGATCTCGGAGACCTCGTCGAGACCCGCTTCCCGGAGCTCGCCGAGATGTACCACGGCTACCCGAAAGCGATCATGCGGGTCGATCTCGGGCGCTACCTCGTGCTCAAGGCCGAGGGCGGGGTCTATGCCGACCTCGACGCCGAGGCCCTGCGCCCGTGGGACGGGCTGTTGTCGGCCGACCGCCCCGTCTTCTTCGAGGAACCGGCGACGCATGCCGCGGCCGAGAACGTGGCCCGGCGCGGCTTCGACCGGATCGTCTCGAACGCGCTCATCGCCTCCCCGCCCGGCCATCCCTTCTGGGATCACCTCGTCGCCCTGCTCGGCCGCTGCCGGCATGCCCGCTCCCCGCTCGACGCCACCGGGCCCTTCGTGTTGACCGCCGCGATCGAGCGGGCAGCGGCCGCGATCGCGCCCGACGTCCTGCCGGCGGGTCTGGCCAGCCGGCATGACAACACCGGCGCCGCGCTAACCCCTGGC
>CAMYMQ010000284.1 GCA_947259335.1 uncultured Alphaproteobacteria bacterium | reverse complement strand
GGCGAGCCCCGCGGCGGCGCGCTGCGTCCCGGTCGCCAAGGGCCCGCCGGTCCCGGCCCTACCCCTGGCGATCCCCGCCTCCTCTGTTCCCGCCTCCTACGTCCCCGCCGCCGAGACCCGGGGACCGGCGCTGCCCGCGGGCACGGTCGAGCTGACCTTCCTCGGCCACGCCAGCTTCCTGATCCGCACCCACGGCAATGTCACGGCGATCACCGACTACAACGGCTTCAACCGGGCGCCCTTCGCGCCCGACATCGTGACCATGAACTACGCCCACTCGACCCACTTCACGACCACTGTCGAGCCGGGCGTGAAACACGCGCTGAAGGGCTGGGTCGAGAACGGCGTGATCCCGCGCCACAATGTCACCGTCGGCGACATGCACGTCATCAACGTGCCGACCAACATCCGCGACGACGCGGTGCCGGACTCGGGCATTGCCGGCAACTCGATCTTCATCTTCAAGTCGGCGGGCGTCTGCGTGGTCCACCTCGGGCACTTGCATCATCGGCTCAAGCCCGGCCACGCCGCCCGGGTCGGCCAGGTGGACGTGATGCTGGCGCCGATCGACGACAGCTACACCATGGCCCAGTCGCTGCTGGTCCAGGTGATCGACGACCTCAAGCCCCAGGTCGTCATCCCGATGCACTACGGCTACGCCGGCGACACGCTCGCCCGCTTCGTCGCCACCATGCGCGAGAAGAAATGGGACATCCGCGTGGAGAAGGGCGCCAGCGCCCGGTTCACCAAGGTCGGGCTGCCGGACACGCAGACGGTTGTGGTGCTGCAGGGGCGGGGGTTCTAGAAACCGCGCGCCCCGAGCCCCCTGGGCCCGCGAATAGCCGCTTTCGCGTCGGACGGGGTGCGCGGCCGGGTGTCGGCGATTTGCGTGCCGCACCCTGGAGTCTGGTCTGAGACTGTGGACCCCGGCTCAAGGCCGGGGTGACAGGGCATGCTTTCCGGGAGAGGGTTCGCCCCCTCACAGGATCACGTTGATCGCCCCGCTCTCCGCGTCGCAGTCGATCAGGTCCAGCCGCTTCAAGGCGATCCTGAACCCGGCTTCGCTGTCCGGGTCGGGGCGCAACTCGTGGGTCTGCCGGCCGGCATAGAGGCGGCGGCCGCCAGTCTCGCCGGCGCGGAACTCGGCGATGGTCGCCATCGAGCCGACCGTCAGGCTGCCGTCCGCCGCTCCATTGGCCACCGTCACGTTGCCGATCACATGGGCCGTGCGCGGCGCCGGCGCCAGGGTCCAGGCGTGCGGGTGGTTGAGCCGGGCGACCCGCAGGCGCAGCACGCTCGGGTCCTCGTAAATGATGGAGATCTCCTCCAGCGGATCGGTCTGGCCGGCGCGCGCCGGCAGCCAGTACCAGCCATCGTCGGTGAACAGGGCGAGCCAGTCGTCCCAGCGGCCCTCGTCGAGCAGGCGGGCCTCGTGGAACAGGAACTGCTCGGCGGCGTAGCGGGTTTCGAGGTCGGGCATGGTCATCGATCCGTTCACTTCACGCCGCCGTCATGTACTGGAGCCACTCGTTGTATTGCCCGCGGATCGGCAGGTCGCTGATCCCGCCGGCGGCCAGCCGGCCGTCGTTGGTCGGGGTCTCGATGTCGATCCCGCGCGACAGGTCGATCCAGTCGGCGGCGTCGTTGGTCAGGCCGTGCTGGGTCCGCTCGAAGATCTCGATGTCGTCGACCAGGATGGTCGAGGCCGGCGAGGAGATGTTGTTGAGGATCCGCACGGCCCGCTGGAACTGCCGCTCGGGCGCGCCCTTCAGGCGGAAGCACATGGCCGTGACCATGGTTTTGTCGACGGCCAGCGGGGTGACCACGCGCAGCTGCTGGTGCTGGGCGTTCACGCTGACGTTGGGCCAGACCAGGTTGTTGTACCGGTTCATGCCGAGGATCTCGTCCGCCCGGTCCTCGCCCTGCTTGGCGGCGATCCGCGCCCGCAACTCGGCGGCGACGGGATCGAGATCGTCGGTGCTCATCACCCCCTTCTCGTGGATGCCGCCCATGTAGGAGTGGCCGCCGGGCGCGCCCCAGATGCCGGTCTTCTCCCACTCGCGCACGCCGAACTGGTTGGACAGCATCTGGACGTGGGTCAGGTGGTCGTCGAAGGCCGGGGTCGCATAGTCGCGCTTGTCGTCGCGCGCCGCGGCGACCGACGATTCGTGGGTGTAGCCGGCGTGGAGCGTGTCGTTGGCGTTCTCGTGGTGAAGCTTCCAGTTGCCGCGATAGACCTGGCGGAACATGCCGCCGGCCTGCTCGATCTCGCCGTCGGGCGACCGGTCGATCAGGTTGTCGAAGATCTCGGTCATGACGCCCAGGTGTTGGGTCAGGCTGTGGCCCGTCTCGGCGAAGCTGGCGAAGACGAAGCCGCGATAGCTCTCGACCCGGGGCGCCCGGGCGAGGCTGCGCGCCGGGTCCGCCATGTCGAAGCCGGCTGGCATGCTCGGCCGGTGCGGCACGCTGGTGACCGCGCCGTCCAGCGCGAAGGCCCAGCCGTGATAGGGGCACACCAGCGACGGCGCATGGCTCCGCTCCTGGGTGCAGATCGCGGCGCCGCGGTGGGCGCAGCGGTTGAGCACCACGTGGATTGCGCCGTCGCGGTCGCGGGTGACCAGCACGTCCTCCAGCCCCATGCGCGTGCGCAGGATGTCGCCGGGCTTCGCGAACTGGCTCTCGTGGGCGACGAACAGCCAGGTCCGGCCGAAGATGCGCTCCATCTCCAGCGCGAAGATCGCGGGGTCGGTATAAAGCCGGCGGTGGACCCGGTCCGCGCGCACCAGGGCGGAGATGTCGTCGGGCGTGGGACGCGGCAGCTCGGTCATGGTGGGCAGGCCCCGAATATCAGTCGATCCGTCCCCGGACTATCGCCATCGCTCCCGGCGGTGTCAAAGGCCCACGATGCCGCGGTTGTGCAGGAAGGCTATGCTGTGGACAGTCCCTCGATCCGGCAATATTCTCCTGCCGGACCGTGGCCCCGCCACGGAAAGTGGGCGCAGACCCATGCGTGGCCGAAGCGCCCGCCATCGAACACACGGGAGGAAGTTACAATGAAACTTCTGAAAATCAGTGCCGTCGGCGCCGTTCTGGGCGCCGCCGCGATTGCCGGCCAGCCCGCTACGGCGGCCGAGGTGAAGCTCAAGGCGGCGGCCTTCCTGCCGGCGCGCGCGACCGTCGCCAAGCCGTTCCATGTCTGGGTAGGCGAGGTCAACAAGGCCTGCGCCGGCAAGGTCAGCATCTCGGTGGTCGGCCCGGCCGCCATCAAGTCGCTCGAGCAGTGGAACGCGCTCAAGACCGGCGTGGTCGACATGCATTTCGGCCCGGCCAACTACTACAAGGGCACGATGCCCGAGGGCGCGGTCACCGACGTGGCCCGCGTGAGCGTGGCCGATCAGCGCAAGAACGGCGCCTGGGCGATGCTCAACAAGCTCTACAACAAGAAGATGAACGCCTGGTACCTGACCTACATGATCGACAACGTCCGCTTCTATATCTGGACGAAGACGGCCGGCAAGAACGGCCGGTTCGACGGTCTGCGGCTGCGTTCCACGCCGATCTACGACGAGTTCCTGAAGAATCTCGGCGCGGTGCCGGTGCGCATGGGCCCGCCGGCGGTCTATACCGGCCTCGAGCGGGGCACGGTCGACGGCTACGGCTGGCCCAACTGGGGCATCGCCGACTTCGGCTGGCAGAAGTACACCAAATACCAGTACGGCCCCGGTTTCTTCAACGCGGCGGTCAGCATTCTGGTCAACCTGGACAAGTGGAAGAGCCTGACCGACGACCAGCGCAAGTGCCTGACCGACATGGCCGTCAAGAACGAGTCCCAGTGGCCCAAGAAGCGGGCCGCCGAAGAAGCCAAGCAGCGCGCCGTGCTCAAAAAGGCCGGCATCAAGTATGTCGACCTCGGCCCGGACTTCGCCAAGAAGGCGGAGGACCTCTACTGGGCCGACCTGACCAAGCGGAATCCGGACTTCATCAACAAGATCCGGCCGCTGCTGACGAAGTAGGCATGTGATCGAAGGGCGGCGGAGGCGTGGCCGAAAGCGCTTCTGCCGCCCTGCACATTGTTCGAATTCAAACAAAAACCGTTAGACAACGGGCGCATGGCCGACCTATCGTTTGCCGTCTTGTGCAATGCACAGTCCAAGGCACCGAAGGCCGGAACAAGGCACGGCCTCGGTGCGCTGCATGTCAGGGAGAGACGAATGAAACGCATTTCACTGCCGCTTCTCGGCATTATGGCGGCGACGGCATCCGTTGCGGTCCAGCCGGCCTCGGCCGCCGAGGTCAAGCTCAAGGCGGCGACCTTCCTGCCCTCGCGCGCGGCCTTCACCCGGCCCTTCATGACCTGGGTCAAGGAAGTCAACACGCAGTGCAAGGGCAAGGTCGCGATCAGCGTGGTCGGCCCCGGCGCGATCAAGTCGTTCGAGCAGTGGAACGCGCTGAAGACCGGCGTGGTCGACATGCACTACGGCCCGCCGAACTACTACCGGGGCACGATGGTCGAGGGGGATGTCTCCATCGTCTCGAGCAAGAGCGCCGCGGAACAGCGCGCCAGCGGCGCCTGGGCGATCCTCAACGAGATCCACAACAAGAAGATGAACGCCCAGTACCTCACCTTCTTCGGCGGGGGCATCAAGTTCTTCCTCTACACCAAGAACCCGTCGAAGAACGGCCGTTTCGACGGCATGCGGGTGCGCTCGGTCAACATCTACGACGCGTTCTTCAAGAGCCTCGGCGCCACGCCCATGCGCATGCCGCCGAGCCAGGTCTATACCGGGCTCGAGCGTGGCACGGTCGACGGCTTCGGCTGGCCGCTGTGGGGCGTCGCCGATTTCGGCTGGCACAAGCACGTCAAGTATCGCCACGGGCCGGGCTTCTTCAACGTCACGGTCAACATCCTGGTCAATCTCGATAAGTGGAAGAGCTTGTCCGACGACCAGCGGAAATGCCTGACCGATATGGCGATCTGGGCCGAGAAGCAGTGGCCCGCGTGGCTCGCCGCCCAGGACAAGAAGGAAATCGCGGCCCAGACCAAGGCCGGCATCAAATATGTCGACATGGGTCCGGCCTTCCCCAAGAAGGCGGAAGACCGCTATTGGGCGGTGATCGAGAAGGCGAACCCGGAGTTCATCAAGAAGATCCGGCCGCTCATCACGAAGTAGTTCGCTTGCGTACGGGTCGCCGGCCTGGCGGCCCGTACGTCTTCCCTCCTGCAACAAGCAAACCGGTGTCTGCGCGTGTGGTTGTGGATTGATCGGCTGATAAACCTATTGGCCCTGATCGCCGGCATCCTGCTCTGCGGCCTTGTGCTGCTGATCTGTGCGGATGTCTGCGCGCGCTATTTCCGCCTGTTCGCGATGCCCTGGTCGCTCGATGCCGCCGAGCACACGCTGTATATCGTCACGTTTCTCGGCGCGCCCTGGGTGCTGCGCGAGCAGGCGCACATCGCCGTCGACATCTTCGTCCAGCACCTGCGCCCCCGCTCGCGGTTCGTGATCGACCGCGCCGCCTATGCGATCGGCGCGCTGACCTGCGCGGTGCTGTTCTACTATTCCACCCTGGTGTGGCTGCGGTCGTTCGAGGCCAAGACCGACATCCACCGCACCTTCATCTATCCCGAATGGTGGATCCTGGCCTTCGCGCCGCCGACGTTTCTGATCCTGCTCGCCATCTTCCTGCGCTGGCTGTTCGTCGGCCCGCCGCGCAAGCCGGCCGCTTCCGAAGCGCCGGCGGACGGGCTCTAGCCGATGGAATGGTACTGGACGATCGCGCTGCTGATCGGCGGCCTTGTCTTCTTCATGCTGCTCGGCCTGCCGGTCGTGTTCGCCTTCTTCGCGGTCAACCTGATCGGCGCCTATTTCTTCATGGGCGGCGAAAAGGGGCTGATGCAGCTCGTCCGCAACGCCATCGATTCGGCGCAGAACTTTGCGCTGGCGCCGATCCCGCTCTTCATCTTCATGGGCGAGATCATGTTCTATACCGGGGTCGCGGCGCGCGCGATCGACGCGGTCGACAAGTTGATCGCCCGGGTGCCGGGCCGGCTGTCGCTGGTCGCCATCGTCGGAGGCACCATCTTCTCGTCGCTGTCGGGTTCGACCATCGCCAACACCGCGATGCTGGGGTCGACCCTGCTGCCGGAGATGTACAAGCGCGGCTACCAGCCGTCGATCTCGATCGGCCCGATCGTGGCGGTCGGCGGCCTGGCCATGCTGATCCCGCCGTCGGCGCTCGCCGTGCTGCTGGGGTCGATCGCGAAGATCCCGATCGGCGAGCTGCTGGTCGCCTCGATCATTCCGGCGATCATCCTGGCGTCGCTGTTCTTCGGCTACATCATCATCCGCTGCGCGCTCAACCCGTCGATCGCACCGTCCTACGACGTCTCCGACCTGAGCTGGCGCGACAGGCTGATGCCGTTCGTAAAATATGTGCTGCCGCTGATGAGCATCTTCGTCGTCGTGGTCGGCAGCATCGTCGGCGGCATCGCCACCCCGACGGAATCGGCCGCGCTCGGCGCGATCGCGGCGCTGGTCGCGGCCGCCTGCTACCGCAAGCTGACCTGGGAAAGCTTCCTGATCTCGACCACGCACACCCTGCGGTTCACGGTGATGACCCTGTTCATCATCTGCGGGTCGATCACCTTCTCGCAGATCCTGGCCTTCTCCGAGGCGTCCAACGGGCTGGTCGGCCTAGTCTCCGACGCCGAGCTGGCGCCGCTGACCGTATTGATCATGATGCTGGGCATCCTCCTGTTCCTCGGCTGCTTCATGGACCAGGTCTCCATGATGATGATCACCATGCCGATCTTCATGCAGTTCGTGGAAACGCTCGATTTCGGGGTCGGCGACCTGCAGGCGACCCAGGTCTGGTTCGGCGTGCTGGCGCTCATGCTGCTGGAAATCAGTCTGGCAACGCCGCCCTTCGGCCTGTTGCTGTTCGTGGCCAAGGGTGCCGCGCCCGAGGGGACCACCATGGGCCAGATCATTTCCTCGGTCCTGCCCTTCATCGGGATGGCGATGCTGGTGGTCGCGCTGCTCATCGCGGTGCCGCAGCTCACCCTGATAATTCCCAATCTGATCGCCCGCTGACCCCCATTGACCCTTTGATCCTCGTCAAGGAGCGGGACGGCGTTCGCCGCTAGGTTTTCCGGCAGAGACCACGTGTGTCGAGCGATCGGAGGGTTGGCTCATGTCGGACGCGCTGCAGATCATCCACCGCGAACACCGGGCAATCGCCGCCGTGGTGCATTGCCTGGAACACATTCTCAAGGACATCGACTCCGGCCGGATCGACCCCGACTTCGTCCTGTTCCAGGCCGTGCTGGACTATGTCGAGGATTTTCCCGACCGGTTCCACCATCCCAAGGAGGACGATTACCTGTTCGCCGCGCTGCGCAAGCGAGACCCCTCCGCCCGGGTCACTCTCGACGAATTGCAGGTTCAGCACCGCGAGGGCGAGCGCCTGATCGCCGACCTGCGGTGGAAGCTCGACGACTGGCGCAAGGATCCGGGAGGCGCGTTCGCGCCGTTCCGGGATGCGGCCCTGGCCTATGTCGAGTTCCAGCGCCGCCACATGGCGCTCGAGGAAAGCAAGGTGCTGCCCGCCGCGCGCAAGCATCTCACCGAGAACGACTGGCGGTCGATCAACGCCGCCTTCGCCGATAACGAGGATCCCCTGTTCGGCGACCGGCCCCGGGCGGCCTATGACAAGCTGTTCGCGCGGATCGTCACTCTCGCGCCCGCTCCCTATGGACTGGCTGAACGGCACAAGCTCGAGAAGGACCCCGAGGAGACCTTCTTCCCGCGCTATGTCCGCGAGGAAGTGCTCAAGCTGCCGTGGATCTGACGGCGCCGTCCGGGGCGGGCAGACGGGCGGCGAGCTCACCCGGCACCGGCACCGGGACGTCGAGCAGCATCTGGGCGAAGGCCTTCCCCTGCGGGTCGATCCGCACCGACGCGATGCCGCCGCCGCCCAGCGCGTTCTCGATCAGGAAGTTCAGCGCGGCGATCCCCGGCAGGTAGAAGCGGGTGACCGGTCCGGCGGCGAGATGGGCGAACCAGCCGGCGACGGCCTCCTCGGTCAGCGCCGCCACGATCCAGGGCAGATACTCCGGGTCGCGCGCAATCACGCCGATGTTGGCGCTGTCCCCCTTGTCGCCGCTGCGTGCGCGGGCCAGGGCGATCAGGGGCACCTCCGCCATATCGCCGCCGGCCCGGGCCGGCAGGGGCGGTTCGTGAACCGGCGCGGGCGCCGGCTCGGGCAGCGCGGCGATCGGCACGGCCGCGGTG
>CAMYMQ010000283.1 GCA_947259335.1 uncultured Alphaproteobacteria bacterium | reverse complement strand
GCCACGCGGCTCAACCGGGCGCTGGCGGTTCGCCGGCCGCCGGTCGACGCCGATCCGGCGGCGCTTGAAGCCCGTCTGTCGGAGATCCTGCAGGGGCGCTGAGGCATGGGCGAAACCGGCCTTACGCTCTCGACGCTTCTTGTCGTCGCGATCCCGGCGATCATTGCGATCACCTTTCACGAGGCGGCGCACGGGTTCGTCGCGTGGAAGCTCGGAGACCCGACGGCGCACAGCCTGGGGCGGGTGACCTTCAATCCGGTCCGGCACATCGACCTGGTCGGGACGATCCTGATCCCCGGCCTGTTGCTGGCGTCCGGCGCCCGCTTCCTGTTCGGCTGGGCCAAGCCGGTGCCGATCGATCCCTCGAAGCTCGGCAACCCGCGCCGCGACATGGTGCTGGTTGCGGCCTCCGGGCCGGGCATCAATTTCGGCCTGGCCCTGGTCTCGGGCGTGCTTCTGTCAGTGGCCGGGCTGGCGGGGGCGGGCGAGGGGACCCTGGCCAAGTCGCTGTCCGCCTCGATCTACATAAACGCCATCCTCGGGGTCTTCAACATGATCCCGCTGCCGCCGCTCGACGGGGGCCGGGTCGCGGTCGGCCTGCTGCCGGCGCCGCTCGCCTTCCGGCTGGCGCAGTTGGAGAACTACGGCCTCTACCTCATCGTGGCGGTGCTGTTCCTGCTGCCGATCGTCACCCGCGGCATCGGCTACGAGATCGATCCCTTCGGGTCGGTGATCCGGCCGATCGTCCTGGGCGTGGTGGAAATTGTTGAAGCGGTTACCGGGGCGCGTATGGTGGCAGGATGGTGACCGATAGTTTCGAGCCGGACCCAGAGCGCGCGCCTGCGCCGCCCGTCCAGCTCGTCCTCGACCTCGATGGCTATGAAGGGCCGCTCGACCTGCTCCTGTCGCTGGCGCGGGACCAGAAGGTCGACATCACCAAGATATCGATCCTCCAGCTCGCCGAGCAGTATCTCCACTACATCGAGCGGGCGCACAATCTGAAGCTGGAGATCGCCGCCGACTATCTCGTGATGGCGGCCTGGCTCGCCTATCTGAAGTCCCGGCTGCTGCTGCCGCGCGACGATGACGAGGAAGAGCCGAGCGGGCCGGAGCTTGCCGCCGCGCTGACCTTCCAGCTGCGCCGCCTCGAGGCGATGCGCGAATCGGGTGCGCGGCTGATGGCCCGGCCGCAACTGGGGCAGGACTTCTTCCGCCGGGGCGCGACCGAGCCGATGCCGGTCGACCGGACCGTGATCTACGACGTGACCCTGTTCGAGCTGCTGCGCGCCTATTCCCGCCAGCAGCGGCGGCAGGAATTCTCCGTCTTGAAGATCCAGGACCGGATCCATCTCTATTCCGTCGAGGACGCCCGCGACCGGCTGGCGGCGCTGATCGGCTCGGTGCCGGAATGGCGCGTGCTGGTGAGCTTCTTACCGCCGGGCGTGAGCGAGGGCCTGACGATGCGGTCGGCGGTCGCGTCGACCTTCGTCGCCAGTCTGGAGCTGGCCAAGGCGGGCAACGTCGACCTCCGCCAGGACCGGCCCTTCGGGCCGATCTACGTCAAGGGCGGCCGCGGGCGGACATGAGCGAGATTTCCCGCGACCTGCGGCTGGTGGAAGCGATGCTGTTCGCCTCCGCCGAGCCCGTCTCCGAGGCGCATCTGGCGCGGCAGCTGCCCGAGGGGACCGACGTGCCCGCGCTCGTGGCCGAGTTGCGCGCCCTCTATGACGCGCGCGGCGTGCAGGTGGTCAGGGTCGGCAATGGCTGGGCCTTTCGCACCGCGCCGGACCTGGCGCCGGCGCTGCGGCTCGAGACGACGACCACCCGCAAGCTCTCCCGCGCGGCGATCGAGACCCTGTCGATCATCGCCTACCATCAGCCGGTGACCCGCGCCGAGATCGAGGATATTCGCGGCGTCAGCCAGTCGAAGGGCACCCTCGACGTGCTGCTGGAGGCCGGCTGGATCAAGCCGGGCCGCCGCCGCCTGACCCCCGGCCGACCCGTCACCTGGCTGACGACACCCGAATTCCTCGGCCATTTCGGACTCGAGAACATCAAGGATCTGCCCGGCATCGAGGAGCTCAAGTCAGCCGGTCTGCTGGATGCGCGTCCCGCGATCCAGGCGTTCCGCGGCATCGTCGACCCCGACGCCGATGTCGAGGAGGGGGAGGACGAGGACGAACTGGCCGGGGACGAGCTGGCCGAGATCGATCTGGACGGGGACCAGACGGACGGGGACCAGACGGACGGGGACCAGACGGACGGGGACCAGGCGGACGGGGACGAGACGGACGGCGATATCCTGACGGAAGACGATGCGCCCGACGGGCCGCCCGACGTGACCGGGGAGATCGCGGACCAGCCGGACGACGACGAGAAGATCGTCCGCCAGGCCCGTTAGGCACCGGCGCGCGGAGCGGCCTGTGCCAGAAACCGGTCAAAGACCATGAACGGCAACTCCAAGCGCCTCCGGGCGCGGCCGGACGCCTGGATGATCGGCGCCGCCGTCGTCGCCGTGCTGGCGGCGCTGCCGGTGGCGGTCGTGGTTGGCCATCTCTTCGTGCCGGCGGGCGACTTCTGGTCCCATCTCGTCGCCACCCTGCTGCCCGACTATCTGGCCAACACCTTGTGGATCATGCTGGGGGTGGCCGCCGGCGTGACGGTCGGCGGGGTCGGCTGCGCCTGGCTGGTCAGCCTGTGCCGGTTTCCCGGCCGCCGGACCCTGGAGTGGGCGCTGCTGCTGCCCTTCGCCGTGCCGGCCTACGTCATCGCCTATACCTATACCGGCCTGCTCGACTTTTCGGGTCCGGTCCAGGGGTTGCTGCGCGAGATCTTCGGCTGGCAGCGCGGCGACTACTGGTTCCCCGAGATCCGCTCGCTGGGCGGCGCCATCACGATGATGGTTCTGGTCCTCTATCCCTACGTCTACATGCTCTCGCGCGCCGCCTTCCTCGAACAGTCGGTCTGTTCGCTCGAGGCGAGCCGGACGCTCGGCTGCGGGCCGTGGGGCAGCATGGTCCGGGTGGCGCTGCCGCTGGCCCGGCCGTCGATCGTCGCGGGGGTCGCCCTGGCGCTGATGGAGGCGCTCAACGACTTCGGCACGGTCCAGTTCTTCGCGGTCGACACCTTCGTGACCGGCATCTACCGGACCTGGCTCGGCCAAGGCAACCCGACCGGCGCCGCGCAGCTTGCCGTCCTGTTGCTGGTCTTCGTCCTAGCCCTGTTGTGGCTCGAACGGCGGTCGCGGGGCCGGGCGTCCTACCATCACCTGACCATCCGCTACCGGCCGCTGCCGGCCTATGAGCTCAAGGGCTGGCGGGCGGCCGGCGCCTTCGCCTTCTGCGCCCTGCCGATCCTGTTCGGCTTCGTGCTGCCGGCGATCGCCCTGGTGGTGTGGACGGTGCGCACCGCCGACACCGTGATCGACAGCCGCTTCGCGAGCCTGGTCGTCAACACGGTCATGCTGGGCGCGCTGGCGGCGGCGGTCGCGGTGGTGGTCGCGCTCCTGTTCGGCTACGGGCTGCGGCGCCGGCCCGGCAGGGCCATGACCGCGCTGACCCGGGTGGCGTCGCTGGGCTACGCCGTGCCCGGCGCGGTGATCGCCATCGGCGTCGTGATCCCCTTCGCCTGGTTCGACAACGCCATCGACGGCTTCCTGCGCGCGACCTTCGGCATTTCCACGGGGCTTTTGCTCAGCGGCACCCTGTTCACGCTCCTGTTCGCCTATGTGGTGCGTTTCCTGGCGGTGTCCTTCGGGGCGGTCGACAGTGGCCTGTCGCGGGTGACCGGCCATATGGACGATGCCGCGCGGACGCTGGGCCACCGCACTGGCGGCATCCTGTGGCGCGTCCATATGCCGATGCTCAAGGGCAGCATGTTGACGGCGGCGCTTCTGGTCTTCGTCGATGTGATGAAGGAACTGCCGGCGACCCTGATGATCCGGCCCTTCAATTTCGAGACGCTGGCGGTGCGGACCTACGAATATGCGGCGGACGAGCAGCTGATGGAGGCGGCGCCCTCGGCGCTGGCCATCGTCCTGGTCGGGATCGTACCGGTGATCCTGCTCAACCGCGCGATCGCCCGGGCGCGGCCGGGCCAGGGATCGGCGCAATCCGGCGAAACGCCGCTGGCGGGGCTGCCGGCATGACCGTCCTCGACCTGCGCCATGTCAGCCACGCCTACGGCAGCCTCAAGGCGGTCGACGACATCTCGCTGAGCGTCGAGGCGGGCGAGATCGTCAGCCTCATGGGGCCGTCGGGCTGCGGCAAGTCGACCCTGCTGCGGCTCGCCGCGGGCCTCGAGCCCCTGCAGGCGGGGGAGATCCTGATCGACGGCCGCCGGGTCGCGGCCGCGGGCAAGGAGACCGTGCCGCCGGACAAGCGCGGCATCGGCTTCATGTTCCAGGACTATGCGCTGTTCCCCCATCTCAGCGTCGTCGAGAACGTGGCCTTCGGCCTGCACGACACCCCGAAGGCCCGCCGGGCGGCGACGGCGATGGCCGCGCTCGAACGGGTCAACATGACCGGCTATGCCGACGCCTATCCGCACACCCTGTCGGG
>CAMYMQ010000282.1 GCA_947259335.1 uncultured Alphaproteobacteria bacterium | reverse complement strand
GGCGCGGGCCGCCGCTGGCGCGCGGCAGGCGCCCAGGACGGCCAGGCCCGCGGCGATGACGGCCGTGAGCATGAAACGCGGGCGGGCGCCGGGCGGCGGGTGTTGACGGGGCATGCGTCCCTGCGGGTAAGGTTCATCGGTGCGCACAAGGATTACATCAGGCGGTCGCGCGGCGATAGGCGGCGGCCTGACCGTCACTCCTCGATGATGCGGCAGGTGATTTCGCGGCCGGTGTCGCGCAGGCGGGCTTGCTTGCCTTGCGTCCAGAAGGTGGTCTTGTCGTTGGTGTATTTGGCGCCCGACGCGGTCTTGACCGGCGCCAGCGCCACCCGCCGCGTGCCGTAGGTCAGCGCCACGCGCCCCTCGGACATGCCGAAGTCGGCGATGATCACGGTGCCGTCGGTGCAGCTATAGGCGACTTTCGTGTCGGCGGCAGCGGGCTGCGACGCGGACACGAGGGCGGTAACGACCGCGCAGGCGGCGAAAGCAAAGCGGTTCATGGAACGGCCATCCTCGTCGATGGATGCACCCCGACATGGACACGGGCTCCGGCCAAATCGCCACCGCCGCATCCTGTACGCCCATTATCAGCGCCCGGGCGGGTCCGGCAATGGCGCGGATGGCCGCGCCTCGGCCCGCCCGGCGCCGCGGACGTTGAGATAGTTGCCCGCGAAGATGACCAGCGCGCCGATCAGCACGAAGATGTCGATGTTCTGCTTGTAGACCAGGTAGCCGACCAGGAAGGCGAGCGGCAGCCGCATGAAGTCCATCGGCACCACCACGCTGGCGTCGGCGAGGTTGAGCGCGCGGGCCATGCAATAGTGGGCGGTCAGGCCCGTGACGCCGACAGCGGCGACCGCGATCCACAGGGCGCCCGACGGCCAGACCCAGTCGACGACGCCGCCGGCGAAGCCGAAGGGAAGCTGGATCAGCGACATGTAGAAGATGATCGCCAGCGGTGAATCGGTCGCGACCAGCCGCTTGGTGATGACATAGGCCGACAGCGCGAAGGCGACCGCGGCCCACAGCACGGCCAACTGCGCCACCTGCACCTCGGCCACGCCGGGCCGCAGCACGATCAGGATGCCGACGAAGCCCAGCAGGACCGAGACGGCCCGCAGCCGGGTGATGCGCTCGCCCAGGAAGAGGGCGGCCAGCAGCAGTGTCCAGATCGGCATGGTGAACTCGATCGCGAACACCTCGGCGATCGAGATGTGGGCGACGCCGAAGACCCAGCCCCACTGGCCGGTGAAATGGACGACGTTGCGCAGGATCTGGAGCCCCGGCCGGGCGGTCCGGGCGTGATGCCACCCCTTGCGGCTGAGGATGACCGCCATGATCAGCAGGCCGATCGCGCTCCGCCAGAACAGCACCTGGAAGGTGTTGAGCTCGGCCGACAACTCGCGCGCGGCGACGGCCATGGCCAGGAAGGAGAACAGCGCGCCCACCATCCACAGGGCGGCGCGCAGCACCGCCGACGTCGGAACGCCTTTCGTCATGATCTCCTGCGGGAAGGGGGATGGAATTCGCGTGGGCGCGCGTTAGCTTAGCGCCACGGTGCACGTCTGCAAAAAGGAAAACGGCGATGTTCTTCGAGACCCGGAAGAAGCTGGAAATGCCGACGCCCGAAACGGCGCTGCCCGGGCGGTCGACGCCGATGCCGATCGAGAACCGGCACTTCGTCAACGGCAACCCGATCGCGCCGCCCTTCCCCGACGGAACCGAGCTGGCGCTGTTCGGCCTCGGCTGCTTCTGGGGCGCCGAACGGGTCTTCTGGCAGGAGCCGGGCGTCTTCTCGACCGCGGTCGGCTATGCCGCCGGCTTCACGCCCAACCCGTCTTACGAGGAGGTCTGTTCGGGTCGGACCGGCCACAACGAGGTGGTGCGCGTGGTGTTCGAGCCGGCCAAGGTCAGCTTCGGCCAGATCCTCAAGCTGTTCTGGGAAAGCCACGACCCGACCCAGGGCATGCGCCAGGGCAACGATGTCGGTACCCAGTATCGGTCGGGTATCTATGTGTACTCCGACGATCAGCGGCGCCAGGCGGAAGCTTCGAAGGAGGCCTTCCAGGCCCGGCTCGGCGAGGCCGGCTACGGCGCGATCACGACCGAGATCCTCGACGCGCCCGACTTCTACTATGCCGAGGACTATCACCAGCAGTATCTGGCCAAGAACCCGATGGGCTACTGCGGGCTCGGCGGGACCGGCGTGTCCTGTCCGGCGGGAGTTGGGGCGGCGGCGGAATAGCCCGGCGCGGCGATTCCACGCATGAAAATTCCGAACTGGCACGCCCCCGGCCATTGCCCGGGGGCGGCACCGCCCCGATAATGCGGCGGTTTCGCCGATCCGTTCGGATGCGCCCAGCCCGAAAGGGCGCCGCGCCGGCCGGATTGTTGCCCAGCGTCGCGTGAATGCGAGAGGTGCCGAGAGATGCTTTCCGACAAAGACCGTAAGAAGGCCGCCCAGAAGCTGCTGACGGCGGAAGAGAAAAAGAAGCAGGCGGTCCAGCTCTCGACCACCTGGCCCGACATCACCATCGACGACGCCTACGCGATCCAGAGCCTGGTGACCGAGAAGAAGGTCGAGGACGGGGCCCGGGTGATCGGCCATAAGGTCGGGCTGACCTCCAAGGCGATGCAGCGGTCTTCCAAGATCGACGAGCCCGACTACGGCCATCTGCTCGACAACATGATGATCCAGACCGGCGCCAAGGTGAAACACGCCGACTATTGCGTGCCGCGGGTCGAGGTCGAGCTCGCCTTCGTCCTCGGCGAGCCGCTCAAGGGACCGGGGGTCGGCCTGCTCGACGTGTTGCGCGCCACCGAATACGTCGTGCCTTCGCTGGAGATCATCGACGCCCGGGTCCAGGACCCGCGCAAGATCTTCGACACCGTGTCGGACAACGGCGCGGCGGCGGGCATCGTCGTCGGCGGCCGGCCGGTCGGCCCGATGGACATCGACCTGCGCTGGGTCGGCGGCATCCTGTACCGCAACGCCGACATCGAGGAGACCGGCATCGCCGCCGGCGTTCTCGGCCATCCGGCGCTGGGCGTGGCGTGGCTGGCCAACAAGGTCGGCAGCTTCGGCACGACGCTGGAGCCCGGGCACCTGATCCTGTCGGGCTCCTTCACCCGGCCGGTCTGGGCGGAGCCGGGCGACACGCTGCACGGCGACTTCGGCGACCTCGGCACCGTCGCGGTTCAGTTCGTCTAGGACCCGGTTCGTCTCGCACTTCCTCGCGGCTTCGGTCGCCCTTCCTGACGAGAGCAATACGCATGGAACTCAAGCGGAACGCCTTCAAGCACGCCATTGCGGAAGGCAAGCTGCAGATCGGCCTGTGGAGCAGCCTGGCGAGCAACATCTCGACCGAGATCATCGCCAATGCGGGGTTCGACTGGATCCTGCTCGACACCGAGCACACGCCCAACGAGGTGCCCGGCATCATGTCCCAGCTCCAGGCGATGGTCGGCGGGACCGCCTCGCCGATCGTCCGCCCGGCCTGGAACGACGCGGTCCTGTTCAAGCGCTTCCTCGATATCGGCGCCCAGTCGCTGCTCGTGCCCTATGTCCAGAATGCGGAAGAGGCGCAGCGCGCGGTCGACCAGACCCGCTACCCGCCGGCGGGCATCCGCGGCGTGGCCGCCAGCACCCGGGCCGGCGCCTACGGCCGGATCAAGGACTATCTCAAGACCGCCGACAGCGAGATATGCCTGATCGCCCAGGTCGAGACCCCCTCGGCGATGGGCGAGCTGGAGAAGATCGCCGAGGTCGACGGGGTCGACGGCGTCTTCATCGGTCCGTCGGACCTGGGCGCGGCCATGGGGCATATCGGCCAGGCCGGGCATCCGGAGGTCCAGGCCGCCCTCAAGGACGCGGTCGACCGGCTCAAGGCGGTCGGCAAGCCGGCGGGCATCCTCACCGTCAATCCGGAGGAGGCCGAGCGCTACGTCGACTGGGGCTACACCTTCGTCGCTGTCGGCATCGACCTCTTGCTGCTCAGCAAGACCGCGGATGCGCTCGCCGCCCGGTTCAAGGGATAGCACCCGCCTCGAGGCCCGCCACCCGATGACCGACGCCGCCAGTCCCTATCCGACCCTGTTCACGCCCATCGAGGTCGCCGGGCACACGCTGCCCAACCGCATCCTGATGGGCTCGATGCATACCTGCCTGGAGGAGGCCGAGGGCGGCATGCCGCGGCTCGCCGCCTTCTATGCCGAGCGCGCCCGCCACGGCTGCGCACTGATGGTCACCGGCGGCTTCTCGCCGACCCGGGAGGGCCGGATGATGCCGGGTCCCGGCACCTTCGAGACCGAGGACCAGGCCGACGCGCATCGGGTCATCCCCGAGGCGGTTCATGGCGAGGGCGGCCGCATCCTGCTCCAGCTCCTGCACAGCGGCCGCTACGGCTATCACCCCGACATCGTCGCGCCGTCGCCGATCAAGTCGCCGATCAACCGCGATACCCCGCGCGAGCTCGACGAGGCCGGGATCGAGGCGACCATCGACGCCTATGCCCGCTCCGCCGCGCTGGCCGAAAAGGCCGGCTATGACGGCGTCGAGATCATGGGGTCGGAGGGCTATCTGATCTCCCAGTTCGTCGCGCTGCACACCAACAAGCGCGAGGATCGCTGGGGCGGCAGTTTCGAGAATCGCATCCGCTTCGCGGTGGAGGTTGTCCGGCGAACCCGCGCGGCCGTCAGCCCGGGCTTCATCGTCATGTACCGGATCTCCGTCCTCGACGGCATCGAGGGGGGGCTGAGCTCCGACGAAATCGTCGCCTTCGCCAAGGCGATCGAGGCGGCGGGGGCGGATATCATCAATTCGGGCATCGGCTGGCACGAGGCGCGCTTCCCGACCATCACCCAGGCCGTGCCGCGCGGCGGCTGGGTCTGGGCGACCGAGCGGCTGATGGGCGCCGTCTCGGTTCCCCTGATCGCGACCAACCGGATCAACACGCCGGACAAGGCCGAGGAAATCCTCGCAGCCAGGCAGGCAGACATGGTCTCCATGGCCCGGCCCTTCCTGGCCGACCCGGCCTTCGTCGAGAAGGCCGAGGCGGGACGGGCCGGCGACATCAACACCTGCATCGCGTGCAATCAGGCCTGCCTCGATCAGTATTTCATCGACCAGCCGGTCTCCTGCCTGGTCAATCCGCGCGCCTGCCGCGAGACCGAACTGTCGTGGGGCCCGGCGGCCGAGCCGAAAAAGATCGCCGTGGTCGGCGCCGGGCCGGCCGGCCTAGCCGCCGCCACTGTCGCCGCCGAGCGCGGTCATGCCGTCGCCCTGTTCGAGGCGGGCGACGAGATTGGCGGCCAGTTCACCCTGGCCCGGCGCATCCCGGGCAAGGAAGAGTTCGACGAGACCCTGCGCTACTTCCGCCGGCGGCTCGACCAACTGGCCGTCGACGTGCGGCTGCATACGGTCGCCGACGCTGACGCGCTCGCGGCCTTCGACGAAATTATTCTCGCCACCGGCGTCTCGCCGCGCGTGCCGGATATCGAGGGCATCGAGCATCCGATGGTCATGGGCTATGCCGACCTGCTGTCGGGCCGGCGGCAGGCGGGGGAGCGGGTCGCGGTCATCGGCGCGGGCGGCATCGGGGTCGATGTCGCGCTCTATCTCGTCGAGGCCGGGCACCGCAGCCATCTCGATCCGGCCGCGTTCCGGGCGACCTGGGGCATCGGCGTCGATCCGAAGCCGGCCGAGCCGGCGCACAGGGTCACCCTGCTCCAGCGCAGCGACGGCCGGATGGGTTCCGGGCCGGGCAAGACGACGGGCTGGGTCCACCGCATGAGCCTGCTGCGCGCTGGCGTGGAGATGATCGCGGGCGCGGCCTACCAGCGAATCGACGACGACGGACTGCATGTCACGGTCAAGGGTGAGCCGCGCCGTGTCGCCTGCGACAGCGTCGTGATCTGTGCGGGGCAGGATCCGCTGGCCGACCTCGCGCCGGCGCTCGCGGCCATGGGCAAGCCGGTTCATCCGGTCGGCGGCGCCCGGCTCGCGGGCGAGTTGGACGCCGAGCGCGCGATCCTGGAGGCGACCAGGGTCGCGGCAGTCCTCTAGAGCGTAGAGGGCTTTCGCGATTATGATCGCCCGGAAGGTGGACCAGATGGTCGTTGCCGGGTCCCGCGAAAGGCCTTAGGTAGCGATCACCGTTCTTTTTTTATGGGAGGGCTGAGCCATGGAATTGCTCGACATCCAGCATGTCGCGATCCGGACCAAGGATGTGGAAGCGACGAATCACTTCTACACCGAGCTGCTGGGCATGAAATTCGCGGACCGGCCCCCGATGAACTTTCCGGGGAGCTGGCTGCAGATGGGCAGCACGATGATCCACGTCGTTGGGGGCGATGCCGCCCGCGACGCCGACGGCAAGATCCCGGACGGCAGCGCCGCGGTCGATCATCTGGCCCTCGCGGCCCGGGGCTTCGACGCCTACAAGGCGAAGTTCGAGGAAGAGGGCGTTGCCTGGAAGGAGAACGCGCTCGTGAAGGCGGGCCTCTGGCAGCTCTTCGTCCAGGACCCCAGCGGCATCCTGGTCGAGCTCAACTTCAACGTCGCGGATGAGCCGGCGGGTTCGACGGGTGTCCAGAACGACAACGACGGCGCGGTGATCCGCTTCTAGTTTCGCCTTCCCCGAGGCTGGCGCAGCCGCCGCGACCGTTTCTTCTCGGTCAGCCAGCCCTTGCGCCAGAACCAGAACATCAGACCGCCGGCGACGGCGGACATCAGCGCCAGCGAGTACAGATAGCCGTATTCCCACTTCAGCTCCGGCATGTTCCAGGGCGACTTCTCGGTCGAGAAGTTCATGCCGTAGAGGCTGGCGATGAAAGACAGCGGGATGAAGATGGTGGCGATGATGGTCAGCACCTTCATCACCTCGTTCATCCGGGCGCTGACGCTCGACAGGTAGATGTCGACCAGGTCGGACGTGATCTCGCGGTAGACCTCGACGATATCCATCAGCTGGACGGTGTGGTCGTAGCAGTCGCGCAGGTAGATGCGGGACTGGCGGGTAATCACCCGGGCCTCGTCGCGGATCAGCGCGTTGACCATCTCGCGCATCGGCCAGATCGACCGGCGCAGCGTCAGCAACTCGCGCTTGAGCTGGTGGATTTCGACCACATGATCGCGGTGCGGCTCGCTGATGACGCCGCTCTCCAGCGTCTCGACCTCCTCGCCATAGGTTTCCAGCACCGGGAAATAGTTGTCGATCACGGCGTCGATCAGGGCGTAGGCGAGATAGTCGGGGCCGCGCCGGCGGATCGGCCCCTTGCCCCGCCGCAGCCGCTCGCGGATGGGCTCGAAACAGTCGCCCGGGGCCTCCTGGATCGTGACTAGGAAATTCTCGCCGATGAACATCGAGACCTGTTCGGTCTCGGGCGCCCGGTCGGCCCGGATCATGCGCGTCACGACGAAGACGTGGTCCTCGTAATCCTCGAACTTCGGCCGTTGGTGCACGTTGGCCGAATCCTCCATGGCCAGGCGATGGAGGCCGAAGATCTCCCCGATCTCCTGGATCAGGGCGACGTCGCCGACGCCCTCCACGTCCAGCCAGGTGGTCGGCCAGCGTTCCAGTCGCTCGCGCAGCCCGTCGAGCGAATCCAGCATTTCCTCGACGATCTCCGTCTCGCGATACTGGATCAGGCGGATTGCGGACTCGGCAGCCGTCGGGTCGCCGATCAGCGTGCCCGGCGCGGCACCCGGCGGCGCCCGCCGGTGGTGCATCAGCGGCGCGGTCCTGGGCGTGCGCTTGGGTGTCGGTGTATCCATCGGGCGTGTCGGTTCGGCTCCGGTCTCGGTGCCGGCATTACACCCCGAGCGGGGAGGCGGCGCAATCGCGTCCGCGATGCCGGCGCAGGCTTGATCCGGGCGACGGCCGCACGCACTGTGCGGTGTACCCGCCTCGCAGACAGGAGACGCCGAAATGGTCGCCGCCGCCTCGAAGATGCTCGACCTGGGCACGCCCGCGCCTGATTTTGCTCTGCCCGACCCCAGCGGCGCGCGCTACGCGCTGGGCGACTTCGCGGACGCAAGGGCACTGGTCGTCGCCTTCATTTGCAACCACTGCCCTTATGTGAAGCTGATCAAGCCGGCGCTGGCCGCGTTCGGCCGGGAATATCTGGGCAAGGGGCTCGCCATGGTCGCGGTCAGCTCGAACGATATCTCCGCCTATCCCGCCGATGCACCGGAGAAGATGGCGGAGGACGCGCGCGCGTTCGGCTATCCCTTCCCCTATCTGTTCGACGAAGACCAGTCGGTGGCCAGGGCCTATGGCGCGGTCTGCACGCCCGACTTCTTCCTGTTCGATGCCGGCCGCTCGCTCGCCTATCGCGGCCAGTTCGACGGCGCCCGGCCGAACAACGGGGTTGCCCCCACGGGCGCCGAGTTGCGTGCGGCGGCCGATGCCGTCCTGGCCGGCCGGCCGGCGCCGGCGGAGCAGAAGCCGTCGATCGGCTGCAACATCAAGTGGACGCCCGGCAACGAGCCGGACTGAACGGCGCTTTCGAGCTACTTCCCGGCCACCACCGGGTTGCGCAGCACGCCGACACCCTGGACCTCGACCTCGACGGTATCGCCCGGCTTGATCGCCGAGGTGCTGCCCGGCGTGCCGGTGAAGATCAGGTCGCCGGGCTCGAGCGTGACATAGCGGCTGGCGAAGGACACGATCTTCGCGACGGAATGGATCAGCATCCGGGTGCTCTCCGACTGGACCACCTTGCCGTTGACCCGGGTCTCGACCTTCAGATCGTTGTAGTCGAGCCCGACGGCGATGACCGGCCCGACCGGTCCGAAGGTGTCGGAGGCTTTCGCGCGCAACCATTGCAGGTCCGAGCCCTGCCAGCCCCGTTCGCTGACGTCGTTGCCGGCGGTGACGCCGAAGATGTAGGCGGGCGCGTCGTCCTCCGAGACGTTCTTCGCCCGCTTGCCGATCACCACGACCAGTTCGCCCTCGTAGTGGACCCGGCTCGCGTCCTTCGGAATGACGATGGCCGCGCCGTGGCCGACCAGCGAACTGGGCAGCTTGGCGAACAGGCCGGGCTGGCGCGCGCCCGACTCACCGGCATGGCTGCGGTAGTTGAGCCCGACCGCGAGCACCTTCGAGGGCACCGTCGGCGGTAGCAGGGTGACCGCCGACAGCGCGACCGTTCGCCCCGTATCCGCCGGCCCGGTGAACAGGTCGCCGCTCAGCTCGTGGATCGTCTCGCCGGCAAGCCGGCCGAAGGCGACGGTGCCGGCATGCTGATAGCGGACGTATCGGGTAACGGTGTCCTGGGCCATGACCTCGCCGCCAGTCGTTGCGAACAGAGCCGCGCAGAGGACCGACAGGGCGAGGGCGCACCGGCATGCCCGCAAGACCATGATACTCATCGGCGATCTCCATCGCGGCTCCCCGCCACGATAGGGCCGAAGCGCACCGCGATAAAGCGGCAGGGTGCCGCCTCGACACCGGCCACGCTGTCGCACCGATCTTGGCGTGACGGGGCATTCCTGCTACCCACGACGGACCGATCCAACCCCTGCTATCGTGATGGCCATGTCCGACCCGCAACTCGACCGCTGGAACCAGAGATTCTCCACCGCCGAGGGCTATCTGTTCGGCAAGGAGCCTGCCGCTTTCCTGGCCTCGCAGAAGGAGGCGCTGCCCGCTTCGGGCCGGGCGCTGGCGATCGCCGATGGCGAGGGACGCAACGGGGTCTGGCTGGCGCGGCAGGGCCTGTCGGTCGTCTCGATGGACTTCTCGCCGATCGGGCAGGAGAAGGCCCGCACGCTCGCCGCCGAGGCGGGCGTCGAGATCGAGACCATCCAGGCCGACATCTTCACCTGGGACTGGCCCGAGGCCGAATTCGATCTGGTCGCCGGCATCTTCTTCCAGTTCGCCGACCCCGATCAGCGGGCCGGCATCTTCGCGGGCATCCGCCGGGCGCTGAAGCCGGGCGGAACGCTGATCCTGCAGGGCTATCGGCCCGAGCAGGTCGACTACGGCACGGGCGGGCCGAAACAGCGCGAGAACATGTACACCGAGGCGCTGCTGCGCGAGGCGTTCGGCGACTGGGACATCGTTCATCTGAGGTCGCACGATTCCGAGGTCGACGAGGGTGAGGGCCATGTCGGCATGTCCGCGCTGATCGATCTCGTCGCGCGCAAACCGGCCTGAACGGGCCATCCCGGCCGCAAGGAGGAACAATGACCGTTTCCGGCACACAGGTCACCGCGGTCTTCCGCGAGGTCGAGGCGTTCAAGGGCGCGCTGCGCGCCCTCGTCCGGGCGGGGTTCGACGCCCATTCGGTCAGCGTTCTCGCGCCGCACGACCTCGTGCGGGCCCATTTCGGCGGCGACGTGCCGATGCCCGAGATCCTCGAGGACGATGCCGAGACCCCGCGCGAACGGCTCGACCTGCAGGAACGGCTGCACGCCACGATCCATGCCCTGGGCGAGTTCGTCGGCTCGGTCGTGATGGTCGCCGCGGCGGGCGCCGCCTATGCCGTCGGCGGGCCGGTCGGCGCCGCGTCGGCGGCGGGCGACACCACCGAGAGCTCGGTCGAGGCGACCCTCGAGAGCTTCGTCGACGCGGCCTATACGGAACGGTTCCGCGACACCCTGGCCGACGGCGGCCTGGTCTGCTGGGTTGCCGCGCCGACGGCGGCCGAAGCAGAAAGGGCGACGGCCCTCCTGACCGAGGCGGGCGGCGACCATGTCCATACGGTGACCACCGGCTGAGCTCCAGCGGTCATGGGGGGCGGCCCGGGAAGCCGCCCTGGAGGCGACTTCTGCTAGTCTTCCTCGTCCGAAATGCCCAGCGCGTCGAGCCCGTCCTCCAGGAAGGTGCCCAGCAGCGGCATGCCGAGCAGATACTTCGCGGTGTGGTCGTTGTGGGCGTCGCGGGCCTCGGTCAACGCATCTTCCCAGTCTTCGGGAGCGAAGGTGCCCCGGCCGATCCAGGCCAGCGCGACCAGGTTGACCTGCTCTTCCTCGTTGAGGGAATCGATGAAGTCCTCGAGTTCGACATAGGTCGGATCCTCCGAATACTCGGCCAGGGCTTCCCGGGCCTCGTCCTCGGAAAAGGACTCGATGATGTCCTCGGCGCTGAGCGGAATCGCGGCGTCGAAGGCCTTGGCGTGACGAATGACGTCCTGCACAAGTTCCAGCGCGATTCCGAGCTCGACTTCCTCCGCCATGCCTGTCGCTCCTGATCCGTCGATGTCCTAGGTGTGGGGGCGGGCGGCGCCGCCGAACCGGCGTCTGGCCGCTGCCCCTTCCTTCGGGGAGTGCTATATTGGGAAGATCATGGACGCAAGTGCAGCGAACAGCGGCGCCCGGCGCCTGCCCAAGAACGCGCAGCGGGTGCATGCCGTGCTGACCGGCGCCGTCCGGCCGATGACCGCCTACGACCTGCTCGACGCCCTGCGCGGCGAGGGGGTCACCGCGCCGCTC
>CAMYMQ010000281.1 GCA_947259335.1 uncultured Alphaproteobacteria bacterium | reverse complement strand
CCGCGGCGACCCAGGCGGGCTCCGGCGGGCAGTTTCTGTTGCGCGGCGCGAAGTTGCGCAGCTTGATCGGCGCGAACACGCCATGGACCGCCGACGAGGCCGTGACCGCCCGGGCGACGGGGTAGGACGTGAGGTCGCCGCAGATCAGGTCGAACTGGTCCTGGGTGAAGACGAACTGGCTCAGCTTCGTGGTGTCGTTGGCATTGATCGCGATCAGCGGCCGGCCCGCGCGCAGCAGGTCGCGGTAGGTGCGCTTGCCGAAGATGGTATTCTCGTAAAGCTCCGCGGCCACGTCGCTGCGGTTCGTCGCGCCGGTGTTGATGCGGATCAGGTTGCTGAACACGGTCGACTTCAGGTCGCTGGTGACCGGCCGCTTGAGGTAGCGCCGCTCGAACGGTGTCAGGCCGTCGGGTCCGCGCGCGAACATGCGCGCGCGGTGGAGCCCGTAGTAGGCCGCCGTGAAACTGCCGCCGGAGGTGCCGGAGATCACGTCGACCTCGGACAGGAGCGTCCGCCGCTGGGCGCCGCGGCCGATCCGGGTGGCGTGCAGCGCCTCGAGCACGCCATAGGCCATGGCCGACGCCCGCACGCCGCCGCCCGAGAAGGCGATCAGAACCAGCAGCCCGTCGGTGTTGCCCTTGGCCCTGGACAGCTCGGCAAAGCGGTAGGTCGGTCCGGCCGGGGTCGCGCCGGCCCGCTGGTCGGGGACCTTGGGCAGTCCCTGGCAGGCGGCGAGGGCCACAAGCGCGGCCATCGCCAGGCCCGCCGCCGCGGGCCGGCCCGCTCGTCTATCCCGTGTCATTGGCATCCCCTCACTCGGCCGTCCGGTCCCGCGCGGCCGCCCGCAGTGTGCGGCAGCTTCGGGCCGGGCGGAAGAGGCTTTTGGACAGGGTGCTGCGGGGCGCCTAGTTGAGCCCGACGAAGACCTTGAAGCTGACCGTCGCGAGGACCCTGCCGTCGGCGAGCAGGCGATAGGTCCAGATGCCCTCGGCCATTTCCCAGGTATGGTCGAAGCGGAACAGCTCCCGGCGGATTCCGGGCAGGGCGATGAAGCTGTCGGTCAGCGAGGTCGCCTTTTTGCCCGTCGCCGGGTTGGTCATTTCCGGGAAGGTGAGCTCGAGGGTGAGGCGTTTGCCGACCAGGGCCGGATCGGTGATCCGGTAGCCGAAGCCAAAGGTCAGTTTCGGCTGGGCGAGGATCTGCCTGGTGTCGCGGAACAGCTCGACATTGTCGGCCAGGAAGCGCTCGCCGGCGATGTCCTTGGGCGCCTTGGTGTAGCCGGTGATGCGCAGGCGATAGATGCCGGACTCGAAGACCTCGACGCCGGTGCTTTCCTTGTCGCCGGCCAGCGCGGCGGCGGGCGGGCCGGCGAGGGGAGCGGCGACCAGCATGAGCAGCATGAGGAGGCGGGCGATCATCGTCTTGCGCGGTCCGTCAATTCAGCGGCACGACGATCTTGAAGCGCTGCTCGGAGATCAGCTTGCCGTCGGCGAGGATCTGGAACCGCCAGATGCCCTCGGCCATCTCCCAGCGGTAGTCGAAGCGATAGCCGTCGTACATCGGGGCATTGAGCCGGGCGACGATGGTGCGTTCCTGGCTGGTCGACTTCTTGCCCGTTTCCGGATTGGTAAGCTCGGGAAAGGTCGTGCGCAGGGTGAGCCGCCGGCCGGCCAGGGCCGGGTCGACGATGCGGAACTGGTAGCCGAAGCTGCGCCCCGGCTGGGCGGCGATGACCCGGTCCTTGCGCAGCACCTTGACGTTGGCGACGATGTTTCGTTCGAGGCTGACGTCGCCCGGCGCCGAGACCCGACGGGTCACGGTCAGCGAATAGATGCCGAAATCGATGATCTCGATGCCGTTCCTGGCTTCGGCCCGCAGGCCGGACGATGGAGCCAGGAGGAGGGCGGCCACGATGCCGGCCAGGGCTCCGAGAAGATGTCTGCGCATGGTCTCTGCCGGGTCCGTGCCTAGTTCAGGGGAACGACAACCTTGAACTTCTTCTGCGCGAGCAGCTTGCCCTTGTACCATATCTGCTGGACCCAGCTACCCTCGGCCAGTTCCCACCGGTAGTCGAAGGTGAAGCCGAAATAGACGCTCCGGCGGCCGGTGACGTCCCAGTCGTATTCGCTCGCCGACAGGGTGCGGCCGGTCTTGGGGTTGGTCAGCGGCGGGTGCAGCGTTCGGATGGTGAGCCGCACCGGTCCCGGCGGAAAGCCCTTGAGGTCCAGCTCGATTCCGAAGGACCGGTCGAGCTGGCCGAAGATGGTCGTCGTCTTCTTGACCAGCCGCCGCCGCCGGACCGGCGTCACCTCGCCCGACGCCGTCTTGGGCCGCTTGACCCGCTTGCCGGTCCGTTCGGTCTCGAAGTGGCCGTAGCCGGTGATGTCGATGGTGGGCTCGGCCCGGGCCGGAGCGGCCGCGCAGATACCCGCAACCAGAAGGGCCGCGGGCAGGAGCGGGGAGGCGAAGATGAACACTCGCATGGCGATTCGCTTCTTCTCGTTGTCTGCGGGCCGGTCGGTGTGCCCCCGGCGGGAGCCGGCTGCCGGGCCGGCCACCATGAACCTATACGCGCCGGCGGCGCGGGCCGGTGCCCGGTCCTAGTTCAGCGGCACAACGATCTTGAACGACCGTTCGCCGATGACCCGGCCCCGGTACAGAACCTGGAACCGCCACATGCCTTCCGCCATTTCCCAAGCATTATCAAAAGTATACCCAGTGTAGCGAATGTTTTCCGGCTGCGAAATCCGCACCCGGCGCTCGCTGAACGCCATCGTCCGGCCGGTCTTGGGATTGGTCAGGGCCGGGTGGATCGTGCGGAGCACGATGCTGGACCCGGGCGGCACGTGGCGGAGGCGGTAGCGCCAGCCGAAACTGCGTCCGGGTTGGGCCGCGATGACCGCCGCCGACCGGATCAGCCGGACATGGCCGACCAGATTCATCTCGCCGGCCGCCGATTTCGGCAAGGCGATCCGGCGGACCTGGCCCGTCTCGAACAGGCCGAACTCGACGACCTCGACCGATGGTCCCGCCGCCGTTGCCGCTTGGGGCGCGGCAATCAGGAAGAGCAGGGCGGTGATGGGAACGGTCGGCCGTCGAATCATATAGTCGCCAGAGCAGTCCAAACTGTCGCGCGGAAGAGAGCAGACGATTATGGCGCCATTTTGTTTGACGGCACGGCCCGGCGCGAACCGGGGGGCGGCGTGTCCAAGTCCCGGCGCGTCGAAGTCTTTGTATCGGCGACCCGCCTTTGGCATAACCGCGCGATGACCGACATGCTGACCATCGCCGTCGCCCAACTGAACCCGGTCGTCGGCGGCATCGACGGCAACGTTGCCCGCATCCGCGCCGCCTATGCCGAGGCCGAGCGGCTGGGCGCCGACCTCGTCGTCTACAGCGAACTGGTCGTCTGCGGCTATCCGCCCGAAGACCTGATCCTCAAACCCTTCTTCCTGGACAAGGCCGAGGCGGCGGTCGCCGCCCTGTGCCGGGAGACCGGGGGCGGGGGGCCGGCCATGCTGATCGGCGCCCCGGTGCGCGAGGGCGGCAAGGTCTATAACGCGGCGCTGCTGATCGACGGCGGCGCGGTCGTGGCGACCCGGTACAAGCACGAATTGCCCAATTATGGCGTGTTCGACGAGATGCGGGTGTTCGCCGCCGGGCCGCTGCCCGGGCCGGTCAATTTCCGCGACGTGCGCTTGGGCGTGCTGGTCTGCGAAGACATGTGGGTGCCCGATGTCGCCGAATGCCTGGCCGAATCGGGCGCGGAGATGCTCGTCGTGCTGAACGGCTCGCCCTACGATTCCGCAAAGGGCGACGTCCGCCGCGCCCATGCCGAGGACCGGGTGCGCGAGACCGGCCTGCCGCTGGTCTACGTCAACCAGATCGGCGGCCAGGACGAGTTGGTCTTCGACGGTGCGTCCTTCGGGCTCGGCGCCGACGGATCGCCCGCCTTTCTCGGGCCGAGCTGGCGCGAAGCCGTCTACGCCACCCGCTGGACCCGCGACGCCGAAGGTTGGCGCTGCGCCGAGGGGCCCCAGGACCCGCCGGTCAACGGCCTTGAGGGCCTGTATCAGGCGATGGTACTGGGCCTGCGCGACTATGTGCGCAAGAACGGCTTTCCCGGCATCGCGCTCGGCCTCTCGGGCGGCATCGATTCGGCCCTGTCGGCGGCAGTGGCGGTCGACGCGCTCGGGCCGGAGCAGGTCTGGTCGGTGATGATGCCGTCTCCCTATACCTCGCGGGAAAGCCTCGAGGATGCGGCGGCCTGCGCCCGGGCGCTGGGCACCCGTCTCGACACCGTGTCGATCGAGCCGGCGATGGAGGCGTTCGGGGCGATGCTGTCGCCCCTGTTCGAGGGCCGCGCGCCCGATACCACCGAGGAGAACATCCAGGCCCGCGCCCGGGGCGTCACGCTGATGGCGCTGTCCAACAAGTTCGGCCACATGCTGCTGTCGACGGGCAACAAGTCGGAAATGTCGGTCGGATACGCGACCCTCTACGGCGACATGGCGGGCGGCTACTCGGTGCTCAAGGACGTCTACAAGACCGACGTCTTCCGCCTGTCCAACTGGCGCAACCAGGCAGTGCCTGCGGGCGGGCTGGGGCCGGCGGGCCGGGTCATTCCCGAGCGGATCATCACCAAGCCGCCGTCGGCGGAGCTCAAGCCCGACCAGACCGACCAGGACACGCTGCCGCCCTACGACGAACTCGACGACATCCTGCAATGCCTGATCGAGCACGACCTGGGCACCGAAGAGATCGTCGCCCGGGGCCACGACCTGGCCACCGTGCAGCGGGTCTGGCGCATGCTCGATACCGCCGAATACAAGCGCCGGCAGGCGCCGCCGGGGGTCAAGCTGACCCGTCGGGCCTTCGGCAAGGACCGCCGGTATCCGATCACCAACGCCTTCCGCGGCCAGATCTGAAAGCGCACGCTTCGGAAAACCGCACGCTTTTGGAAACCGGACGCCCTGGGCCCGGCTGTCGGACGGATAGGCGCTCCCGTCGTCGGACGGGGCGTGCGGCCGGGTGGCTCACACGACGCTCCCACCAATCCCGGCACGAGCGTCGGCCCGGCAATCCCCCGACCTCGCGACCGCCTCACCCGCCATCGCCTGCACCCCGGCACTAAGGCCGGGGTGACAACCTTGCCTGGCTTTTGGCACCGGGCCGCGCGCCCCGTCCGACCACGAGAGAGGCCAAGTCCTCAACGGTCGGGCTCGGGGCGCGCGGTTTCAGGGTCCTAGTTGTAGTAGTAGCGGACGAAGCAGCGGCGATAGACCCGGTAGCCGTAGCGGACGTAGTAGCAGCGGTAGCGGTAGAAGTAGCCGGCCTGCTGGGT
>CAMYMQ010000280.1 GCA_947259335.1 uncultured Alphaproteobacteria bacterium | reverse complement strand
CGGGCGAGCGCGGCTTAACGGAAACGGCACGCCCCGAGCCACGCCGCCCGGCGACTGGCCGCTCTCGTCGTCGGACGGGGCGTGCGGCCCGGTATCTGATGACACGGCGCCCCGAGCCCCACTGCCCGGCGCCGAACGGTGACCCCTCACCCAGCTCCGGGTAAGCCTCGGCTCCGCCTCGCCAACCCTGCGCAACCCTCTCCCCCAGGGAGAGGGTTTGTCGGCGCGGCGATTGTCAGCATGTGTCGTCATCCCTCATCCGGCCGGCATTGCCTGGACCCCGGATCGGCGTGCCGCCGTCTGGGGACGCACGCTCGCGTTCGCGTCATGTCAGTATGCGTTCCCGGACGGCCCTTGGGCCGATCCGGGATCCATGTCCGCAATCGTCATCCTGTGTCAGCCTTTGTCATCATCTGTCATCCGCCGTGGCTCGAAGCCGAGACCAACGGCCAGCGGGGCCGGCGCCGACGCGCTCCGGCGCGACCGGTTGGAGGCGGTCTTCGGATGTGGGAATTAATTCTAGTCCGGCAAGGCGCGGCTGCCCCCTAGGTCTCAGTCTTCCCCCACCGCGCCCGGCGGATGCCGGCGTCGACCGACACCAGCCCCGGGCCGCATTTGACGATCAGGAAGGCGAGCACGGCGAAGTGCAGCGCTTCCTTCGAGAAGAAATCGGGGTAGATGACCAGCCCGATGCCCAGCACCATGACGCCGAGCGCCAACGCCGACAGCCGCGAGGCGAAGCCGAGGATCAGCAGGATCGGCAGGAAGCTCTCGGCCCAGACGGTCATATGGGCGAGGACGGTCGACAGCCACATGGGCAGCGCGTCGGCGAAATATTCCGACGGGAACAGGAAGCTGGTCTGGTTTGCCTTGATGGTCCAGGGCAGCGGGATGCTGATCACGCCGAGGTCGAGCTTGGTCTCCACCCGGGTCAGCGCCGACCGGTGGAAGTAGAGGGCGACCGCGACCCGGGCGCCGAGCGCGAGCAGCCAGTAGGGGGTCAGGCCGAACAGCCGGTACAGCCTCTGGATCGGCCCGTCGATGCCGCCGCGGGTGACGCCTGGGGAGGGATCGGAGGTGCGCGTCATGGTCATCGGGTACGCCCTTCAGTGATGGAGAAGTCGGGTGGCTGGGCCAAAAGCTGTCAGTCGAGATCAAAGCCGGCGAAGGTGCCGCGTTCGAGATGGGCGGCGAGGCTCGCGGTGAGGTCGAAGCCGGGCTCGGCGGCGACCGCCGCCTCGACGGCTTCCCCCAGAAGCGAACCGTCAGCAAGCGCGGACAGAAAGGCATGGTCGCCGGGTGACAGCAGGATCACGTCGACCTTGTCCCCGGGCCGCAGCACCAGCATGCAATCGCCCTCGGCGGGGAAATCGTTCGCCAGGTCCTCGGCGTCCCACAGGTGCCAGACGGGGTACACCGAGGCGACCAGCCGCGCGGTGGGGTGAAGGGCCAGCCGCAGCCGGGCGTAGTCGCCGGGCGCCAGCGCGGCCAGTTGCTCCGCGATCAGCGGCTCGGCGTCGGCGGCGAAATAGGCCTCGTTGACGGCCCATTCGAGGCGGGCGAGATCGGGCAGGAAAGGCAGGTCCCCGACCGCGGCCTCGATGCCCGCGACGTGATCGGCGAAGCCGCCGCCATAGGCGTGCAGGCTCGGCTCGGCCGGGGGGAAGCGGCGGCTGTAGGCATGGGCGAGGAAGGAAAAATTCTCCGCGCCGATCAGCCGGGCGATCGCGGGATAGGTCGCTTCGAGCGCGCTCTTGAGCGAGGCGACATAGTTGTTGCGGTAGATCCAGAAGCGCTCGGGGCCGATGACCCCGGCGCCGCCGAGCCGGCCGGGGGCCGTCTCCTCGCTGGTCAGCAGACCGGCGCGGAACTCCGCTTGCAGATCACGCAACATGGCGGTCGAGCGTCCGGTCGGTGGCACAGGCGTCGAGCGCGCGCTGCGCGCTGGCGGCTTCCGCGAGCAGGTCTTCGAGCGGCGGGATGTTCATGTCGCGCTCGACCAGCACCGGGCACGGGCCGATCGTCCGCAGCGCCGCGTCCAGCAGGGCCCAGACGGGCTCGATCACCGGATGGCCGTGGTCGTCGATCAGCACGGGGCCGGCCCCGCTGTTCTCGGGGTTCTCGCACTCGGCATGGCCGGCGATGTGGATCTCGCCGACCGCCTCGCCGGGCACACCGGCCAGATACTCGGCGGCGTCGAAGCCGTGGTTGTGGGCGCTGACATGGATGTTGTTGACGTCGAGCAGCAGGCCGCAGCCGGTGCGGGAGACCGCCTCGGCGATGAAGGCCCATTCGGTCATCTCGGCGGGCGCGAAGGCGAGATAGGAGGACGGGTTCTCGATCAGGATGCGACGCCCGAAGGCCTCCTGCGCCCGGTCGATGTTCCGGCACAGGATGTCGAGCGCCTCTTGCGTATAGGGCAGGGGCAGGAGGTCGTTGAGATAGCTGCCGCCGGCCACGCTCCACGACACGTGTTCGGAGACGAGGCCCGGCTCGATCCGGTCGAACAGGGACCGCAGGCGGCGCAGGTGGTCCTCGTCGAGGCCCTCGGCGGAGCCCAGCGACAGGCCGACCCCGTGGCAACTCACCGGGAGGTCGGCGCGGATCTTCTCCAGCACCCGCATTCGCGGGCCGCCGGGGACCAGGTAGTTCTCGGAATGCACCTCGACCCAGCCGACCGGCTGGCGCCGCTCCTGGAAGGCGTCGATGTGCGGATGCCGAAGCCCGACCCCCGCGGTTGCGGGGATCGGGCCCAGGCAATCCACCCGGGTATGTGCCGCGGTCATGCGGTGTCCCGGTCAGACGGAGACGGATCGAGCCTTAGCTCTTCTTGTCCATCATGCCCATCTTGCCCTTGCCCTTGAAGGTCGTGAGCTTGCCGCCCAGCCTGGTGCACTCCTCCTTGGAGGCGACGTTCTTCCAGTCGTCGCCGCTGTAGTCGACCTTGGACTGGCCGGCGCAGGAATGGGTCTTGGCGGCGTTGCCGCAGTCGTTCTGACCGGCCTTGGCGACGCCCCAGCACTTGACCTTGCCGGCCGAGACGGCCGGCGTGGTGGCGGCGACGGCGGCCAGCGAAACGGCACCGGCGACGGCGGCGGCGAGGGAGAGAGTGTTCACTTTCATAGTGGGACTCCTTGGGTTGGGTTAGGCGAAGGTCGACGCGAATGGGGACCGATCGGCGATCAGCCCTTGGCGTCCTTGTTGATGCCCTTGAAGGCTTTCAGTTTCCCGCCGAGCTTCAGGCAGGCTTCCTTGGAGGCGGCGGATTTCCATTCGCCGCCGCTGTAGCTGACCGTCGACTGGCCCGCGCAGGAATGCGTGCCGGCGGCGTTTCCGCAGTCGTTCTCGCCGGCCTTGGCGACGCCGTAGCATTTGACCTTGGCGGCAACGGCCGGCGTGGTCGCGGCGATTGTGGTCAGCGAAAACGCCGCCGCGGCCGCTGCGGCGACCGAGAGTGCGGATACCCGTTTCGACATGCGAAGCCTCCTTCGATGGGCATTGGTCTTCAACGACGAAGACCGTATTGATTGAGGGGAGGGCCCGGAACTCAACACGAATCACGAAGGCGTCAGGGCCGGGGATCGAATTCGTGATCCGCTGTGAAGGGCCGCCGTGAAGAAGCCTGCGCACCCCGCTGAAACGCACGGGCGGGGGTGCACGAATTCGGGAGCCGCCGCATGAATGAGTTGATAGCGAGTCGCGAAGACCTTGCCGCCGCACTGCGCGCCGCCGACAGAAACGGCTTCGGCGAGGGCGTGTGCAACCATTTCAGCGTCGCCGTGGGCTCGGACGGGGGCGGCGCCGACCGCTTCCTGGTCAACCCGAACCGCCGCCACTGGTCGGAGATCACGGCGTCCAGCCTCGTCCTGCTCGACGACGCCGGCGACGTGGTCGAGGGCGACGGCCCTCCGGAGCCGACCGCCTTCTATATCCACTGGCGCATCCACAAGAAGGTGCCCGGCGCGCGGTGCGTGCTCCACACCCACATGCCGTGGGCGACCGCGCTGACCATGCTGCACGAGCCCCAGTTGCTCCCGCTCAGCCAGACCTCGCTCATGTTCCACGGACAGATCGCCTACGACCTCGAATATGCCGGGCTCGCGCTGGACGAGAGCGAGGGCGACCGGATGGCCGCCGCGCTGGGCGGCCGCGCGATCCTGTTCCTGGCCAACCATGGCGTGATCGTCACCGGCGCGAGTGTCGCCCAGGCCTGGTTGAGGCTCTACTACCTGGAGCGTGCGTGCATGCACCAGGTGATGGCGATGTCGACTGCCCGCCCCTTGCGCCTGATCGACCACGAGGTCGCCAGCCGCACGGTCCGGCAGATCGCGGGCGAGGAGCAGGCGATGGCCGACGACCTGTTCGCCGCCGAGAAAAGGCTGCTGGACCGGGACTGCCCGGGCTGGCGGGCGTGAAGAAATCGAGTCGCGCGATTAACTATAAAAAGTAAACAATGAAAAATTAACCAATAAAATTAACTAATTATAAATAAAAAATTCGCCTCCCCTAATTTTCCGTAGTAAAAAATAAAAAAATAATACCGGGGAGTAGCAGGGGTGAGGTGTGGCGTCCGAACAATCGGCGCAGCATTGGGGATGCTGGCGTCGGTCGGGACCGCGCAGGCGGATGCGTTCTGGTTCGGTAGCCAGACGGCCCGACCGCTCGGCAACGACGGCTGGTACGTTGGCACCGGCGGCGTGGTCGGCCTGTTCCAGCTGCCGACCTGGAACGCACCGATCGTGCGCTTCCCGGGAGAACTCGCCGACAACGAGGCCACCATCTACGGGCCGCCGGAAAGGACCTTGTTCGATCCCCTGGTTCCGTTCGCCGGACCCGGCCTGACCGTTGGCCGCGCGCTACCGGGCGCCTGGGCGCCGGCCTGGGCCGGCCGGCGCCTGAGGGTCTCGCTGTCCGGCATCTACTGGAGCGGCCGGACCAAGGACAGCGCGGCCAACGCGACGACCTTCGACGACGCGGTAAATATCTCGGCGATCGACGGCCGCACCCACCAGTATGACAGCTATGTCCCGGGCAAACTGGAAGAGGTGCTGCGGACCCGCCATCGGCGGGCCGAACTGATCCTCGGCCTGTCCAGCGACTTCGACGTTTCGGCTCGCACGACGCTCACGCCGACCTTCGCCCTCGTCGGCGGATGGCAGCGCGAACGCTACCGGTACGATGCGTTCAACCGGGTCCCGGGCCTCGGGGTCTCGAGGCCGCTGATGTACGACGAGACCAATTCGACCCTGCGGTTGGGCTTCGACACGGGCCTGACGGTCGCGACCCGGCCGCTGGCGGGCATCCGCCTGTTCGCCACGGCGCGCGCAGGGCTCCACTGGCTGCACACCCGGCTCAAGGGCCGGGATTGCTACGACGGCAACGCCGGCGGCACGATCTGTGACACCGAGCCGGGCACCTTCACCAACAACAGCCACGCGACGTCGGCCTCCGACAGCGCCTCCGCCTGGAGCGTCCGCGGCTCGGTCTCGCTCGGCCTTACCTGGGACGTCCAGCCCTTCGTCGTCCAGGTCGGGTCCTTCTTCACCTGGGAGAGCGCCGTGCCGGGGATCGGCAATCCCTATTCGCTGACCCGGCCGGCGGCGAACGGCACCATCAAGCTCGACCAGGCCCGGGTCCGCTTCGACGACAGCTGGAACCTGGGCGGCTTCCTGATGATCCGCCTGCCGCTCAACGAGCTCTAGACGCCAGGACCCGCCGGGCGCCGCCCCGCTATTTCTTCTGGGCGGCGATTTCCTTGATCTTGTCCGCCGCCATCGCCTTCGCCTTGGCGACGTCGGCCGCCGTCATGTCCTTTTCCAGCTTGGCGAGCCAGGCCGCGACCGCGTCGCTGCGCTTCTTCGCGGTCGCCACGCTCACCCACATATGCGCCTGGACCGGATCCTTCGCGACGCCCTTGCCGCGAAGATAGAGGTCGCCCAGCTTCATCTGCGCCTGCCGGACGCCGAGCTCCGCGGCCTTGCGGTACCAGCCGGCGGCCATGCCGGCGTCCTTCTTCACGCCGCTGCCCTTGCGGTACATCTGGCCGAGCCGGTACCCGGCCTTGGCGTTGCCCTTGTCGGCGGCGGCGGTACAGGCGGCCAGCGCGGCCGCCCAGTCCTTCTTGCCGTAGGCGTCGCCGCAGGCGTCGGCGGCGGCCGGCGCGGCTGCTGCGAGCAGCAGGACCGTCGCCAGAGAAATCATGCGGATCATCGGGTGCCTCCCCTCAACACGGTGTTGCGTTATGTCTTGGCGGCGCCGGGCACCGCGGGGAGAGGATATCACGGCGCGGCCCACCGTCTTCGAGGAAACGTTGGGGATGCCACCGCCCGATATACACCTCATAATTGAAAAATTATCATATTTATGTCATTATTCGGAGTAGTCGTAGAAATTTTGCATGGGGTGGTGACATGCAGCACGCTCGCGCTCACGGCCTTGGAGGCGGCTATATTCCTCGTTCGACGCTCTATCAGGGCCGGTTCGGACGCATCTTTGGTAAGCTTCCGCCCTGGCAGCCACCAGCCGACGAAGTTGTCGAGAGTTTCGCGAGTAACCAAATGTTCGAACCGGCAGGAGCTGGAGCAGGACTCGACAATTCCGAGTTGCCGGCCGGCTATACCTATTTTGGTCAATTCGTCGATCACGACACGACCTTCGATCCGACGTCGAGCCTGCAACGGTTGAATGACCCTAATCTCCTCAGGAACTTTCGCACGCCGAGACTGGATCTCGACTCGATCTACGGCTCAGGGCCGTCTGATTCGCCATTCCTGTATGACCAGTCCGAGCCCCTGAAGGCGCCGGACGGCTTCTCGGGCTTCTTGCTGATTGGAAACGGGGAGAACGCAAACGAGGACGATCTCCCAAGAAACGCGCAGGACGTCGCTCTAATCGGCGACATGCGCAACGACGAAAACATCATCGTTTCGCAAATCCAACTCGCTTTCCTGAAACTGCACAACAAGGTTTTGGAGAATATCGCGAGCCAAGCTAACCAGACATTCGCGACACAGGAACAGTTTGAGGAAGCACGCCGCATCATCCGCTGGTTTTATCAGTATGTCGTGTGGAATGACTTCGTTCGTCGGATCGTGCCGCCGGAGGTGCATGCGGACGTGTTGGTGGAGGAGAACGGCTTGCTGGTCCCGAAGATGCGGTTTTACGACTGGAAGCACATGCCGTTCATGCCGGTCGAATTCTCGGTCGCCGCTTATCGGTTCGGTCATTCACTGGTCAGGCCCGGCTATCAGATCAACATCTCAATCGGCTTCGGTGTGGAGAAGCCAATCTTCGATACCACCGGTGCGGGCCAGAATGACCTCCGGGGTGGGCGCAAGCTGCTCGCCAATCACAGTATTCAATGGGACTGGTTCCTCGAATTCCCATCTTCGAGCGACCCGTTCCCCCAAATGGCGCGGAAAGTCGACACGAAGCTTGCCCGGTCGGTCTTCCACATTCCGGCAGGCCCGGGCATTACCAATCCGCTGGCGCTCCTCAACATTCGCCGGGGTATCTCGATGCAATTGCCGGCAGGGACTAGCGTCGCCCGAGCTATGGGCCAGACGCCGATCACGCTCCAGGATCCGATGGAGGATCAACTTTGGGTCTATATCCTGAAGGAAGCCGAGGATGCCGGGGCTACTCGCCTCGGCAGTGTCGGGGGCAGGATCGTCGCCGAAGTATTCGCCGGCATGCTGGCTGGAGATTCGCTATCCTTCGTTAGCTGCGATCCTCAGTGGACCCCCTCGCGTGAATCCGGCCTGCTTCCTTTCGGCCAGCCCGTGAACGGCGGCGATTGGGAGTTCGCGGATATAATTCGTGCGGCTGGCATGCCGATCAATGGAAGCGATTTCAACAATGGCCAATAGGAACGCGGGTAGCGCACGACGGACCAAACTAGAACTCACGCGGCACGCCTAGCGCGTGATGCGATTAGTCTAGTCCGTATCCTGCTTCCTTGAAGTAGTTGGCGCATTCTTCGGGCGAGAAGGCGTCAAGGATGTCTGCGATGGCATCACACAGAGCGTCGATGGTGCGGTCGGCGGCTTTGCGTAGCCAGTGCTTGAGCTTGGCGAAGGCCTTCTCGATCGGGTTCAGGTCGGGCGAGTATTTGGGCAGGAAGAAGAGCTTGGCGCCGGCGTTGCGGATTGCCCGGCGGACCGCCTTGCCCTTGTGCGAGCCGAGGTTGTCCATGACCACGATGTCGCCGGGCTTGAGCGCCGGCACGAGGACCTGCTCGACATAGACCCGGAAGCGCTCGCCGTTGATCGGGCCGTCGAGCAGCCAGGGCGCGTCGATCCGGTCCGGGCGCAGCGCGGCGAGGAAGGTCGTGGTCCGCCAGCGGCCGTGGG
>CAMYMQ010000279.1 GCA_947259335.1 uncultured Alphaproteobacteria bacterium | reverse complement strand
GGCGGCGTCGCCCGGGCGGTGCTGGCCCGCGATTTCGGCGACGCGCTGACCATCCGCGCCGCGATGATCAAGCTCGGCCCGCTGCGCATCGACCCGGCCAACTGGGACTGGGCGATCGTCGAGGACAACCCCTTCTGGTGCCCCGACGCCAAGGCGGTTCCGCTCTGGGAGCGGTTCCTCGACGCCGTCCGCAAGGAGGGCTCGTCGGCCGGCGCGGTGATCGAGGTGCGCGCGTGCGGCGTGCCGGCGGGCCTGGGCGAGCCGGTCTACGACAAGATCGATGCGGATATCGCCAAGGCGCTGATGTCGATCAACGCCGTCAAGGCGGTCGAGATCGGCGACGGCTTCGCCGGCGCGACCGTCTCCGGCGAGGATGCCCATGACGCCATGCGCATCGTCGACGGCGAGGTCGTCTTCGACACCAACCGGGCCGGCGGCAGCCTGGGCGGTATTACCACCGGCCAGGACATCGTCGCCCGCTTCGCGGTCAAGCCGACCTCGTCGCTGCTGACCCCGCAGCGCACGGTCACCGTCGACGGCAAGGAAACGACCGTCGTGACCAAGGGCCGGCACGATCCCTGCGTCGGCATCCGGGCCGTGCCCGTCGCCGAGGCGATGCTCGCCTGCGTGATCGCCGACCACTGGCTGCGCCACAAGGCCCAGTGCGGCTAAGGCGCTGCTAGGACCCGGCTAAGGCACGGCCAGGGTCCGCGCGCCTTTTCCTACCCGTCGCGGTGGATGCCGCACTCGGTCTTGGCCGCATGGGCCCAGCGGCCGGCGCGAGCGTCCTCGCCCGGCTTGACCGGCCGGGTGCACGACTGGCAACCGATCGAGAGATAGCCGTAGTCGACCAGCGGGTGATCGGGCAGCCCGCGCGCCTCGAAGGACCGGCGGATATCGCCATAGTCCCAGTCGTGGAGCGGGTTGATCTTGATCCGCCCGTCGCCGGCCTCGATCGCCTCCAGGCCCGACCGGGTGGCGGCCTGGAACTGCTTGCGGCCGGTGACCCAGGCGTCGAAGCCGCGCAACGCCCGCTCGAGCGGCAGCACCTTGCGCAGCTCGCAGCAGCGGTCCGGGTCGCGCTGCCACAGGTCGCCCACCCCGTCTTCCTCGGACAGGTCCTCGGCCAGAGGCGCGACCGACCGCACGTCGGTGAGCCCGAGCTTCGCGACCAGCGTGTCGCGGTAGGCCAGCGTCTCGGGGAAGTGCTTGCCCGTCTCCAGGAAGATGACCGGCAGGTCGCGGTCGATCCGCGAGACCATGTCGAGCACGACCGCGGAATCCGCCCCGAAGGAGGTGACGACCGCAAGCCGGCCGGGGAACAGGTGCCGGGCCGCCACCCACAGAAGCCGTTCGGCCGTCAGGTTGCCGAAACGCCAATTGAGGACGGCCGCGTCCTTGGCCGTATAGGCGCGGGGCGCCTGCACGGCGGGTATGCGAATGTCGCTGTCGGTGATGGGGGCATTGAGCGCAATACGAGTCATCCTCTCGTCTCCCGTGTTGCCGTCACCGGGCCCACGAGGTCGCTCCTCGTGGCGCTTTAGCAGTTGGTAACGCGGTTGCAAGCTGCCCGCTCAAATCGCCGCGGATCCGTTGGGGGTGGATCAGGCCAACAGGACCAAATCTATCGGCGCGAGATATAATGTCAATATTCTATGTGAATTAAATAATTTAACGTATATATTACGTATATATGGAGAGGCCGGTCACCCCGGAATGAGCCGATCTATAGAAAACCGGGTCGCATATGGACCCCCGCTCTCCGCTGCGCTCCGGCCGGGGACGCACGTCGGAATTCGAAAGCAACTCTTGCCTCCCCGGACGGCCGGAGGCCGATCCGGGGCCCAGACGCTTGCAGCACCAAGCAGCATTCTCGGGAACCATTGCCAGATAGCGGACACGTCTCGGCAAGGGTCCGACCGCCCAACTGGCAGGCGCTAATCCCCGCCGGTCTTCGCATAGCCGTCCCGCGTCTGGGGCAACTTCCGCCCCAACAGGCGCGAGGCGACCAGGGTGCGCAGGATTTGCGCCGTCCCCCCGGCGATCGCGAACATGCGCGCGTCGCGGACATACCGTTCCATCGGGTTATCGCGGCTATAGCCGGCGGCGCCCCAGACCTGGAGCGCGTCGTTGGTCGCCTTGATCGCCATTTCCGAGGCGATGATCTTGGCCTGGGCCGCGGCGGTCGGATCGGGGAACCCAGTGCCGGTCGTCTCGGCGCTCGCCGCCGCGCGATGGAGCATCAGGCGCGCCGCGTCGATCTGGATGCTCATGTCGGCGAGCATCCAGTGGAGCCCCTGGAACTCGGCTATCGGCCGGCCGAACTGCTCGCGCTCCTGGCTGTAGCCGAGCGCCAGCTCGAACGCGCCTTGCGCCAAACCCAGGGCCACGGTTCCGGCGCCGACCCGCTGACCGTTGTAGGCGTTCATCAGGTCGGCGAAGCCGCGCTTGAGCCCGCGCGGCGGCATCACCATCATCGCCGGCGCGATCTCCATGTCCTCGAACAGGATCTCGGTCTCCGGGATGCCGCGCAGGCCCATGGCCGGAATGCGCGCACCGATGCGCAGGCCCGGCGTCTCGTCGCGGACCGCAATGAATCCGCCGATGCCCTGCTCCTCGCCGTCCTCGAACACCCGGGCGAAAACCAGGTGGAGCCGCGACACCCCGCCGCCCGTGATCCAGTGCTTCTTGCCGTTGACGACCCAGCGGTTGCCGACCTTGTCGGCGCGGGTGGTCATCTCGGTCGCCGCGCTGCCCGCCCCCGGCTCGGTAATGCAGATGGCCGGCTTGTCGCCGGACAGGACGAGGCCGGCGGCGAGCTTTTTTTGCTCCTCAGAGCCATAGGCCATGATCGCGCCGATCGCGCCCATGTTGGCCTCGACCACGATGCGCGCGCTCGCGCCGCAGACCTTGGCGAACTCCTCGATCGCCAGGGTGACGTCCAGATAGGACCGGCCCTGCCCGCCATGCCCGGGCGGGATGGTCATGCCGAAGAAGCCGGCCTCGCGCAGCGCCTCGACGATGTCCCAGGGGTATTGCTCGCTGCGGTCCACCTCGGGCGCCCGCGCGGCGATCGTACCCCGGGCCAGGTCCCGCGCCCGCGCCCGCAGCGCCTCCTGTGCTTTCGTCAGCCGGAAATCCATGTGCCGATCCACCCAATCTGCGTCGACGCGACTCTAGAGCCGCGCCGGTCCCGGGGCTATCCTGTTCCCGCGGACCAAAGGGGAATTGAAATGCCGAAGGATTGCCGGGGTTTGGAGACGACGGCCGCGAGCCAGGATGCCGTCGACCGGTTCGATGACACGCTGCGGGGCTACCTCGCCTTTTCCCGCGATGTCGGCGACCGTCTGAAGGCGACCTTCGCCGCCGATCCGGACATGCCGATGGCGCACGTGCTGCGCGGCTATTTCATGCTGCTGTTCGCCAGCCCGGTGCTCAACGCCAAGGCGGCGCAGTCGTTGTCCGCCGCGCGAGCGGCGGCCGAACCGCGCGGCGCGACCGAGCGGGAGC
>CAMYMQ010000278.1 GCA_947259335.1 uncultured Alphaproteobacteria bacterium | reverse complement strand
CTGGCCGCCGAAGGGGCCGAGGTCGTCGTGCTCGACCGCGACCCGGACGCGGCCGAAGCGGTCGCCAACTCGGTCAAGGGCTTCGCCCGGGGCTGCGACGTCACCGACCCGGCGGCGGTGCGCGCCGCCTTCGACGCGGTGTGCCGGCGGTATGGCGGGGTCGACATTGTTGTCTCCAACGCCGGCGCCGCCTGGCAGGGCCGGATCGGCGACGTCGACGAGGCGGTCCTGCGCGAGAGTTTCGAGCTCAATTTCTTCGCCCACCAGACCGTGGCCCAGAACGCGGTCCGGATCATGCGGGCCCAGGGGACGGGCGGGGCGCTCTTGTTCAACACCTCGAAACAGGCGGTCAATCCGGGGCCCGACTTCGGCCCCTATGGCCTGCCCAAGGCGGCGACCCTGTTCCTCATGCGCCAGTACGCGCTCGACCACGGGGCGGACGGGATCCGGTCGAACGCCGTCAACGCGGACCGCATCCGCTCGGGCCTGCTGACCGACGAGATGGTCGCCACCCGATCGAAGGCGCGGGGCCTGAGTGCGCGGGATTATATGTCCGGCAACCTGCTCGGCCGCGAAGTGACCGCCGCCGACGTGGCCAATGCCTTCGTGTCGCTGGCCAAGGCAGAGAAGACGACGGGCGCCGTGATCACCGTCGACGGCGGCAACATCGCCGCCGCGTTGCGCTGATCTCTTTCGATACGCTTTACCGGAATTCCCGGATCAGGGCCGTGGCCGTCGCGCGGGCGCATTCCTCGCCGTCGTCGTTGAGCACGCGGCCTTCCAGGAAGGCCACCGACTTGCCGCGGTGGACCAGCCAGCCCTCGACGATCACCCGGCCGGGCCGCACGGGCCGAAGATAGTTCACCTTCAGCTCCAGGGTCGGCAGGACATAGCCGCCGCCGATCCCGGTCAGGGCGCCGAAGGCCATCGTGTCGTCGAGCATCGCGGCGATGAAGCCGCCTTGGACCCCGCCGATCGGGTTCACGGTGTTTGGCCCAGGGTTGAATTCCATCCGCCCGAAGGCCCGCTCGGGTTCGAAGGCCAGCGGCCTGCAGCCGAGCGTTCGCGACGATTCCGGGATCGCCTCGTCGTTCTCCAGACAGTATGTGGCGAAGTCGGCGCCGCTCATCCCGCGGCGCCGCTCCTTCATTTTCTCAAAGTCCATGGGCGTCAGATCAGGGCGTCGAAGAAGGCCAGCGTGCGCTTGAGCGCCAGCTTGGCCGCCGTCTCGTCCCACGAATCGCGCTCGTCGCAGTTGAAGCCGTGGCCCGCGTCGTAGACGTGGATCGGCACATAGGGATGCAGCGTGCCGATCGCCTCGACGTCGCTCATCGGGATGGCATGGTCGTGCTCGCCGAAATGGAGCATGACCGGCGCCTTCGGCACTTCGTCCTTCATCGCCGCCGTGCGGCCGCCGTAGTAGCCGGCGCTCGGGATGCCGAGACGGGTCGCGGCCAGCCACGCCAGGGTGCCGCCCCAGCAATAGCCGACCCCGAACACGGTGCCGGCGCCGGCGACGGCCACGCGGGCGGCGGCGACGTCCTTGATCGGCCCGTCGAAGCCGAGCTCGCCGACAATGGCGCGGCCCTTGCCGAACCCGTCTTCGTCATAGCCGAGCTCGACATTCTTCTCGACCCGGTCGAACACCGCCGGCGCTATGGTGACGAAGCCCTCCTGGGCATAGCCGTCGCAGACCGACCGGATGTGATTGTTGACCCCGAAAATCTCCTGCATCACGACCACGGCGCCCTTGGGCTTGCCGGACGGGTCGGCCCGGTAGGCGCCAAGCGTGTGGCCGTCCTCGGCCGTCAGTTGGAGCATTTCCCCCATGACTTTCCTCCCTCGGATCAGACGTTGAAGCGAAACAGCATGATGTCGCCGTCCTTGACGATATACTCCTTGCCTTCCGACCGCATCTTCCCGGCATCGCGCGCCGGCTGTTCGCCGCCGCAGGCGATGAAATCGTCATAGGCGATGGTCTCGGCGCGGATGAAGCCGCGCTCGAAGTCGGTGTGGATCACGCCTGCCGCCTGGGGCGCCTTGGTGCCGCGCACGATGGTCCAGGCTCGGGTCTCTTTCGGGCCGGCAGTGAAGAAGGTGATCAGGTCGAGCAATTCGTATCCGGCCCGGATCACCCGGTTCAGGCCCGGGTCGGTCAGGCCGACCGCCGCCAGGAAGTCGCGCTTGTCGTCCTCGCTGGAGAGCTGCGCGATCTCCGCCTCGATCGAGGCGCAGATGGTGACAAAGCCGGCGCCCTGGGCGGTGGCGTGCTCCGCGACCTTGGCGCTCAGTTCGTTGCCAGTCTCGGCCGATTCCTCGTCGACGTTGGCGACATAAACGATCGGCTTGGCACTCAGCAACTGCAGGCCCCGGAACTCGCGCTCGCGGCCGGCGGGGATGACCGCCGTACGCGCCGGCTTGCCGTCCTGGAGCGCGGCCAGCGCCGGTTCCATGATCGCCAGCAGCGCCTTGGCTTCCTTGTCGCCGCCGGTCGCCCGGCGCCGGGCGTTGTCGACCCGCTTCTCCAGGCTCTCCAGGTCCGCGATCATCAGTTCGGTCTCGATCGTCTCGATGTCGTCGAGCGGATCGACCTTGCCTTCGACGTGATGGACTTCCGTGCCCTCGAAGCAGCGAACGACATGGGCGATCGCCTCGACCTCGCGGATGTTGGCGAGGAACTGGTTGCCCAGGCCCTCGCCCGTGCTCGCACCGCGGACGAGGCCGGCGATGTCGACGAATTCGAGCTGGGTCGGGATCACCCTGTCCGACTTGGCCAGCTTGGCGATCCGGTTGAGCCGGTCGTCGGGGACCGAAACCCGGCCGACGTTGGGTTCGATGGTGCAGAAGGGATAGTTCGACGCTTCCGCGGCGGCCGTGGCCGTCAGCGCGTTGAACAGGGTCGACTTGCCGACGTTGGGCAGGCCGACGATACCGCAGTTAAATCCCATTGCTGCCTTCCGTTGGGCCCCTATCGCCGGCGGGCGGCTTGCGGGGCGGTTTGGGCGGCGGATTGACCGCCAGCGCGACCTTGCTCATGAAAGCGCCCTCGTCTCCGCCCAGAAGCAGGGGCAGGTTGTCGGCGACCGCGTCGAGCATCGTTTCGATATCCGGCATCTCGGCCTTGGCGAAGTCGTGTAGCACGTGCCCGTGTACCTTTTCCTTGTCGCCCGGATGGCCGACGCCGAGCCGGACCCGGCGGAAGTCCGCGCCGATATGGCTGGCGATGTCCCGGATGCCGTTGTGGCCGCCATGGCCGCCACCGGTCTTGACGCGAAGCTTGCAGAAGGCGAGGTCGATCTCGTCATGCACCACGGTCACCGCGGCGGGATCGAGCTTGAGGAAGCGCACCGCGGCGCCGACCGACTGGCCGGACAGATTCATGAAGGTCGACGGCTTGAGCGCCAGGACGCGCGCGTCGCCGACCCGGCCCTCGGCGGTCAGGCCCTGAAAGCGCTGCCGCCAGGGGCCGAAGCTCCAGCGCCGCGCGATCACGTCGAGCGCCATGAAGCCGACATTGTGCCGGTTTTGCGCATATTTGGCGCCGGGGTTGCCCAGTCCGACCAGGAGATGCATGGCGCCTCGGGTAGGTCGTGTCCGCCTCGGCCGGGCCGGCGCCGCATCGTTCGACGCGGTCCGGGCCCGGGCTCAGGCGGCGGCCGTCAGTCCTCGGACTTCTCTTCGGACTCGTCTTCCCCGTCCTCTTCCTCGCCCTCTTCGCCTTCCGCCTCTTCCTGCTCGGCGGCGGCCTCGTCGCGGACCGTGGTCGGCGCGGCGATGGTGGCGATGGTGAAGTCGCGGTCGGTGATCGTCGGCTTGACGCCGGCCGGCAGGTCGACGTCGCTGATCTTGGCGGCGTCACCGATGTCCAGGCTGGCAAGATCGACGACGAGCTTCTCGGGAATGCTGCCGGCCGCGGTGATGACCTCGATCGCATGGCGGACGATGTTGAGCACGCCGCCGCGCTTCAGGCCCGGGCATTCCTCTTCGTTGATGAACTCCACGTAGATCTCGACCGTGACCTTGGTCCGGTCGGTGACCCGCATGAAATCGACATGAAGGGGCTGGTCGGTCACCGGGTGGAGCTGCACGTCGCGCGCCAGAACCGTGTGGTCCTCGCCGTCGACATGGATCTGGAACTGGGTCGCAAAGAAGCCGTGCCTGCGGACCTGCGCCATCAGCACGCGCGGGTCCATCTTCAGCAGAACCGGCTCCTTCTTGTCGCCGTAAATGACGCCGGGCACGAGGCCCTCGCGGCGTGTCGCCCGGGCGGCCCCCTTGCCAGTCCCTTGGCGCGCAGCAGCGTCCATCGTGATTGGGGAACTCATCGCTTCATCCTTCTCGAAAAAGGCAATGCCGGCCTCCAAGGGTGCCGGCATTGCATCAGCCACGGCTTACACCGCAAATCGGCTTAAAAATCAAGGCCTATCGGACAAAATGCCGCCCGCCGGCGGGCGCCAGCGCGGCGGTCCGAACGAAAATGCCTAGTCGAACAGGCTGGAAACCGAGGTCTCGTCGTTGATCCGCTTGATCGCCTCGCCGAACAGCGACGCGAGGGTCAGCGGCCGCAGCTTGTCGGACACGCGGACCGCCTCGGTCGCCTGGATGCTGTCGGTGATGACCATGCTGTCCAGCGGCGAAGCGGCGATGCGCCCGACCGCGCCGCCCGACAGGACGCCGTGGGTGACATAGGCCGAGACCGCCTGGGCGCCCTCGTTCATCAGCGCGACCGCGGCGTTGCACAGGGTGCCGGCCGAATCGACGATGTCGTCGACCAGCACGCAGGCGCGGCCGTCGACCTCGCCGATGATGTTCATGACCTCGGACACGCCGGCGCGCTCGCGCCGCTTGTCGATGATCGCCAGGTCGGCGCCGATGCGGCTCGCGATGGCGCGGGCGCGGACCACGCCGCCGACGTCGGGCGAGACCACCACGATCTCGCTGGCGCCGCCGTTCTCGCCGTAGCGGTCGACGATGTCCTGGGTGAAGACCGGCGCGGCATAGAGGTTGTCGACCGGGATGTCGAAGAAGCCCTGGATCTGGCCGGCGTGCAGGTCGATCGTCAGCAGCCGGTCGGCGCCGGCGCTGGTCATCAGGTTGGCGACGAGCTTGGCCGAGATCGGCGTGCGCGGGCCCGTCTTGCGGTCCTGGCGGGCATAGCCGTAGTAGGGGACGACCGCCGTCACGCGCCGGGCCGAGGCGCGCCTGAGCGCGTCCAGCGTGACCAGCAGCTCCATCAGGTTGTCGTTGGCCGGATAGGAGGTCGACTGGATGACGAAGACATCCTCGCCGCGGATGTTGTCGAGAATCTCGACGAACACCTCCATGTCCGAGAAGCGCCGGATGTTCGCCTTGGTCAGCGGCACGTTGAGATAGGCGGAAATGGCCTCGGCCAGAGGCCGATTGCTGTTCCCCGCGATCAGTTTCATCGGTGTCCCCGTCATCGGCCCGCCCCGGGCGCGTCCCGCCCCAGGCGCGTCCCGCCAGTGTGTGCCCGGACTTCTAACAAGGCGTCATGAAGCTGTAAACGCGCAGGCGGCGGCATTCGCCTCTTTGCCGCAGGGCGGGGCTGTGCTGTCCTGCGCGCGACACCGGAACGGACGGCACCATGCGGCTCAGGATCGCGAGCTTCAACCTGGAGAGTCTCGACGACGGGCCGCGCGCCGCCGCGCCGCTCGACGCGCGAATCGCCATCCTGCGGCCACAGCTGGAGCGGGCCGACGCCGACGTTCTGTGCCTGCAGGAGATCAACGGCCAGCGCGACGAAGCCGGGGCCCCG
>CAMYMQ010000277.1 GCA_947259335.1 uncultured Alphaproteobacteria bacterium | reverse complement strand
GTGCTGCCGCCGCCGTGGCGCGGCCAGGCGGAGGCCGGCGACGAGGTTCGGCGCGCCCGCGCGGTCGCCGACTATATCGCCGGCATGACCGACCGCTTCGCCCTCGACGAGCATCACCGTCTGTTCGACCCCATCCTGTAATTTCCGGGAAATCCCATGAACGTCTTTGCGCATTTTCGCGACCAGGTGGTCGCGGCGATCGAGTCTCTCGTTTCGGCCGGTTCGCTGCCGCCGCTCGACGACCTGTCGAAGCTGTCGGTCGAGCCGCCGCGCGACCCCGAGCATGGCGACATCGCCACCAACGCGGCCATGGTCCTGTCCAAGCCGGCGGGGATGAAGCCGCGCGACCTGGCCGGCCTGCTGGCGCCCGAGCTGGAGAAGCTCGACGTGGTCGACGGGGTGGACATCGCCGGGCCGGGCTTCATCAACCTGCGCATCGCCGACGCATTCTGGCGCGCGCGGGTGGCCGACATCCTGGCCGCGGGCACGGCCTGGGGCGATTCGGCGATGGGCGCGGGCGAGCCGGTCAATGTCGAGTATGTCTCGGTCAACCCGACCGGCCTCCTGCACGTCGGCCACGCGCGCGGCGCGGTCTTCGGCGACGCGCTGGCCGCGCTGCTCGCCAAGGCCGGCTATGCCGTGACCAAGGAGTATTACGTCAACGACGCGGGCGGGCAGATCGATGCGCTGACCCGGTCCTTCCTCAAGCGGCTCCAGGAGATCCGAAGCGGCGAGGCGCTGCCGGACAGCGAATTCGAGGGCCTCTATCCGGGCGAGGAGGTGATCGACGCGGCGAAGGCGGCGCTGGCGGACCCGGCCGTCTCGGGCGAGGTCGAGGGCTGGCTCGCGGACAGCGGTCGGCTTCCCGACGGCGCCCGCGTGTTCGCCGTCGCCTACATGCTGGACCGCATCCGCGAGGACCTGGCCGAGCTGGGCATCCATCACGACCTGTTCTCGTCGGAGCGTGCCCTGGTCGAGGCCGGTGCGGTCGACGAGGCGCTCGCCGACCTGGAAGCCAAGGGTCTGATCTATACCGGCGTGCTGGAGCCGCCCAAGGGCAAGCTGCCCGACGACTGGGAGGAACGGCCCCAGACCCTGTTCCGCGCCACCGATTTCGGCGACGACACCGACCGGCCGCTGCGCAAGTCCGACGGCTCGTGGACCTATTTCGCCACCGACATCGCCTATCACCGGGACAAGGTCCGGCGGGGCTTCAACACGCTGATTGACGTCTGGGGCGCCGACCACGGCGGCTACGTCAAGCGGATGCAGGCGGCGGTCAAGGCGGTGACCGGGGGCGCGGCCGCGCTCGACGTCAAGATCTGCCAGCTGGTCAACCTGACCAACCGGGGCGAGCCGGTGAAGATGTCCAAGCGGGCCGGCAATGTCGTCACCGTGCGCGACGTGGTCGAGGAGGTCGGCCGCGACGTGGTCCGCTTCATCATGCTGACCCGCAAGAACGATGCGCCGCTCGACTTCGACTTCGCCAAGGTGACCGAACAGTCCAAGGACAACCCCGTCTTCTATGTCCAATACGCCCACGCCCGGTCGCACTCGGTGTTCCGCCAGGCCCGGGAGGCGCTGCCGGACCTCGATCTGTCCGAGGCGGCGCTGGCGTCGGCGCCGGTCGATCGCTTGACGGACAAAGGAGAATTAAGTTTAATTAAAAGGCTGGCCGGTTGGCCGCGAATAATAGAAAGTGCAGCGGAAGCACATGAGCCGCATCGTATCGCGTTTTATTTGTACGATATTGCGGCTGACTTTCATGCGCACTGGAATCGAGGGAGAGAGGATCCGAGGCTGCGGTTCGTGGCCGAGGACGATGCCGAGCTGACGCTGGCGCGTCTGGCATTGGTTCGGGCTGTCGGCACGGTGGTGGCGTCCGGCCTGGAAATCTTCGGCGTCGAACCAGTGGAGGAAATGCGCTGATGTCCTATCGACTCGATCCCCAGTGGGAAGACCATGACATCGAGCCCGATTATTCCAGCTCGCGCTGGCGCGGGCACCTTTACAATGCGCTGATCTCGGTCGGCGTGCTGACGGCCTTCGGCGCCGCCGTGCTCTACGCCTATTCGGAGGGAGCGCCGGCGGGCGACAAGGTCGCCAAGACGGGCGCGGTGCCGCTGGTCAAGGCGGAGACCACGCCGGTCAAGGAGAAGCCGGAGGATCCGGGCGGGGTCAAGGTCCCGCACCGCAACCGCGACATCTACCGCAAGCTCGACATCGGCAACCGCAAGGCCGAGACGACCGGTCCGGTGGCGAAGCCCGAAAAGCGGCAGGCCCAGGTGCCGCCGCGCCCGCAGACCTATGAGGACATCCTCGCCCCGAAGGGCGCCGCCAAGTCCCATGCCCGCCCGTCGCCCAAGCCGGATCGCGATGACAAGAAGACCGCGTCAGCGGACGCCGAGGTCAAGCGGGTCGCGGTCACGCCGACGGCGCGCGATCCCCAAACCCGTGATCGCCAGCCCCGCGACACGAGGACCGATGCCGATGCCCCGCAGGGCAAGATCGCGATGGTGCCCCGGCTGCGCGGCCGCCCGGTTTCGGATGACGCCAGCGAGCGACGGCGCGACCGCCAGGTCGCCGAAATCGCGCCTCGTTCGGGCCCCCGCGCGGTGCCCAAGGCGCGGCCGGACACCCG
>CAMYMQ010000276.1 GCA_947259335.1 uncultured Alphaproteobacteria bacterium | reverse complement strand
GCCGCGCTCGCCGCCCTGATCCCGCTGGCGGCCTTGTCCGGCCCGGGGCTGGGTCAGCCGGTGCCGCCGGTCGCGGGCCTCGGCCCGGGCCTCATCATCGTGATCGGCCTGGGCATCTTCGGCGCCGTCTTCGCCATCAACTCGTCGCTCCACTCCTATCTGATTCTCGCCTACAGCGAGGCGGACAAGGTGGCCATGGACGTCGGCTTCTACTACATGGCGAACGCGGCGGGCCGTCTTGCCGGCTGTCTTCTCTCGGGCTTCACCTATCAGGTCTATGGCGTGCTCGGCTGCCTCGTCGCGTCCAGCGCCTTCCTGGTGGCGAGCTTCGCCGTGAGCCTTTTCCTGCCCACTTCCCGCGGGCCGGCCGGGCGGCCCCGAGCGGGCGACCCCGGCTCGTTGAACCTCCTGGAAGGCACGAAATGACAGCAGACGCCCCGACCGCGGACACGCGCGAGCCCGCCGGGATCGGCCTCTTCGAGAAGTGGCTGTCGCTCTGGATCGCGCTGTGCATCGCCGCGGGCATCGCGCTTGGCAGCCTGTTGCCCGGCGTGTTCGGCGCCCTGGCCGGCTGGGAATACGGCTCGGTCAACCTGGTCGTCGCCGTGCTGATCTGGGCGATGGTCTATCCGATGATGGTCAATGTCGACTTCGCCAGCCTCCGCCATATCGGGGAGCGGCCGAAGGGACTGGTCATCACGCTGCTGGTCAACTGGCTGATCAAGCCGTTCACCATGGCCGGCCTGGGGGTGCTGTTCTTCGAGGGGCTGTTCGCCGACCTGATCAAGCCGGCCGACGCCCAGCAGTATATCGCCGGGCTGATCCTGCTGGGCGCGGCGCCCTGCACGGCGATGGTCTTCGTCTGGTCCCAGCTCACCCGGGGCGACGCGACCTACACGCTGGTCCAGGTCTCGGTGAACGACCTGATCATGGTCGTGGCCTTCGCCCCGATCGTGGCGCTCCTGCTCGGCGTCACCGACATCGTCGTGCCCTGGGAGACGCTGCTTCTGTCGGTCGCGCTCTACGTCGTCATCCCGCTGGCGGCGGGCGCAGCGACCCGGCGGTGGCTGATCGGCCACGCCCGGCGGGGCGAGCGGGGCGAAGCCGCCGTCGCGCGCTTCACCGACACGATAAAGCCCTTCTCGATTCTCGGCTTGCTCGCGACCGTGATCCTGCTGTTCGGCTTCCAGGGACAGGTCATCCTCGACCAGCCGGTTCTGATCGCGCTGATCGCCGTGCCGCTGTTGATCCAGTCCTACGGCATCTTCGCCATCGCTTATGGCCTGGCCTGGGCGTGGCGGGTGCCCTTCAACGTCGCCGCGCCCTGCGCCCTGATCGGCACCTCGAACTTCTTCGAACTGGCCGTCGCCGTAGCGATCAGCCTGTTCGGGCTGCAGTCCGGCGCGGCGCTGGCGACGGTGGTCGGCGTCCTGGTCGAAGTGCCGGTGATGCTGTCGCTGGTCGCTGTCGCGAACCGGACCCGGGCGCGCTTCCCGGCCGCCTGACGGGCGCTGCATCCCCGCCGACCAACGGCGCACGCGTGCATACAACCTGCGCAGGTTGGGCATGACTATCCGCGCCCGTGCGCCTTATATTCGGTTGCGCATGCCAGTCCCGTAAGGCGAGTTTGGCATTGGCCCGTTGCCCTCCCCGGCTGTCAGTTGCTTGTTTGCGTTGGGGCGTCCAGGGGGGAAGGCGGCCGACCCGACCACAAGAGCCGATCCTTATATGTCCATGCGGCCCAGCCATATGGTGTTTCTGCTGCTGACCGCGATGTCGATCGCGCCGTCCTTCTCGACCCATGCCTTTTTGCCGGCCCTGCCGGCGATCCAGCGTGCGTTCGACGTCTCCACGGGGCTGGTGCAGCTCACCCTGAGCCTGGCGATGGTGTCGATCGCCACGATGACGCTGATCTATGGCCCGATGTCGGACCGCTACGGCCGGCGGCCGACCGTCATCGCGGGCATGGCCATGTTCCTGACAGGCAGCGTCATCTGCCTGCTCGCAGACAACATCTGGCTGCTGATCGTCGGCCGCGTGGTCCAGGTCGGCGGCGCGGCGGCGGGCATGGTCCTGGCGCGGATCATCGCGCGGGATATCTACGGTTCGTCCAACACGGCCCGGGTGCTCGCGAACCTGATCACGGCGACCGTCATCGGCTCGACCCTGGCGCCGACCGTCGGCGGGCTGCTGACCGACGGGCTCGGCTGGCGCTCGGTCTTCGTGGCCGTGGCCATCTACTCCGCCGTGATCGCACTGACGACGGGGCTGTTCCTGGGCGAGACCAACCCGGATCTCGGCACCGACCGCGGCGCATCCCGGATCGGCGACGGCATCCGCCGGCTGATTCGGGTGCCGGCCTTCTGGGGCTATGCGCTCCTGTCCGCCCTGGCGATGGCGATCTTCTTTTCGTTCCTCGCCGCCGCGCCCTATCTGATGACCGACGTCCTGCACCAGCCGGCGCGCTCCTACGGCCTCTGGTTCATCGCGATTTCTCTTACCTTCATGGTCGGCAACTACGCGTCGAGCCGCCTGCTGCGCTGGTTCCATATGAACCGGCTGATCGAGATCGGCGTGTTCGCCTGCCTCGGCATGCTGGTGATCAGCGCCGGGGTCATGGCGCTGCTGCCGCTGACCCCCGTGGTGCTGTTCGTGCCCGCGTGCCTTGTCGCCGGGCTCCAGGGGCTGATCATCGCCAACGGCATGGCCGGGGCGATGGACGTCGACCCCCCCGCCTCGGGCGCGGCCGCCGGGCTGACGACCTTCCTGCAGATGTCGATCAGCGCCGTCTTCGCGCAGCTGGTCGGCGTGCTGGAGAACG
>CAMYMQ010000275.1 GCA_947259335.1 uncultured Alphaproteobacteria bacterium | reverse complement strand
CGGCGATGGGCGCGTCGCCGCAGGCGACGACGACCCGGCCGATCCCGGCCGCCATCGCGCGGCGCCAGACATGGACGATCATGGGCGCGCCGCCGATGTCGGCGAGCGGTTTGTCCGGCAGGCGGGACGCTGCCAGCCGGGCGGGAATGACGATCAGGGGGGAGGCGTTCAAGGTCATGAAATTCCGTTACAGTGCCCGGTTCCGCTTAGTTATGCGACATTATGCCGCCCGAATGCGACCGCGGGGACGGGTGACGGTCGTTCGTACCCCTCCTATAACCGCTTCGTCAGTTCCACAGACCGTCGCAGGCGTGCGGGCCACTCCCTATATGGTCGGTACTGCGATGCTCGAACGGTTAGGCCCATCGGAACGGAAAAGCCATGGATTTCAATAAGATTGCCGGCGCTGTCCTGCTCACTGCCCTGAGCGCAATGGTCATCAGCAAGGTCGGAGACATTCTGGTCCCCGAAGAGCATTTCGCTGCTCACACGACCGACGGGACCAAGACGGGCGCCGAGCCGACGAGCAAGCCCGTGGAGAAGGATCCGACGGTTGCCCAGGCGCTCGCCCAGGCCGATCCCAAGAAGGGCGAGGCCCTGGTCAAGAGCAAGTGCTCCTCCTGCCATACCTGGACCAAGGGCGGCGCCAACAAGGTCGGGCCGAACCTCTACGGCGTCGTCGGCAACAAGATGGGCAGCCATCCCGGATACTCCTATTCGTCCGGCATGAAGGCCATGGATAATACTTGGACCTTCGAGGCGCTCTACGAATACCTGCCGAACCCGGGCAAGATGGTGAAGGGCACCAAGATGACCTTCCGCCTGCCCAAGTGGAAGCAGCGCGCCGACGTCATCGCTTTCCTGCGAACCCAGGACGACAGCCCGGAGCCGCTGCCGAAGGCCGAGCCTGTCTCGAAGCCCGAGCCGGCCAAGCCGGAAGGGGACAAGAAGGCGGCACCGGAGAAGGCGCCGGAACCGAAGAAGGACGAGGCCAAGAAGACGGAGCCGACCAAGCCGGCCATGCCGGAGAAGACGCCCGAGGCCAAGCCGGCGCCCGAGAAGAAGACCGAGGCCCCGAAGCCGGAACAGCCCAAGGCGGCTCCGGCCGAGAAGACCGACGCCCCGGCGCCCGAGACCAAGCCGGCGGAGAAGACCGCGCCCGCCGACAAGACCGCGCCGGCACCGACCGACAAGAAGGCCGAATAGCCGGGCGCGGCGCGCCCGCCATGGCGGACTGCCCGCAGTCCCTTGTCGACTTCGCCGGCCGTCTCGCCGATGCGTCCGGCGCGGTCATCCGGCCCTATTTCCGGACGCCGGTCGCCGTCGAGGACAAGCCCGACGAGAGCCCGGTCACCATCGCCGATCGGGACGCCGAGGCCGCGATCCGGTCGCTCATCGGCGAGCATTTCCCCGACCATGGCATTGTCGGCGAGGAACATGGCAGCGAGCGGGCCGACGCGCGCCACGTCTGGGTCATCGACCCGATCGACGGGACCAAGAGCTTCATTTCGGGCCTGCCGCTGTTCGGCACGCTGATCGCCTTGCTGGAGGAGGGCGAGCCGATCCTCGGCGTGATCGACCAGCCCGTGCTGCGCGAACGCTGGCTGGGCGCGCGGGGCCGGGGCACCACCCTCAACGGCGCGCCGGTGCGCGCGCGGTCTTGCGCCGGCCTGGACCGGGCGGCCTTGTTCACCACCACCCCCGACATGTTCTCCGGCGACCATGCCCGGCGCTACGAGCGGCTGCGGCAGAGTGTGCGGCTCGCCCGCTACGGCGGCGATTGCTATGCCGCCGGGCTGCTGGCCTCCGGCTTCGTCGACCTCCACGTGGAGGGATCGATGCAGCCCTATGACTATCTGGCGCTCGCGCCGGTCGTGGAGGGCGCGGGCGGAGTGATGACCGACTGGCAGGGCGCGCCGCTGTCGCTCCATTCGGACGGCTACACCCTGGCCGCCGGCGACCCGGCGCTGCACGCGCAGGCCATGGAAGTGCTCGCGTCCCCGCTCTGACACAATTTCGTCAGCGGACTGCCTTGGCCGCGTTTCATTCTTTTGACGCCGACCGCCATTCCACTACACTCGGCACCGCAACCGCCGGAGTCTCCATGCGTTCGTTCGTCGCCGCCATCCTGCTCGCCATGCTGCTGCCGACGGGTGTGCGGGCGGAGTCCGATGCCAAGAGCGAGCGGATCCAGCAGGGTACCGGCCTCGCGCTCCACGGCGAGCCCAAGCGGCCCGAGAACTTCACCCATTTCGATTACGCCAACCCCAATGCTCCCAAGGGCGGCAGCATCTGGCTCGGCGCCACGGGGACCTACGACAACTTCAACCCGTTCATCATCCGGGGCAATTCGGCGCCGGGGGTGGCGGAACTCCTCCACGGCACGCTGATGACCCAGGCGCTCGACGAGCCGCTGACGGTCTACGGCTATATCGCCGAGCGCTATTCGATGCCCCATGACCGGTCCTGGATCGAATTCCACATCAATCCCAGGGCCCGGTTCAGCGACGGTTCGCCGATCACGGCCGACGACGTGATCTTCTCCTTCGAAACGCTGCGCACGAAGGGCCAGCCCTTCTATCGCTACTACTATCGCGACGTCCTGAAAGTGGAGAAGAGGGACCGGCTGACCGTTCGCTTTAACCTGCGCAAGGGCAAGAACCGGGAACTGCCGCTGATCATCTCGGAACTCTACGTCATGTCGAAGAAGTTCTGGGAGGGGCGGACCTTCGACGAGCCGCTGCGGGTGCCGCCGGTGTCGAGCGGCCCCTACACGCTGGCGCGCTACGAATACGGCCGCAATCTCGAGTATGTCCGGCGCAAGGACTGGTGGGCCAAGGACGTTCCGGCGGTCAAGGGCCAGTATAATTTCGACGTCATCCGCTACGAGTACTACCGCGACGCCTCGGTCGCGATCGAGGCGCTGAAGGCCGGCGAGTATGATTTCCGGGTGGAGAATTCGGCCTCGACCTGGGTGAGCAAATACAACACCCCGTCGGTGCGCGACGGGCTTCTGGTCAAGCTCAAGGTCGATACGAAGACCAACGAGGGGATGGCCGGCTTCATCTTCAACACGCGCCGGTTCCCGTTCACGGACTGGCGGGTCCGGCGCGCGATCGTCTATGCCCTCGACGTCGAATGGCAGAACGAGAAGCTCGCCTTCGGCGAATACAAGCATTCCTACAGCTTCTTCTCGAATTCCGAGCTGGCGGCCCGCAGGGGCAAGCCCCAGGGGGCGATTCTCGACATCCTGAACCGGTACCGCGATCAGCTGCCGAGCCGGATCTTCGACGACCCGTTCCAGGTGCCGGTCTACAAGGACGGCAACCTGCGGCCCGGATTGCGCAAGGCCTTCAAGCTGCTGGAGCAAGCCGGGTTCGAGGTGCGCGACTTCCGCATGGTCGACAAGAAGACCGGCAAGCCGCTCGCCTTCGAATTCCTGATCCCGAGCCCCGCCTACAAGCGGTCGGTGCTGCCGTTCAAGCGTAACCTGCAGCGTCTGGGAATCGACCTGAAGGTCCGGCTGGTCGACCAGTCGCAGTTCATCCAGCGCGTCCAGAAGTTCGACTTCGACATGATCTGGGCCGGCTGGGGCCAGAGCCTCAACCCGGGCAACGAGCAACGGATATTCTGGGGCTCCTATACCGCCGACCGCGTCGGCAGCCGCAACTATGCCGGGGTCAAGAGCAAGGTGGTCGACGACCTCGTGAACCGGCTGATCGCCGCCGAGACCCGGCCCGAGCTGATCAACTACGCCCGGGCGCTGGATCGCGTGCTGCAGGACATGAACATCATCATCCCGCTGTGGCACGCCGGCTATCAGCGATTCATCTACTGGGACAAGTTCAGCCTGCCCAAGCCCACGGCGCTGCAAGGCACGAACTATCTGCTGTGGTGGTACGACGCCGGGAAGGCCCAGCGTCTGCGCGGCCGCATCTCCAGCCTGCCGCGATAGGAAGCCGATGCTGGCCTATATCATTCGGCGCCTGCTGCTGATCGTGCCGACCCTGGTCGGGATCATGCTGGTCAACTTCGTCATCATCAACATGGCGCCCGGCGGGCCGATCGAGCAGCTCATCGCCAACCTGCGCGGATCGGGAGACCAGGTGGCCGAGCGGACCGGGTCGGCCGAAGGCGCCGAGATCCGGGGCCAGGAATCGCGCGCCGGCCGCGGCCTCGATCCCGATCAGCTCAAGAAGCTGCGCGCTCAGCTCAACCTCGACAAGCCGCCGGTCGAGCGCTTCGTGCTGATGCTGAAGAACTATGTGACGTTCGATTTCGGCAACAGTTTCAACAAGAACCGGCCCGTGGTGGACCTCGTCATTGAGAAGATGCCGGTGTCGATATCGCTGGGCCTGTGGTCGACGCTGATCATCTATCTGGTCTGCATACCGCTCGGCATCGCCAAGGCGGTGCGCGACGGCAGCAAGTTCGACATCTGGACCAGCGGGGTGGTGATCGCCGCGAACGCGATTCCCAGTTTCCTGTTCGCCATGCTGCTGATCATTCTGTTCGCCACGGGCACGCTGGCGAGCTGGTTCCCCTTGCGCGGGCTGGTCTCGTCGAACTGGTCCGATCTGTCCGTGATCGACCAGATCCTCGACTATCTCTGGCACATGGCGCTGCCGGTCGCGGCGATGGTCATCAGCGGCTTCGCCGCGCTGACCCTGCTGACCAAGAACTCCTTCCTGGAGGAGATCAACAAGCAATATGTGGTCACCGCCCGCGCCAAGGGCGTGACCGGCCGGCGGGTGCTCTACGGCCATATCTTCCGCAACGCCATGCTGATCGTCATTGCGGGCTTTCCCGGCGCCTTCCTGAGCATCCTGTTTACCGGGGCGCTGCTGATCGAGATCATCTTCTCGCTCGACGGGCTCGGCCTGCTCGGCTTCGAGGCGATCGTCAACCGCGACTATCCGCTGGTGTTCGCGACGCTCTACGTCTTCTCGCTGCTCGGGCTGCTGGTCAAGCTGATCAGCGACCTGACCTATGTCTGGGTCGATCCCCGGATCGACTTCGAGGCGCGGCAGGTCTAGGCGATGGCGAAGTTCGAAACCGGGTACCGCTTCCTGGGGCGAAACATCACCCCGATCACCGCGCGGCGGATCGCCAACTTCAAGGCCAACCGGCGTGGTTTCTGGTCGCTGTGGATCTTCCTGGTGCTGTTCATCCTCAGCCTGTTCGCGGAATTCATCGCCAACGACAAGCCCATCCTCGTCTGGTACGACGGCGGGCTCTACGCGCCGTCGATCACCCAGTATGCGGAGACGACCTTCGGCGGCGAGTTCAAGACCGAGACCGACTACACCGATCCCTATATCCAGAAGAAGATCGACGAGAAGGGCTGGATGCTCTGGCCGCTGATCCCGTTCAGCTTCGACACGATCATCGTGGATCTGAACAAGCCGTCGCCGACCGATCCCTCGGCGCGCAACTGGCTGGGCACCGACGACCAGGCCCGGGACGTCGCCGCGCGGGTGATCTACGGCTTCCGGATTTCCGTGCTGTTCGGCCTGACCCTGACCCTGTTCAGCACCCTGATCGGCGTCTTCATGGGGGCGATCCAGGGCTATTTCGGCGGCTGGGTCGACCTGACGCTGCAGCGGTTCATCGAGATCTGGGAAGCGGTCCCGGTCCTCTACCTGCTGATCATCCTGGCGGCGATCATCGAGCCCAACTTCTGGTGGCTGCTGGTCATCCTGTTGCTGTTCTCCTGGATGTCCCTCGTCGGCGTGGTGCGCGCGGAATTCCTGCGCGCGCGCAATTTCGACTATGTCCGGGCCGCCCGCTCCCTGGGCGCCAGCGACGCGCTGATCATGTACCGCCATGTCCTGCCCAACGCGATGGTCGCGACGCTGACCTTCATGCCCTTCATCCTGTCGGGCTCGATCGTCGCGCTGACCTCGCTGGACTTCCTCGGTTTCGGCCTGCCGCCGGGCTCCGCCTCGCTCGGCGAGCTGCTGAGCCAGGGCAAGGCCAACCTGCAGGCGCCCTGGTTGGGGATCACGGCCTTCGTCGTGCTTGCCATCCTGTTGAGCCTTCTGGTCTTCATCGGTGAGGCGGTGCGCGACGCCTTCGACCCGCGCAAGGGCGTCTCCGGGGGCACCCCGCCCGAGCCGACAGGCGGCGAGGCCGCCCAGCCGGCGGCGACGGCGCCAGCAATGCCAGGAGGGGCACAATGAGTGGCGAAACGCCGTTGCTCGAGGTCACGGACCTGCGGGTCTCTTTCCGGTCGCCGAATGGCGAGGTTCCGGCGGTCAGGGGCGTCTCCTTCACCCTGAACAAGGGCGAGACCCTGGCCCTGGTCGGCGAGAGCGGCTCGGGCAAGTCGGTCACCGCGCTGTCGGTGCTCCAGCTCCTGCCCTATCCGACCGCCTTCCATCCCTCGGGCAGCATCCGGTTCGGCGGCGAGGAGCTGATGGGCGCGCGCGAGGGCGCGATGCGCCGGATCCGCGGCAACCGCATCTCGATGATCTTCCAGGAGCCGCTGACCGCCCTGAACCCGCTGCACACGATCGAGAAGCAGATCGGCGAGGTGCTGCGCATCCACAAGGGGATGACCCGGGACGCTGCGGGCCGGCGCATCCTGGAGCTGCTCGACCTGGTCGGCATCAAGAACGCGGCATCGCGCCTGGGTTCCTTCCCGCACGAGCTGTCGGGCGGCCAGCGCCAGCGGGTGATGATCGCCATGGCGCTCGCCAACGAGCCCGACGTGCTGATCGCCGATGAGCCGACCACGGCGGTCGACGTCACCATCCAGGCCCAGATCCTCAAGCTGCTCCGCGAGCTGCAGGAGCAGTTCGGCATGGCCATCCTGCTGATCACGCACGATCTCGGCGTCGTCCAGCACACCGCCGACCGGGTCGCCGTGATGAAGGCCGGCGAGATCGTCGAGGAGGGCAGCGTCGAGAGCGTCTTCGCCAAACCCAAGCATCCCTATACCCGGCACCTGCTCGAGTCCGAGCCCAAGGGCACGGCGCCCGAGATGCCGGCCGACGCCCAGGAGGTCCTGTCGGCCGACGGCTTCCGCGTCTGGTATCCGGTCAAGGCTGGCGTGTTCCGCCACACGGTCGACCACATCAAGGCGGTCGAGGACGTGAGCCTGAAGGTGCGCTCGGGCGAGACGGTCGGGGTGGTCGGCGAGAGCGGCTCGGGCAAGACCTCGCTCGGCCTCGGCCTGCTGCGCCTGATCTCCAGCATCGGGCCGATCCACTATCGCGGACAGGACATCCAGGGCCTGACCTGGCGCGGCATGCGTCCGCTGCGGCGCGAGCTCCAGATCGTCTTCCAGGACCCGTTCGGCAGCCTCAGCCCGCGCCTGTCGGTCGGCGAGATCGTCGAGGAGGGGCTCAAGATCCACGGCATCGGCGATGCCCGCGAACGTGACCGGGCGGTAATCGACGTGCTCAAGGAGGTCGGCCTCGACCCCGAGACCCGGCACCGCTACCCCCACGAATTCTCGGGCGGCCAGCGCCAGCGCATCTCGATCGCCCGGGCCGTCGTCCTCAAGCCGAAGCTGGTCGTCCTCGACGAGCCGACCTCGGCGCTCGACCGCTCGGTCCAGGCCCAGATCATCGATCTGCTCCATCAGCTTCAGCGCGACCATGACCTCGCCTACCTGTTCATCAGCCACGACCTCAAGGTCGTCCGCGCCATGAGCCACCACGTCATCGTCATGCGCGACGGCGAGGTTGTCGAGCAGGGGCCGGCCAAGCAGATTCTCGACGACCCGCGCGAGCCCTATACCAAGGCCTTGATGGCCGCCGCCTTCGACTTCCGCGCCGACGAGAGCGGGGTCGTCGCCGGCTAGGGCCGGCCCGGGCCGAAACGCGCGACGGTTATCAAAGGTTATCTTCGGTTATCATCGGTTATCTTTCGTCGTGTCTTTGTTTCGTCATTCCGACCGAAGTGCGCCGCGGAGCGGCGGGCCAAGCGGAGGACTCCTGCCGAGGTCGCGCGCGAACCCGGCCGTTGCGGCAAGATCCCTCGGTTGCGCTCGGGATGACGGCAGGGATGCGGGCTCGGATGTTCAGTAAATATTCCTATTTAGGGTCGGTGGCCCGGCCTGCAAGGGCGCATTTCCCGGCCGGGCTCCAGCACCGGCCGGTCGAGGCCCGGCGTAGACCGGATCGGCCGGCGACATGACCCGCGCGCGTTTCACGGTCCCGGTCATGATCGTCGGGGGCGGACCCGTCGGCATGGTGCTGGCCATGCAGCTCGACGCCTGGGGCGTGCCCTGCCTGCTGGTGAACGCCGAAGAGCGCGTCCGGTGGCACCCCAAGGGCAACACCCACAATTCGCGGACGATGGAGCACTACCGCCGGCTGGGTATCGCCGAGGCGATCCGGTCGCTCGGCCTGCCGGCGGACTGGCCGACCGACGTGCTCTACTACACCCGATTCAACAGCCACCTGCTCGCGCGTCTGCCGATGCCCTCGGCGAACGAGAAGCGCGCGGCCGTCGCCGACGCCGATCCGCTCGACCAGGTGCCGGAGCCGATTCACCGCGCCAACCAGATGTATGTCGAACGCTTCCTGTTCGAGCATTTGGCGAGCCTGCCTCATGTCCAGGCCAGGTTCGGCTGGCGCTGCACGGGCTTTACCGACCGGGGCGACCGGGTCTCGGCCGAGATCGAACGGGCCGACGGGAAAGAGGCCGCGACGGTCGACTGCGCGTGGCTGGTCGGCTGCGACGGCGGGGGCGGCGAGACGCGCCGCCGGTTGGGCATCCGGTTCGCGGGCGAGGGCGCGCTCGACCAGGCCTTCTTCGGCCGCGACATGCTCTCGACCCACCTGCGCGCGCCGGCCCTGCACGCGCGGCTCCTGAGACAGCGCGGCTGGCAGTATTGGGCGGTCAGCGCGGACGTACGCGCGGCGCTGGTGGCGCTGGACGGCAAGGACGAGTTCGTGATGCTCGGGCGCCTGCGCGAGGGAGAGAAGCCCGACGACCGTCGGCTGGTCCAACTCGTCCAGGCGGCGGCGGGGGAGCCGATCGAGGTCAATATCCTGGGCAACCTCGGCTGGACCGGCGGCCAGGCGCTGGTCGCCGACCGGTTCCAGAAGGGCCGGGTGCTGCTCGCCGGCGACGCCGTCCACCTGTTCACGCCGACCGGCGGCTTCGGGATGAACACCGGCATCGACGACACCGCCAACCTGGCCTGGAAACTCGCGGCCGACATCCAGGGCTGGGGCGGGCCCAACCTCATGGCGAGCTACGAGGCCGAGCGCCGGCCGATTGCGCTGCGCAACACGGGCGCGGCTCATGCGCTGGCCCGCAACGTGGGCGACGTGCCGGTGGCCGCAGATATGGAGTCCGACAGTCCGGAAGCCGTCGCCGCGCGGGCGCAAGCGAGCGCCTATCTGTCGGGCTTTGGCGAGGAGTTCGCCTCGATCGGCATCCAGCTCGGCGCCCGCTACGACGGTTCGCCCCTCATCGTGAGCGACGGCGAGGACCCGCCGCCCGACGACCCCGCCGTCTATGTGCCCAGCGCTGTCCCCGGCGGCCGGGCGCCGCACGCCTGGCTGGGCGAGGGGGAGCAGCGGGTGTCGCTGTTCGACCGACTGGGGCGGGGGTTCACTCTGCTGCGGCTGGGCGGGTCTCAGGCGGATACCAGGCCACTCGCCAAGGCGGCGGCGGACAGGGGCGTGCCCTTCTGGGTCCTCGATGTGACGGAAGAGGCTGTCCGCGACCTCTATGGCCGCGACCTGGCTCTGGTGCGGCCGGACCAGCATGTGGCGTGGCGGGGGGATCGGTTGCCGCTGAATGTAGACGGCTTGATCGCTCGAATTACGGGTATGCGATGAACTGCTTCGATGCCGTTTGGCGATTGTTGCGCAGTGAGCGAGATACGTTCTGGCAGGAGCAGGTCTGGGACATACTTCGTAACGGTTGCTACTCGTGGGCGATCCATTGCGGAGCCGGTGACACACCTGCCAGTGTCTGAATCTGCGGTCTCTGCGCGGTGGCCCGCACTCGACCATAGGGCATAAAGGAAAGATGGACAGCCTACGCCACAAGTCGATTGCAGAACTGCTCGCCCTTCATATCGCTATCATGGAGGAATTGCGGGCGCGCGATGTGCTGCGGTCAGCCAATAACCCGACCGGCGACCTTGCCGAATATTTATTCTGTGCCGCTTTCGGATGGGCGCAGGAGGGCAATTCGGCCAAGGCGTTCGATGCAATGGGCGACGATGGGACGCGTTATCAAATCAAGGGGCGGCGAATTCACCGCCGCGACAAGTCTCGGCAGATGTCCGCGATCCGTGATCTCGACGGGTTTGATATCCTCGCCGCCGTCCTGTTCGATGACGATTACCAGATCATGCGAGCGGCGCTGGTCCCGGCAACCGTCGTCCGAAGCTGTTCGGCATACATCGAGCACACGAACAGCCACAAGTTCCTGCTGCGCGACGGAATATGGGACACCCCCGGCGTCTTCGATGTAACCGACCGCCTACGTGCCGTCGAAGGTGCCTAGCGCCGATTCTGCCGCTCCAAAAAGGTCTCGATGAGGAAGGTTGCAATCGCCCCTGCCGTGTTGACGGCAAGGCTGGCATGGCGCGATGAGGGCTTAACGGGCAACTTTCCGCCGCGCCCATGCGAGTCGGACAGCCGGTTGCGCAACGTCCCGATACCATTCACGAGGTTCATCGCGCTGCCGAGGATCGCCTTGATTGGTTCTTCAGTGTGCTGATTGGGCGCAAGGTGCAATGCCTTTGCGGCGCTCGCATACAGCTTGGGTAGGTCGTCCTTGTCGGTGTAGGTCTCGCCCACTTCGTCGAGGATGCGCTTCGTGACTGTCTCCAGCAACGTCCGCGCAACGGTGATCGCACCTTCGGGATCGGCGTTGCGACGAGCGAGCGCCTTCGCCCAAATGGCATGAACGCCGTCCGCATCGAACGTCTCCAAGGCGTCAGATGCCACCTTGTCACCGGGCGCACTGTCCCGGCCCTCAAGGTGATCCATTAAAGGCGTGAAAGCCCCGCTGATGATCTGCCGCCGTTCTGCATAGGTGCCCGCTTCGTGCTTGATGTAAGGCCAGAAGGCATTGAGGTTACGGTAGGTACGTACGAATTGTGGAAGCAAATCACGGATGATCGGATCGGCCATGAACTCCCGGCGCAGGTGCTCGTAGATGTGATTATCCGGCGAACCGCCCGTTGCTGCGGCAATCAGGATGCCTTCCATCATCGCGACCTGCTCAACGGTTGTGCTTGGTATGTCGTGCGGGTCGATCATCTCAGTTCAGATTAGCTTTTCTTCTTTCTATGCCTGAACTTCGGTCCGCCGACGCCTCAAACCCCGCGGCCCCCTACCGCTTCGAATCCGCCAGCGCCGCCTGGTCCGAATAGGCAACCATCACGTTGAGCACTGCGGTCCGACCACCCTCGACCGTCTCCAGCCCGCGCTTGATCGCATCCGGCAGTTCGCCCAGCGTCTCGACCCGGATGCCGACGCCGCCCGAGGCCTCGACGATCTTCTCGTAGTCCGGCGCCGGTTCCAGCAGGGTCAGCGGCGCCTGGTTCGACCTGGCCGCCGCGCCGTCGGGATAGAGGCTGAGGGTCGCGCGGCGGACGGCGCCCCACATCTTGTTGTTGAGGACGATGACCAGGATCGGCAGGTCCATCGACGCCGAGACGAAATGGGCCGGGGTCGGGTTGCCGAACATGTAGGCGCCGTCGCCGACGATGGCGATCACCCGCCGGTCGCGTCCGTTGCTCTTGTGGCCGAGCTTGAGGCCGAGGGCCGCGCCGAGACCCCAGCCGAGGCCGCCGGCCGAGCTGTTGCCGAAATAGGTGCCGGGCTCGGTGAGCGTCAGGCGCGCCGCGGGGAACACGGTTTCCACCACGACGGCATCGTCGGGACGGCGCTGGGCGTCGAGCGCGTCGGCGACGGTGGCCGCGTTCATCGCGCCCGAGGCCTTG
>CAMYMQ010000274.1 GCA_947259335.1 uncultured Alphaproteobacteria bacterium | reverse complement strand
GCCGCTGCCGCTGCGGAGCCCGCGACCGAGGCCGCTGTCACCGGCTGGCAGGCGGTCACGGCGGCGCTGTCCGATTACGCCAGCAAGGCGCACGAGATTGGCGGCCACATCGGCCAGAGCCTCGTCGGCGCCTTCCAGTCCGCCGAAAATGCCGTCGGCCAGTTTGTGAAGACCGGCAAGCTGAACTTCCGCGACCTCGTCACCTCGCTGCTCGCCGATCTCGCCCAGCTGGCGGCGAGGCGCTTCATCCTCGGGCCGATCGCCAATGCGCTCTCCGGCGTGTTCTCAGGGGCGGGCGGTATCTTCGCCAACGTCCTGCATGCGGGCGGGATGGTCGGATCGGCTGGGCCCACGAGGATGGTCCCAGCGATGGCCTTCGCCGCCGCGCCCCGGATGCATTCCGGCGGGATGGCCGGGCTTCGGCATGATGAGGTGCCCGCGATCCTGCAGCGTGGCGAGCGGGTGTTGTCGCACCGCGAGGCCCAGAGCTACGGCGCGGGTGGCGGGGTCAACGTCACGATCATGGCGCGCGACGCCGAGAGCTTCCGGCAGTCGAGGACGCAGGTCGCGGCCGACATCGCCCGCGCCGTGTCCCTCGGGCGGAGGGGCATGTGATGGCATTTCACGAGGTCCGGTTTCCCGACAACATCAGCCGCGGCGCGCGGGGCGGGCCGGAGCGGCGCACGCAGATCGTCGAGCTCGCCTCGGGCGACGAGGAGCGCAACGCCAGCTGGGCCAACTCGCGCCGCCGCTACGACGTCGCCTACGGCATCCGCCGCGCCGACGATCTGGCGGCGGTGGTTGCTTTCTTCGAGGCGCGCAATGGGCGGCTGCACGGCTTCCGCTTCAAGGACTGGGGCGACCACAAGTCCTGCCTGCCTTCGGGCACGCCATCGCCGACCGATCAGGCCATCGGCACCGGGGATGGCACGACCACCGCTTTCCAGCTGGTGAAGCGCTACGCCTCGGGCAGCCAGACCTGGACCCGCACAATCGCCAAGCCGGTCGCCGGCACGGTGCGGGTCGCGCTCGATGGCGCTGAGCAGATCGGCGACTGGTCCGTCGATACGACCACCGGGGTCGTGACCTTCGACACCGCGCCGGCCGCGGGAGTCGCCGTCACCGCGGGATTCGCCTTCGACGTGCCCGTCCGCTTCGACACCGATGTGCTCGACGTGACGCTCGATCTCGAGCGGCTCGGCTCGATCACCTCCATCCCGCTTCTGGAGATTCGGCGATGAACGACACCGGCAGCTTTGTCGCCGCCGTGCTGCGCGAGCTCGCGGCCTCGACGGCCGTGATCCTCGCCGCCTGGGGGGCGCTCGGCGGCGCCACGAACGCGCTGACCACGAAGATGCGGCTGCGCGATGCGCTCCGCCACATCCTGCTCGGCGGGCTGATCGCGGCCGGGATGGGCAGCCTCTCCATGGCCGTGATCACCGCCTGGCTCAGCCTTCCGCCCGAGGCGATCCCCGCGGGCGGGGCGGCGGGCTCGGCCGCCTATCTCGTCGGCGTCTTCGGGCCGGCCTTCATCGAAATGCTGCTCGCCCGCCTGCGCCGTGCCAACGAAGGCGGCGGGGATGAATGACCTTCTCCGCTTCGCGCGCTCCCTCCGCTGCGACCCGGCCGACCCCAGGCAGGCCTTTCGCCATCGCTTGGCGGTAGGCCTCGCAGTCGCGGCGCTGATCCTGATCCTCTCGCTACTCCGGTAATCCTATGCACATGACCGACCGGGGCCTGCTGGCCCTTGTCCGGCACGAAGGACTCGTGCCCGGACCCTATCTCGATGTGAAACAGGTCTGGACCTTCGGCATCGGCCACACGGCCGCAGCCGGGCCGCCCGATCCGGCCTCCATGCCGCGCGGCATGCCCGCCGATCTCGACGCCGGGATCCGCGATGCGTTCCGGGTCTTCCGGGCCGACCTCGCGCGCTACGAGGCAGCCGTCCTGCGGGCCGTGAAGGTGCCGCTGGCGCCGCACGAGTTCGATGCGCTGGTCTCTTTCCACTACAACACCGGCGGCATCGCGAAGGCCGCGCTGACCCGGCACCTCAACGCCGGAAATCGCGTTGCAGCCGCCAACGCGTTTCTGAACTGGCGGCGACCGACCTCGATCATTCCGCGCCGGGAGTCCGAGCGCGACCTGTTCCGCTATGGCCGCTATCCCGGCGGAACCATCCCGGTCTGGTCCGTGGATCGCACGGGCCGCGTGGACTTCTCCCGACCAATCCGACGCCTGACCGAGGATGAGGCTCTGGCCCTGGCTCGCGGGCCGTCGCCGACGCCTCCGGTCCTCACTCCTTCACCCACCGCGCCGACCGGCTGGCTCGCCCGGCTGACCGCCTTCTTCTCCACCCTGCTCCGGAGGGCCTGATCCTATGCGCTACGTTCGCCCCAACTCGCTCACCTGGTGGGCGGGACTTCTCGCCATGCTCACCGGCATCGCCGCTCTCGCGCTCCCAGCGACCGGGCCGCTAGGCGAGCTGTCCCGATTCATCGCTCTGCTCGCTGGCTCAGGCGATGCCTCGCCCGCAGGGCTCATGTTCCTCGGTCTGGGTCTGATCGGCCTGCGCGACCGGATCGAGCGCGGGTTCCGCGGCGATGCTTGAGTTCTTCGCAGGTGTGGTCGTGGGCGGCTGCCTCGGCGTCTTCGTCGTCGCCCTTTGCGTGGCCGCAGCCCGCGGGGAGCGGGACGATGGCTGATCTCCTGATCTGGCTGGTCGCGGCTTTCGGCGCGGTCGGGGGCGTCGTCCTCGGCCTGTTCTGGGGCCGCGTCGAAGGGAAGCGCGAAGGCAAACGGGAGGCCGAACGCGATGCGATCAAAGACAAGAGCAAGCGCGTCGAGAGGGGCCGCGACGCGCTTCGCGATGGCCGCGGCGCCGGCGATCCTGCTGACCGGCTGCGGCGCAACGACGGGCGCTGGTGACGCCAGCTGCGCCTCCTATGCGGAGGCCAGGCTCGCCCGACCACCCGCCGAGACGGTCGCCGCCGTTCCGCCGCACTGGGCGAACTGGATCGTCGATCTCGACGACCGCATGACGGGAACCTGCCGATGAAATTCCTCTCGCCAGCCCTGCAGGCCCATCTCGACGAGGGCACGACGACGCTCGCCTGGTGCTGGCGGATCGCCCGCGCCGACGGCGTCACCTTCGGCTTCACCGACCACGACCGGACGCTCGCCTTCGACGGCACCGACTTCGAGCCCGAGAGCGGGCTGACCGCCTCCGAGGTCCGCTCGGGCTCGGACCTGTCCGTCGATGCGCAGGACGCCGAGGGCGTTCTGACCTCGGACCGGATCACCGAGACCGACATCCTCGACGGCCGCTGGGACAACGCCGGGGTCGAGGTCTGGCGCGTAAACTGGGCCGACACCGGCCAGCGCGTGCTGATGCGCCGCGGGGCCATCGGCCAGATCCGGCGCGGGCGGCTAGCGTTCGTCGCCGAGGTCCGCTCGCTCGCCCATGTCCTTGGCCAGACGGTCGGGCGGACCTTCCAGGCGACGTGTGACGCCGCGCTCGGCGATGGGCGCTGCGGCGTCGATCTCGAGGATCCGGCGTTCAAGGGCACGGGCGCCGTCATCGATCTCCTGCGGGACCGGGCCTTCACCGCCTCGGGCCTGGGTGGGTTCGCCTCCGGCTGGTTCACCTTTGGCACGCTGGACTGGACGAGCGGCGCGAATGCCGGGCGGCGCACCGAGGTGCTCAGCCATGACGTGAGGGACGGCATCGCATTGCTGACCCTGCTCGAAGCGCCGGTGCGCGCGATCGCCGAGGGCGACGGCTTCACGATCCGGGCGGGCTGCGACAAGCGCATGGAGACCTGTGGCGCGAAGTTCGCCAACACCGCCAACTTCCGAGGCTTCCCGCACATCCCCGGCCAGGACGCGGTGCTGCGCTACGCCACCAAGGATGGCGGGCATGAGGGGTCCGTGCTGTGACCAACGTCGTTTCCACCGGAAACGACGGGCGGCAGTGCATCGCACCGCGATGCACGAGAGCCATTGCCGATCCCACCCGCGTCATCGCCATTGCGCGCTCCTGGCTCGGCACGCCGTATCATGATCAGGCCAGCCTGCGCGGCGTCGGCTGCGACTGCCTCGGTCTCGCGCGGGGCGTCTGGCGCGAGGTCGTCGGCCCCGAGCCGTTCCCGTTCCCGGCCTACAGCCGCGACTGGGGCGAGACCGGCCCGCGCGAAGTGTTGGCCGACGGCGCGCGCGCCATGATGATCGAGGTGTCGCCCGCCGAGGCCGGTCCCGGCGCGCTGATGCTGTTCCGCATGAAGCCCCGCGCCATCGCCAAGCATGTCGGGATCCTGACCGCGCCCGACAGCTTCCTCCACGCCTACGAGCGGCTCGGCGTGATCGAGGAACCGCTCACCCCATCCTGGCGGCGGCGCATCGCCTTCGCCTTCCTGTTCCCGCAACGCTGAGATCCGACCATGGCCACCCTCGTTCTCGGTGCAGCCGGCGCCGCCATTGGCGGTTCGATCGGCGGCGCGATCCTCGGCGTCAGCGCCGCGACCATCGGCGGTTTCATAGGCTCCAGCATCGGCTCTGTCGTCGACAGCTGGATCATCTCGTCGCTGGCGCCCACCCAACGCATCGAGGGCGCGCGGCTCGACACGCTGCGCATCACCTCGGCTACCGAAGGCGCGGTGATCCCAAGGCTCTACGGCCGGATGCGGATGGGCGGCAACATCATCTGGGCGACGGATTTCCGCGAGGAGACGAAGACCACCACGCAGGGCGGCGGCAAGGGCGGCGGGGGCGGCAAGGTCAAGACGACCGAGTATCTCTACTACGCCAGCTTCGCCGTGGCGCTCTGCGAGGGCCCGATCACCGGCATCGGTCGCATCTGGGCCGACGGCCGATGGACCTCTCCGGCGTCACCTGGCGCTGGTACGCAGGCGACGAGACGCAGACGGCCGATCCGTTCATCGCGGCGAAGATGGGCGGGGCCAACACGCCCGCGTATCGCGGCACGGCCTATGTGGTCTTCGAGGAGCTGGCGCTCTCGACCTACGGCAACCGCCTGCCGCAGCTTTCCTTCGAGGTGTTCCGGCCGCTGGCCGATCCCGACACCGCCGAGGGGCTGACCTGCGCCGTCACCATGATCCCGGCCTCGGGCGAGTTCACCTACGCCACGCAGGCGATCCGCAAGACCGACGGCGGCGCGACGGTGCCCGAGAACCTGAACGCGCTGGCCGACTCCACGGACATGGTAGAGGCGCTCGACCGGTTGCAGGCGATGGCGCCCGCGGTCGAGAGCGTGAGCCTCGTCGTCGCCTGGTTCGGCGACGACCTGCGCGCGGGATCGTGCAAGGTGCGGCCGGGCGTCGAGGTGTCGGCCAAATCGACCACACCCGCCAGCTGGTCGGTCAACGGCGTCAGCCGCGCCAATGCCTTCCTCGTCAGCCGGGACGACCAGGATCGCCCGGTCTATGGCGGCACGCCGTCCGACTTCGCCGTGGTGCAGGCGATCCAGGAGATGAAGACCCGCGGGCTGCGCGTGACCCTCTATCCCTTCATCCTGATGGACGTGCCGCCCGGCAACACGCTGCCGAACCCGTATTCCGACAACGCCGCCGAGACCGGTCAGCCCGCTTTCCCCTGGCGGGGGCGAATCACCTGTTCACCCGCGGCGGGCTACGCCGGGACCGTGGACAAGTCCGCCACGGCCGCAAGCCAGATCGCGGCGCTGTTCGGCGCGGCCACGCCCGCCAGCTTCAGCGTTTCGGGTCTGTCGGTTTCGTGGGCAGGCACGCCTGGCGACTGGGGCCTGCGGCGCATGGTGCTGCACTACGCCCATCTCTGCGCCGCCGCAGGCGGGATCGATGCGTTCCTGATCGGCACCGAGATGCCGGGGCTGACGACGATCCGCTCTGGAGCCAGCACTTATCCGGCGGTGCAGGCCTATCGGGATCTGCTCGCGGATGTCCGCTCGATCCTCGGGGCCGGCACCTGGATCGGCTATGCGGCGGACTGGTCGGAGTATTTCGGGCATCAGCCGGGCGACGGCAGCGGCGACGTGTTCTTCCACCTCGATCCGCTCTGGGCCGATCCTGAGATCGATTTCATCGGCATTGACAACTACATGCCGCTCTCCGACTGGCGGGACGGCTTCGAGCACGCCGACGCGGCCGAGGGCTGGCCCGCGATCTACGACCGGGCCTATCTGCAGGCGAACATCGCGGGCGGCGAAGGCTTCGACTGGTTCTATGCCAGCGCAGCGGACCGCCCCGCGCAGGTGCGCACCCCGATCACGGATGGCGCCGCCAGCAAACCATGGGTCTTCCGCTACAAGGATCTGCGCGCCTGGTGGTCGAACGCGCATTACGACCGCCCCGGTGGAGTGGAGAGCGCGACGCCGACGGCGTGGGCGCCGGAGTCGAAGCCGATCTGGTTCACCGAGCTCGGCTGTCCGGCAATCGACCGTGGCACCAACCAGCCCAACGTCTTCTTCGACCCCAAGTCGTCCGAGAGCTTCACGCCGCATTTCTCGCGGGGCTGGCGGGATGACGCCATCCAGCGCGCCTATCTCGAGGCGACGCATCTCTGGTGGGGCGAGGCCGCGAACAACCCGATCTCGTCGGTCTACGGCGGCCGCATGGTGCATGTGCCGGAATGCGCCGCCTGGACCTGGGACGCGCGACCCTATCCGTTCTTCCCGGCGCTGACCGACGTCTGGACGGACGGGGCGAACTGGCGGCTCGGCCACTGGCTGACCGGGCGGCTCGGGGCAGTATCGCTGGCCGCGCTCGTGCGGCACCTCTGTCTGCGTGCCGGGCTGCCCGAGGCCCGTATCGACGTCACCGGGCTCTGGGGCGCGGTCGAGGGATATGCCATCAGCGCGCTGGAGAGCCCGCGCGCCTCGATCACCACGCTGTCGCGCCACTTCGGCTTCGACGCGGTGGAGACCGAGGGCGTGATCCGTTTCATCATGCGCGGCCGGGCCTCCGTCGCCACGCTTGCGCCCGACGATCTGGTCGCCCCCCGCGAGGGCGACCTTCTGGAACTGACCCGCGGCCAGGAGACCGAGTTGCCGCAGGCGCTGAAATGGCAGATCGCGCGGGCGGATGAGGATTACGACGCCGCCCTCGTCGAGGCCCGGCGCATCACGGTGGACACGACGCGGATTGCCTCGGAGTCCTTCCCGATGGCGGTGCCGCCCGAGGAGGCCGAACGCCGCTGCCGCCGCGCGTTGATGGAGGCGTGGGTGGGGCGCGAGACCGCGGCGTTCCGACTGCCGCCCTCGCGGCTGGCGCTCGATCCGGCCGACG
>CAMYMQ010000273.1 GCA_947259335.1 uncultured Alphaproteobacteria bacterium | reverse complement strand
TGCTCGGCCAGCCGCCGTCGCGGCGCATCGCGGGCATCCTGCCGGCGATCGACCGCCGCGCGATGCGCACGCGGTCGGCCGCCCTCCTCGCCCGGCTCAACCTGGACATCGATCCGGACCGGCCTGTCGGCGCGCTCGGCCACGCCGAACGGCAACTGGTCGTGATCGCCCGCGCCCTGAGCCATTCCGCGCGGGTGCTGATCCTCGACGAGCCGACCGCGTCGCTTGAGGCGCGCGAGGTCGACCGGCTGTTCGAGGTGATCGGGTCGCTCAAGGCCGACGGCGTCGCCATCGTCTACGTCTCCCACAGGCTCGACGAAATCGAGCGGCTGGCCGACCGCATCACCGTGTTCCGCGACGGGCGGCAGGTCCGACACGCGGCGCGGGGCGAGCTGAGCACCGACGACATCGTCCGCGAGATGACCGGCCGCGACCTGGAGGAACTGCACCGCCCGCATGACCTCAACCATGGCGACACCCTGCTCGAAGACGAGATCATCGCCGTGCGCGAACGCGAGGTGGTCGGCCTCGCCGGCCTGCTCGGCAGCGGCACGACCGAGGTGCTGCGGCGGCTGTTCGGCGCCGGCGGCACGGGGACGACCATCAAACTGAAATCCGCCGACGCCCAGATGCGCCACCCGTCCGACGCGATCCGCCACCGGCTCGGCTTCGTGCCCGGCGAGCGCGCGCTCGGCCTGATTCCCGGCCTGAGCATCCGCGAGAACGTCATCCTGCCCCAGATCGACCGGCTTACCGGCATCACCGGGCTGAACAAGCGCCGCATAGACACCCTGGTCGACGACCTGATGGAGATGGTCGACATCCGACCGCGCGACCCGAGCCGGCCCGTCGGCCAGCTCTCCGGCGGCAATCAGCAGAAGGTGCTGTTCGCGCGCTGGCTCGCCGGCAACGCCGACATCCTGCTGCTCGACGAGCCGACGGCGGGGATCGACGTCGGCGCCAAGGCGCAGATCCACCGGCTGATGCGCAGGTTCGCCGAGGACGGCGGCGGCATCGTCTTCGCCTCGTCGGAGATGCTCGAAGTCATGTCGATCAGCGACAGCGTGATCGCGCTGCGGCGCGGAGAGGTGGTGGCGCGGATTTCGCGCGAGGACGGCGACGGCTATACTGAACGGCGTCTTCGCGTCGCGCTGGGCGGTTGAACATGGAGCGGGAGAGGATGGGAGCATCCACGGAACGGACCGACGACGCCGTCCCGGCGGCCGCAGCCGCCGCGGGACGGTCGCGCCTGTCCGAACTGGCCTGGTCGCAGATGCCGCTGGTCGCGCTGATCGTCCTGTGCGCGATCGCCTTCGTTCTCAACGCGAATTTCCTCTCCCTGCTCAACATCAACAATGTCCTGATGCAGGGCGCGGTGATGACCGTGATCGCGATCGGCATGACCTTCGTCATCGTCGCCGGCGGGTTCGACCTGTCCGTCGGGTCGGTTGTCGCCCTGTCGGGCTGCGTCGCCGCCATGGTCATGCTGGAGGCCGGCATCCTGCTCGGCCTCGCCGCCGGGGTCGCGGCCGGCGCCGTGATCGGCCTGGTCAACGGGCTGATCGTCACCCGCCTCGACGTCAACCCCTTCATCGCGACCCTGGGCACGCTGGTCATCGTGCGCGGACTGGTCCACGTGATCACGGATTCGCGCCCGGTCAGCGGCGAGTACGGCCTGCCCGACCTGTTCAACGAATTCGCGACCGAACGGTTTCTCGGCATTCCCTGGCTGGTCTGGCTGCCGATCGTCCTGATCCTGGTGTTCAGCTGGGTGCTGCACCGCACCGCCTTCGGCGTCCGCGTGTTCGCCACCGGCGGCAATGCCGAGGCGGCCTATCTGGCCGGCGTCCGGGTCAAGCGCGTGCGCACGGCCTGCTTCGTGTTGAGCGGCGCGCTCGCGGGCCTGGCCGGGGTCATGCTCGCCTCGCGGCTGCAATCGGGTCAGCCGACCGTGGGCGTGCTGTACGAGTTGTTCGCGATCGCCGCCGTCGTCCTGGGCGGCGCATCGCTCTATGGCGGCGAGGGAAAGCTCTACAAAAGCGTGATCGGCGTCTTCATCATCGGCGTGCTGAACAACGCGCTCAACCTCGCCAACGTGGGTTCGCACTGGCAGGGCGTGGCCGTGGGCCTGGTGATCATCGCCGCGGCCACGGCCGACCGGCTGCGGCGACGATGACGCCGCCCGCCGGTACCTTGGTGGAACGGGAGCTGTAACAGGGAGAGTGACATGAGAAAGATCCTGCTGTCGGCGGCAAGCGCCGCCATACTCGCCTCGGGCCTGTCTTTGGGAATCTCCGGGGCCGCCCAGGCAAAGACCATCGGCGTCTCGCTGGCGTCGGACACCAACCCCTTCTACATCGCCATGCTCAAGGCGATTAAGGCGCGGGCGAAGGAGCTCGGCTACGACGTCAGCGAGGTCAACGCCCAGAACGACATCGCCAAGCAGCTCAACGGCGTCAACGACCTGATCGCCAAGAAGGTGTCCGGCATCCTGATCTCGCCGATCGATGCCAAGGCGCTGTGCAGCGTCTATGACAAGGCCAAGGCGGCGGGCATTCCGATGATGTCGATCGCGCGCGGGTCGGCCTGCAAGAGCCAGACCCTCCACGTCTCGGTCGACGAGATCAAGGTCGGCGGCGACATCGCCGCCTGGACCGCCAAGAAGCTCGGCGGCAAGGGCAAGATCGCGGTCCTCGCCGGGCCCGCCGGCGCCCAGGCCTTCATCAACTTCGCCAAGGGCTACGAAGACACGATGAAGAAATATCCGGGCATCAAGGTGGTGTTCCGGCAGACCATGATCCTGACTCGGGAGAACGGCCTGAAATACGGCGAGGACGCCCTGGTCGCCCATTCCGACCTGGCGGCCATCTACGGCGCCAACGACGAGATCGGGCTGGGCGCCGCCCAGGCCGCCGCCGCGGCGGGCAAGAAGAAGCAGGTCGTCATCACCGGCATGAACGGCGTGCCGCCGGCGATCCGCGCCGTCAAGCAGGGCAAGATGGACCTGACCGTCGCCCTCAACCCCTTCGCCTGGGGCAAGCTCGGCGTGGACACGATGGACGCCCACCTGAAGGGCAAGAAGTTCGACCGCAAGGTGTTCGTCGGCCATGTGCTTGTCGACAGCGGCAACGTCGACAAGTTCATCCGCAAGAAGAAGTAGCGGACACGGACAGGGCGCCGGCGGGGTGACCGATCCCGCCGGCGCCCCGCCCTTTTGCCAGCACCGGCGCCCATGCCTGCCCCCCGACCGACGATCGAGCGGCTCGACGCCCCCTTCGGCGCGGTCGCCCGCGGCCTCGACCTGAGCGGCGGGATCGATCCGGAAGGCCTGCGTGTCCTGGTCGACGCCCTGCACGAACACCGGGTCCTGACCATCCCGGGCCAAAGCCTGACCAAGGACCGGTATCTCGCCTTCGGGTCCCGCTGGGGCCGCCCCTACCCCCATTTCATGGAACACCTGCGCATGCCCGGCTATCCGGCCATGATGGCGATCGGCAACACGCAGGAGAAGGACCGCGACGACGGCGTGCGCAACGGCGCCGCCTACTGGCACACGGATCAGGCTTACGAGGCGGAGCCGTGCAGCGCGACCATGCTCTATGCCGTCGAGGTGCCCGAGACCGGCGGCGAGACCCTGGTCGCCGACCTCGCCGGGGCCTGGCAGGCCTTGCCGCCGGACGAGCAGGCCGAGATCGAGGGCCTGCGCGCGGTCCACGTCTACGGCGGCGCGTCGGGGCGCGACGGCGAGAAGCATGCGGCGCCGCTGACCGACGAGACCCAGGCGGCCAGGGTGCC
>CAMYMQ010000272.1 GCA_947259335.1 uncultured Alphaproteobacteria bacterium | reverse complement strand
CGAACGGCAGCGACGCGGCGGCGCCCGCCACGGCGGCCGAGGCCACGAAGGCGCGGCGGGTGATGTCGGGACGGAATGCACTCATCGGCTTCCTCCTGAAAGCGAAAATTCGGCTCTCCCCCGACCGCTTCCCGTGGCGGCACGGCCCAGACCCCGTCCGGGCTGAAAGCGCACGGGAGCTCCCGCCGGTCTCCTCAGATCGGCAAGGTCGCGCGCTCGAGCCAGGCGCGGTCGTCACCGTCGAGGTCGGCGGCGTAGGTCTCGCGAACCCGCCGGTGATAGGCGTCGAGCCAGGCGATCTCTTCGGCGGTCATCATGGCCCGGTCGACGAGATAGCGGTCGATCGGCGCCAGGGTGAGCGTCTCGAATCCGAGCAACGGCCGCTCCGCCCCCTCGGGCGCCTCCGCCTCGATGACCGCGACCAGGTTCTCGATCCGGATGCCGTATGCGCCGGTCCGGTAGTAGCCGGGTTCGTTCGACACGATCATGCCGGGTTTCAACGCCACCGCGCTGGGCAGCTTGGAAATCCGTTGCGGCCCTTCATGGACCGACAGATAGCTGCCGACGCCATGGCCGGTGCCGTGATCGTAGTCGAGCCCCGCCTGCCAGAGATACTGCCGCGCCAGAACGTCGAGCTGCGAGCCGCTCGTGCCCACGGGGAACCGAATCCGGGCCAGCGCGATGTGGCCCTTGAGCACGAGCGTGAAGTGCCGCCGCATGTCTAGCGTCGACGGTCCGATCGCGATCGTCCGCGTCACGTCGGTGGTGCCGTCGGGATACTGCGCGCCAGAATCGACGAGATAGAGGGAGCCGGGTTCGAGCGGCCGGTTGGTCGCCTCGGTCACCCGGTAGTGGACGATGGCGCCATTCGGGCCGGCGCCGGAAATCGTGTCGAAGCTCAGGTCGCGGAACAGGCCGTCCTCGCGCCGGAAGGCCTCCAGCCGGTCGGCCGCGGCCATCTCGGTAAGGCCGCCGCTCGGCGCTTCCCGGGCCAGCCAGGCCAGGAACCGGGTCAGGGCCAGGCCGTCGCGGCGATGCGCCGCGCGGGTCCCCGCCAGCTCGCCCTCGGACTTGCAGGCCTTGGGAAGCTGGCACGGATCGCTTTCGCGGATGATTTCCGCGCCGGCGTCGCGCAGCCGGTCGAACACCCACCGCGCGGTCCAGGCGGGGTCCGCCAGCACGCGCTTGTCCGCGAGGCCCGCCAGGGCCGGCGCGAACTCGTCCGGGGTACGCACGTCGACGTTCGCGCCCAGGTGCGACCGCAGGGCCTCGTCGACCTTGGCGGGATCGACGAACAGCGTCACCGAACCGTCGGCCCGGAGTATCGCAAAGCAGAGCGCCACGGGGGTGCGCGGGATGTCGCCGCCGCGAATGTTCAGCAGCCAGGCAATGGAGTCCGGCAGGGTCAGCACCGTAGCGTCGACGGTCTTCTCTGCCAGTTCGGCGGCAAGCTCCGCGCGTTTGTTGGCGCTGTCACGGCCAGCATATTCGACCGGGTGGACCCGGACCGCCGCCGACGGCGGATCGGGCTGATCCGCCCACACCGCGTCGAGCGGGTTGGTGTCCACCGGCACCGCCTCGGCGCCGGCGCGCTTGCATCCGGCCTCGATCCGGGCCGCGCCGTCCTCGGTGTGGAGCCAGGGGTCGAAACCGATCCGCCCGCCGTTGGGCGCATGCCTGGCCAGCCACTCCGAAGGCGGCGTGTCGACCAGGTGCTCGATGGCATAGCGGTCGCCATCGACCTGATCCGCGGCCTGGAGCGTATAGCGACCGTCCACGAACAGCGCGGCGCGGTCGGAAAGAACGACCGCCATCCCGGCCGAGCCGCCGAAACCTGTCAACCAGGCCAGCCGCTCGTCTTGGGGCGAGACATATTCCCCCTGGTGCGCGTCGGCACGGGGAACGAGGAATCCGTCCAGCTCCCGCCGCGCCATTTCCTCGCGCAGGGCGTCGAGCCGGTCCCGCAAGGCGGCATGCCGATCCTGATCATTTGTCCGGGCGTCCATGGCTCGAAACTAGGGACCGCCAGGGCGGTGCGCAAGTAACGGCCGCGACATCGAACGGGGCCTCCAGAGAAGCCATGCAGACAGCGCAAGCCTCTTGCCAGACCCTGGCGATTGCAACGGTTATCGCAAGTGCTAAATCGTTGTGCAACGCAACATTAGCAAGTGCAGGGATACCATGGACAAGAACGAAATCTTCATCCTGAACTCGGAAATCCAGATCCGGCGCGAGGCCGCCAAACTCCGCGCCGCATATCTGCGGGATCTGTTCGCGAAACTCGGCCAGCGCCTCAGCGCCTCGACAGGCCGACGCAACACCCCGAAAAACGGTCAGAAGATCGGCAATACCGTCGGCGGCGCCACCGCCTAGTCCGGCGTCTGACCTGCTCGCGGCACCGGCTCGATCGCTTCCCCCTAGCCCGCGTTGCGCCCCACCACGATGGTGAAGGCGCAGCGCAGGGCGCCGGGCTCGAGATCGTCGGCGGAAACCAGCGGCACGATCACACTGCGCCGCACAATCGGATCCCGAATTGAATTGAGTACGAAGTCGCCGCGATTTCCCGGTTCGCCCGCGACATACATTTGGGTCGTCAGACCCTCGAAGCCGGGACCTGAAATCTTGAAATGGATGTGGGGCGTTCGTCCCGGGTAGGGAACCGGCCGAATGGTGCGGAAGCGATAGCTGCCGTCAGCCGCCGCGACCGCCCGGCCATAGCCCTGGAAATTGGGGTCCGCAGGCCCCCGCCTGTCGCCGGGATGGTGATAGACGCCCGATGCGTCGCATTGCCAGATCTCGACGCGGGCGCCGCCGATCGGCCGCCCGGCCGGGTCGACGACCTTGCCGGTCACATAGGCAACGGTGCCCCGGGCCCGGCCCGGCCGTCCGGCGACCTGCACCAGGTCGGCATCCGAATCGACGGGCAATCGCGCGGGATAGAATGGCCCTTCGGTCTGCCGAGGCGTCAGCACCCGCGCCGCCGCCCGCGCGGGACCAGCCAGCAACCCGGCCGCGCCGGCGACCCCCAGGCCAACGACAGCGTGGCGACGAGACCATCTGGGCGTGTTAACCGGCATGGGATCCCGTCGCCTCCGTTTGTGCCGCTATCCGGTCGTGCGGATCTTGCTGCGCTTGCGCTTGTCCAGATCGTCCTCGGTCGGCGCGGTATCGAGCTTGGTCAGGACGATCCGTACCCGGTCGGGATAGCGGTTGCCGCCGGCCAGGGCGTCGAATTTCGACGGGACCACCGCGCCGCCGGGCTTGTAGCCTTCGGCGAAGCAGGAGATCCGCAAGGGATCGGGGCTGCGGCGCACCGCGACCTGGCCCGGTGCCTTCGTGCGGATACGGCCCATGGATTTCGACTGCACGACGCAACTCGCCGTCACTCCGCCCGTGTTGATGTACACCGCCTGCTGCGGTCCGGCGCCGAACGTGCCGCACCCGGCCAACAAGGCGACGGTCGCCACGGCTGCGCCTGACTTAAACAATTTCATTCCCCACTCCGCTGTCGTCGCCTGTCGGGCTTCGGATTCCAATATCGAAGGACTGTAGCGAAATTCGGGCAGCGATTGGAACCCGTCACGACGCACCGGTCGGCGCAAAGAGAATCAGCGTTGTCCAGTCGCCGATCCGTATGCGGTCGGCGAAGGCGAAACCCCGGGCGCGATAGGCGGCCTGAACATGGGGTGCGTCACGATTGAGGAGACCGGACAGGACGACCGGCGCGCCGGGCTGCGCGTGCCGGCGCATCGCCTCCGCCAGCCGGACCAGCGGGCGGGCCTGGATGTTGGCGACGACAAGGTCGAACCGGCCCATCCGGGAAACCGGTCGAAATCCCGGCCCGGCCAGGATCGTGATACCCGCAGAAACCCCGTTTTCGGCCGCGTTTTCGAGCGTCGTCCGTGCCGCGACCGGATCGATGTCGGTGGCGACGACCGAACACGACCAGGTCTTGGCGGCGGCAATGGCGAGAATTCCCGAGCCGGTCCCGAGATCGAGCAGCCGCCGGGGCCGCCGGCCTCGCGCCAGCCGGTCGAGTGCGATCAGGCACCCCTGGGTCGTCTGATGCGTGCCCGAACCGAAGGCGGGACCGGCATTCAAACGGATCACCACCGACGCCGGACCGGGCGGCGTCCCGTCGTCCGGCCGGTCCTCCGCATCCTTGGGCAGGACGAGATAGCGCCCGGCCCGGACAGGCCGGAAGGAACGCCGGTTCTCGGCCAGCCAGTCCGTCTCCGGCAGGCGCCTGACGGCAGGCAGGGACACAGCGCCCTGCTCCAGGGAGGCGGTCAGGGCGACCCGGCTTTCCAACTCCGCCTGGCCGGGTTCCTCACTGGCATAGCCGGTGACCAGCCAGCAGCCGGGGCCCCGATCGAAGGCCTCGAACGACGCCACTGCCGTGCAGAAGGGCTCGATGGCCGCTTCGACCGCCGGCACCGCGGCCGCGGGCGCCACCACCTCGATGGTCCACATCCCGGCCGAACCGCTCACCGTCCGGCGCCGGGCCGCCGGGACACGCCCGTCGGCACGTCGGACAGGCGCGCCATCGCGGGAGTGCTCAGCAGATCCGGGTCGTCGAGATAGGCGCGCGCGAAATCGGTGCCGTCCATGCCCCAGAAAAGTTCACCGTCGACCTCGAGCGTGGGCACGCCGAACACCCCCCGCGCGATCGCCGCATCGGTATTGCCGCGCAGCCGATCCTTCACCGTCGGGTCGGCAATCTGCGCGTCGGCGTCCGCCATGCCGAGTTCATCGGTTAGCGCCCGCCAGGTCGCCGGATCGTCGAGATCGCGGCCCTCGCCCCACAGGAACCGATAGATCGTGTCGATGGCCGCACGGTCGCAGCCCGCGGCGATCGCCAGCCGAAGCGGCCGGATCGGGTTGAACGGATGGGCCGGCGGCATGACGAAAGGAATGCCCCGGCTATCCGCAAGCCATTGGCAGAACCGGTAGGTCCACAGACGCTTGGGACCGAGTTCGGCAGGTCCCGTCGTGCCCCAGTGGTTCAGCAAACCGGCGAACAGCACCGGCACCGGCTCGATCGCGGCCGTACCGTCGAACTCGGCGAGCCGGGTGCTCTGCAGATAGGCGAAGGGCGACACGAAGTCGAAATACCAGCGAACGGGTTTCATGCGCGCTCCCGACGATGTTCCCGATGCCAGCCGTCGGCACCGGCGCCTAGCGAATATACATCAACCGGACGATCCGGCTTTTCATCATCAGGGCGAGCACATTGTCCGCGACCCGGTAGGCGGTGTAGCAGAACACCCGCCCGCCGTGGATGGGCGAGCCGAGAATGCACACCCGGCTGCCGCGGGTTTCCCAGTGCGCGCGGACCGGATTGGGCCGCATCCAGGCGCCCTGGAGATGCATCGTGACCCGGCCGTCGCTGCCAAAATCCCACCAGCCCTCCTGGTTCGGCTCCGGCGCGGTATAGAGCCGCTTGCCCGACAGCAGCGCCTTGAGCTTCGCCGGTTCGATCGGACTGGCGCCATGTTCGAACAGGTGGTTCGACGAATAGATCAACTCGGGCGTGTCGATCTTGAAACGCGCGGGCGAACACGTGAAGGTCCCCGGCCTGGCGGGCGCGGCGATGAATTTCTCCAGACAACCGCCCCAGGCGCGCGCGAAATTGGCGGACCATCCGGCATTGTGGCCCGGAAGCCCCTGCGGAAGGCGGACGATGAACAGGCTCACGCCCGGCCGGTTTTCCAGGGCGGCGCGCGCGAGCTCGGCCCGGGACGCCGGCATGAACGGGTCGCGTCGGAAGAAGGCGAAAGCGACGCGGGGGGCCTTCAGCCGGCCCATCAGCGCCTGGAAGGCGGGATTGCCCCGGTTGAAATTGAGGTTGAGCCGGCCGTTGTTCAGATAGCGCGTCCCGTGGGCCGCGGGCGCGACCAGGATGATGCCGTCGACGGGCAACGGTTCGTTGGCGGCGCTGATGATCTCCCAGGCGCCGCGCGACTGCCCCGCGAGGACCACCTTTTTGTATTTCTGCGACCGTGCCGCCGCCACCACGCTGTGGATCAGCTTGACGATGCGCGGCAGGTTCCGCGGCGGGCGGTTGTAGTAGGGCACTTCCACGGTCTTCACGTCCCAGCCGTCGCGGGCGAACCGCTGCACATAGGGCGGCACCCGGCGAAACGACAAATGCGGCGGGAAGCGCGAGGCGCCGTACCCCCGGAAATAGAAGATCACGCCCTTGGCCTTCTGCGGCCCGCGATGCTCGGTGCCGGACGCGGTCAGGACCGCCGCGCCGAGGGAGGTCTCCTTCTCGACCGTGCCTTTCCAGAGCTGGTCGCGGCCGACCGCGAAGACGTAGCAGGGATTGTCGATCCCGATGCGGTCGCAGCGCGCCAGCGCCGACCGGGCCTCGGCAGCGGCGTTGCACCGTCCCCCGGGACGGCAATAGCGCCAGTTGGCGTAGCGGCCGCTTCGCGAGACCACGAACACGATCGGATTGGGCTCCTTGAGATAGTCCCGATACCCGGACTGCACGTTGAGCGAGAGCCGCAGCGGATGCAGACCGATGGAATCCCGCGTCCAGGCCGGCAGGGTGAGATTGACGGTTGCGGAGGTGACGGAGTCCGGCTGCCGGGGCCGATACCCCGGCGGCTGGCGCCGCCGCGCGGGATCCCGGCTTGGTTCGCTGTGCGAGTCCTCCTGTACCCGGCTTGGCGATTGCTGCGTCGCGTTCGGCGGGCGGGGACGCTGCGTTCGAACGCCCTCTTCCTGCGCCCGCGCCACCGACATCGACCCGACCCCCGTCAGGAGCGGGGTTACAAAGGCGCCGGCGACGAGAGCGGCGCCGACGGCGTGCCGGAGCGCGCGCCGTGCGATCGAGTAACCGTTCACGCCTTCTCCACGAAGCTGTCCATCACATTCTTCTCGCCAGAATGTTCGAACAGGACGGCGAGTTTATCCCCTTCAACCGAGCGTATGACGCCATAGCCGAACTTTTGATGAAACACGCGTTCGCCCTGCTTGAAGCGCGATTTCTTGGGGCCGCGCTCGACCCGCTGGGCCGTGCCGTCGATGGTGCGGATCTTGCGTTGGGGCCTGGTGCTGCCCTGGAAGGCCGCGGCGGGACGCCGCGCGGCGCCGGCGGTCCACCGGCTCTCGTTCCAGTCGTCGTTCAGGGGCGAAGCCGATTCGGAAAAGCCGCGGCGGCCGCCGCCGTAGAGCCCCTGCTCGGTCGCCACCTCGACGTGATCATGGGGCAACTCGTCGATGAAACGCGACGGGATCACGCTCTGCCACTGGTTGTGGATCCGCCGGTTGGCGGCGAAGGAGACATGGACCGACTTGCGCGCCCGGGTCAGCCCGACATAGGCCAGCCGCCGCTCCTCCTCCAATCCGGACTGGCCGGACTCGTCCAGCGCGCGCTGGTGGGGAAAGACGCCCTCCTCCCATCCCGGCAGGAAGACCGTGTCGAACTCCAGCCCCTTGGCCGCGTGCAGCGTCATGATGTTGACCATGTCGCCCTGGGCGTTCTCGTTGGTCTCCATGACCAGCGAGATATGCTCCAGGAAGCCGCCGAGATTGTCGAAGTCCTCGAGCGCGCGGACCAGCTCCTTCAGGTTCTCCAGTCGGCCCGGCGCGTCCGGCGTCTTCTCGCGCTGCCACATCTCGGTGTAGCCGGATTCGTCGAGAACGGTTTCCGCGACCTCGACATGCGACGCGGATTCGGAATAGGCCCGCCAGCGGTCGAGCATCGCCATGAACCCGGCCAGCGCCTTGCGCGCCTGGGGCCGCAGATCGTCGGATCCGGCCAGGAGCCGCGCGGCCTCGGTCATCGGCACGCCCCGGTCGCGCGCCAGCCGGTGCAGGGCCTG
>CAMYMQ010000271.1 GCA_947259335.1 uncultured Alphaproteobacteria bacterium | reverse complement strand
GGCGCGGGCCGGGCGGCCCTGGCCTTTCCGGGCAACCTCGGCCGGGCGCTGGGCGGCGACCGCAAGCAGCTCGCCCATGTCGCCCGGGTCGGTGGGGTTACCGCAATTGCCGTCGCCCTGGTGGCCTGGTCGGCGACCAGCGTCGAGCCGGGCGAGGACGCCATGCGCACCGCCTGGGTCACCTGGGAGAAGACCGACGCCGGCAAGAAGGCCCGGGACGGAGAAAAAATCACGTACAGGCTCCGGGAGAAGCGCCGCTGTACGCGCACGCCCTTCTTCGACAGCGGGTTCCTGTGCAGCTTTCTGGTCGTCGACCCGACCGACAAGGACAACCGGCGCATACGGCGCGCCCGGTTCACCTATTCAAGTGGCCGCTGGCAGGTCCTGGAGGTCCTGTGACGATCACCCGAGTTTCCGCCGCACGCAGTGCGAAGGGACGCCGCCCAGTCGCGGCGACCGGGCGGCGGAAGTAAGCCGGGCGCCGCGCCGCTGGCGTGACGCCCCGTGTGCCGAAAACACGCGATATGGAATGAACGAAAGCAAGGAGACAGAGTGATGGCACTAAAACTGAATTTGGGTCTGAGGGCCGCCGGCATGGCGCTGGCGTTTGGCGCCCTGACCACCCTGGCAGTGCCGGCAGGCGCCGCGGAGATGCCCGGCAAGGGCGTGACCGTGCAGCCGGCCCGGGCGACCTGGAACACCGGTTACTTCCAGGCGGAGATCTACATCCGCGCCCTGGCCGAGCTGGGCTACACCGTCAAGCGCCCGAAGGAGCTCAAGAACGAGCTGTTCTACCAGGCGGTCGCCCAGGGCGACGTCGACTTCTGGGTCAACGGCTGGTTCCCGCTCCACAACGACAAGAAGAAGATCTTCGAGAAGGGCGCCCGGATCATCGGCTACGTCGCCCAGGGCGGCGCGCTGCAGGGCTACCTGATCGACAAGAAGACCGCCGACCGGCTCAAGATCAAGAGCCTCGAGGACTTCAAGCGGCCCGAGGTCAAGAAGGCCTTCGACACCGACGGCGACGGCAAGGCCGAGATGGTCGCCTGCCCGCCGGGCTGGGGCTGCGAGGAAGTGATCAAGCATCACCTCGACGCCTATGACCTGCGCGGCTCGATCGACCCGATCAAGGCCGAGTATTCCGCGTCGATGGCCGATGCGGTCGGCCGCTACAAGACCGGCAAGTCGATCTTCTTCTACACCTGGACGCCGAACTGGACCGTCGGGATGCTGCAGCCGGGCAAGGACGTCGTCTGGATCGGCGTGCCCTTCCCGTCGCTGCCCAAAGGCCAGAAGAAGTATGAGAAGGCGACCACGGTGAAGGGCGTCCAAGGCTGCGTCAGCGACCCGTGCAAGATGGGTTGGCCGGCCAACGACATCCGCCCGGTGGTCAACAACAAGTTCCTCGAGAAGAACCCGGCGGCCAAGAAGCTGTTCGAGGTCGTGCGCATTCCGCTGCAGGACATCTTCGTCCAGAACGCCAAGATGCAGAACGGCGAGAACAAGGAAGCCGACATCAAGCGGCACGCCGAGGAATGGGTCGCCAAGAACCGGAAGCTGTTCAACGGCTGGCTCGCCGAGGCGCGCAGCGCCGCCAAATAGGCGATCGACGGTTCAAGCGGGCGCAAGCCCGTGGCACAGTTACGGGTCGCCCTTGCCGGGGCGGCCCGTTTTCTTTGAGAAGGACCGCAAACCAGGGAGGCATGCGATGCCGGGATACAGACTGAACGGGCTGGCGCGAGCCGGCCGGATGCTGGCGGCAGCAGCCGCGATCACGGTGGCGTCCGGCGCCGCCCTTCAGGCCCAGGACGCGAAACCCCGCAAGGGCGTGACGGTGAAGCCCGCCCGCGCCACCTGGAGCACTGGCTACTTCCAGACCGAGATCTACCTCCAGGCCCTGCGCGAGCTCGGCTATACCGTCGGCAAGCCCAAGGAACTCAAGAACGAGATCTTCTACCAGGCGGTCGCCACCGGGGACGTCCACTTCTGGGTCAACGGCTGGTTCCCGCTCCACGGCGACCTAGCCGGCACCTTCTCGAAGGGCGCGCGGCCGATCGGCTACGTCGCCAAGGGCGGCGCGCTGCAGGGCTATCTGGTCGACAAGAAGACCGCCGACCGGCTGAAGATCACCAACCTCTCCGACTTCAAACGCCCGGAGGTCAAGAAGGCCTTCGACATCGACGGCGACGGCAAGGCCGAGATGGTCGCCTGCCCGCCCGGCTGGGGCTGCGAGCAGGTCATCCGCCACCAGCTTGACGCCTACGACCTGCGCGGCCATGTCGATCCGATCAAGGCCGAATATTCCGCGGCCATGGCCGACGCGCTGGGCCGGTTCAAGACCGGCAAGCCGATCTTCTTCTACACCTGGACGCCGAACTGGACTGTCGGCGTGCTCAAGCCGGGCCGCGACGTGGTCTGGCTCAACGTCCCCTTCCCGTCGCTGCCCAAGGGCCAGAAGCAGTGGGAGAAGGTGTCGACCGTCAAGAACGTCGTGGGCTGCGTCAGCAACCCCTGCCGGATGGGCTGGCCGGCCAACGACCTGCGACCGATCGTGAACAATGCCTTCGCCGAGGCCAACCCGGCGGCGCGGCGGCTGTTCGAGGTCATGCGCATCCCGCTGGCCGCCATCTTCGCCCAGAACGCGAAGATGCAGGCCGGCGAGAACAAGGAGGCCGACATTCGGCGCCACGCCGAGGAGTGGATCGCCCGGAACCGCAAGACTTTCAACGGCTGGCTGACCGAGGCGCGCAAGGCCGCGAAATAGCGGCCCGCCACGCCGGCGTCAGGGGCGCGGCACGATCGGGAAATCGAAGGCGCGCTTGGGAAAGGGCTCGCCGCGCAGGGAGAAGTGCCACCATTCCTTGTCGTAGTTCTCGAAGCCGTGGCGCGCCATGACCCGGACCAGCAGCGCGCGGTTGCGCAGGGCGACCCTGCCGACCCCCGGGTTCGCGGTGTGCGACAGCTCGTCGAAGCAGTCGTAGCCGGTGCCGAAGTCGAGCGTGTTGTCCGGCGGCCGGCCTGCCCGTCGCCGGGCGATGCAGGTGCCCCGCACCGCCGCGGCCCTGTAGATCGGCTGGCGGGGCGCCTTCAGCCGCACGAGGGCGAGGTCGACCGTGCTGCCCCGCGAATGGCCCGACCGCGAGGCGATGTAGCCGAGTTCGATCACGCGCGTCTTGTCGACCCGGGGATAGAAGACCCGCTTCATGGCCTGTTGCGACGGATCCGCCGCCCAGGCCACGAAGGACCGGACCCCACGCACGGGCCGATAGCAGTCATAGACCTTGAGCGAATAGCCGAGCGGGCGCAGGTCGGCCTGCACCTTCCCGAGCGCTGTCGCCGCCGCGCGGGTCAGCACGCACTCCGCAGCCCGATAGCCGGGAACCGGCCTGCCGATGAAGTTGTATTCGGTGGCATAGCGCATGTCCTGGCGGATCGTCGGGGCGACATCACGCAGGTAGACGAAGCCGGGAGCCACCGGCCCCGCGATCCGGCCGGAACAGCCGGAGACCAGAAGCAGCAGGCCGCCAAGGACCGCGAGCCGGCGCAGGGGCGTCCGGTCACTCATCGCGCGGCCTCAGTTCGGTGACGATCTCGTTGCGGCGCTCCAGCGTCTGGTGCACCGGGCACTTGTTGGCGATTTCCTTGAGCCGCTCGCGCTGCTCGTCGGTCAGGTCGCCCTCGATGTGCAGGTCGCGCTCCAGCCGGTCGATCTTGCCGGGCTTGCGCTCCGAGTCGGCGCTGTCCTCGGCGTGGACCTTCTCGTGCCGCACGCGCACCGCGATACGCTCCACCGGCCATTCCTTGCGGTCCGCGTACATGCGCAGCGTCATCGAGGTGCAGGCGCCGAGCGCGGCGGCGAGGTAGCCGTAGGGGCTCGGCCCGGTGTCGTCGCCGCCGATGCTCTCGGGCTCGTCCGCCTGGAGCCGGTGGCGGCCATCGTCGATGATCTGGGCGAACCGCCCCGTGCCGGCCTCGTAGACGATCAGCTCGCCGCGCTCGACCTTGAACGGCGCCTCGGCCTCCACTTCCGCGTCGGTCTCTTCCAGGACCCCGACATAGCGCGAGGCCCAGGCGGCCAGCACTTCGGCCACATAGATCGCGTCCTGCCGCCGCGACAGCAGGTGGTCGGCATCGTCGAGCGACACGAAGCTCTTGGGGTGCTTGGCGGCCAGGAAGATCTTGCTGGCGTTGTCGATCGAGACTAGTTCGTCGCGCGGGCCGTGGAAGACCAGCAGCGCCTTGCGCAGGCCCCCGATGATGTCGGCCAGGCGATGCTCCTCTATATCCTCGAGGAACTGCTTGCGGATGCAGAAGGTGCGGCCGCCGATAGTCACCTCGGCCTCGCCGCGCGCCTCGATCTCGTCCCGCTTCGCCGCCAGCAGGTGTTGGACATGGCCCGGGTCGGCCGGCGCGTTGATGGTGGCGACCGCCCTGGCTTCGTCGATTTCGGCCGCCGCCGCCAGAACGGCCGCGCCGCCGAGCGAGTGGCCGACAAGGATTTCCGGGGCGGCGCGGTTTTCGCGCAGCCAGTCCGCGGCGGCGACCAGATCCTCGATGTTCGACGAGAAGTTCGTGTTGCCGAACTCGCCGCCGCTGGCGCCGAGACCGGTGAAGTCGAAACGCAGCACCGCGATGCCCCGCGCCGCCAGGCATTGGGATATCCGGGCCGCCGCAAAGGCGTCCTTCGACAGGGTGAAGCCGTGGGCGAACAGCGCATACGCCCGGGGCTCGCCGGGCGGCAGATCGAGCAGCGCGGCCAGCGTGGCCCCCTGCGATCCCGGAAACTCGATTTTTTCACGCCGTGCCGTCATGCGTACCCCGTCCTTGCTGGTCCCACCGGTACCTGACTGACCCGGAATGTGCTACCCATCAGGCTTCGCCACCTATGGAATTCAACGATGCGCGGTCTTGCAAGCCTGATCTTGGTCGCGATGGCCCTGGCGCCTTTGTCTGTTCAGGCGAAGGAGCGGAGCGAAGGCGACCGGCTGCTCGAAGCGGCCTCCAAGGCCAAGGACAGCCAGACCCGCCTCTCCCTTCTCGCGAAGGCTCTCGCGACAGGAACGCTTTCCAAAGCGGACGCGGCGTCGGCCCACAACAACCGCGCTGCGCTGCTTGCCGACCTGGGCCGCCGGGAAGAGGCCGTCGCCGAAGTCAACAAGGCGATTGGCCTCGTGCCCGGGGCCGGCTTCTACTATGGCAACCGTGCGCGCATCCGGCTGTCGCTCAAGCGCTACGCCCTGGCGGCGGCGGATTTCACCAAGGTGATCGAGCTGTCGGCCAAACCGTCCACTTACGACTATTACGATCGGTGCCACGCCCATGCGAAGGCGAAGGCCAAGGCCGCCGCGATCGCCGACTGCCGGCGGGCGCTCGAGCTCAACGGCAACCATCGCCGCGCCCGACTGCTGCTGGACAGGCTGATCGAGTAGGCCGCCGCCCGAACGGCGGGCACAGGGTGCCGGTTACCGCTGCCCGCGTCTTGCACCTGCGATAGCCGTGGGCTACCCACTAGGGCATCGCCCGCCCGGCCGGGGCCATTGCCAACACGACCGCTGCATGACCGACGACGTCGACATTCTCGAAAAGACGACGCCCTACAAGGGCCGCTTCCAGATCGACCGCTATCGGTTGCGCTATCGCCGGTTCGACGGCGCGTGGAGCGCGCCGGTCCTCCGCGAGGTCTTCGAGCGCGGCCACGCCGCGGCCGTCCTCCCCTACGATCCGGTCCGGGACGAAGTAGTCCTGATCGAGCAGTTCCGGCCGGGGCCTCTGGCGGCGGGAGAGGCCTCGCCCTGGCTGGTCGAAATCGTCGCCGGCATCATCGATCCCGGCGAAACGCCGGAGGAGGTCGTGCGGCGCGAGGCCGACGAAGAGGCCAGCCTCGCCATAAGTGACCTGGAATTCATCGCGGACAGCTTCATGACCCCTGGCGCCTGCTCGGAGCGGGTCACGATCTATTGCGGCCGGTGCGACAGCGGCGGCGCCGGCGGCGTCCACGGCAATCCCGAGGAGAATGAGGACATTCGCGTCTTCACCCTGCCGGCCGCACGCATCCCCGACGCGCTCGCGGACGGTTCGATCCGCAACGCGATCACGCTGATCTCGCTCCAATGGTTGTGCCTGCACCGGGACGGTCTGCGCGCCCGCTGGTCGGGAAAGGCACGCCCCCGCACTTGATTGACGCACGGCCGGTTTCTACTGTCTTGCTTCCGCCTATATCCCCACGTGGCACCCGCGCACGCACGATTTCACCAGTATCCTCACGGCAAGAAGAAGCGAACTATGAATGTAAGGGACGGATTCGTCGGCACCGTCGGCAACACGCCGCTGATCAGATTGCGGCAGGCCTCGGAGGCCACCGGCTGCACCATCCTCGGCAAGGCCGAATTCCTCAATCCCGGGGGCTCGGTCAAGGACCGCGCCGCGCTGGGGATGATCCGGGACGCCGAGGAACGCGGAGCCATCCGACCCGGCGGCGTGATCGTCGAGGGAACGGCGGGTAATACCGGCATCGGGCTGGCGCTGGTCGCCAACGCCCGCGGCTACCGCACCGTGATCGTCATCCCGGAGACCCAGTCCCAGGAGAAGAAGGACATGCTGCGCCTATGCGGCGCGCAGCTGATCGAGGTGCCGGCAGTCCCGTTCAAGGACCCCAACCACTATGTCCATACCGCCGAACGGCTCGGCAAGGAACTGGCCGAAAGCGAGGAAAATGGCGCCTTCTACGCCAACCAGTGGGACAATCTCGCCAACCGGGATTTCCACATCAAGACGACCGGCCCCGAGATCTGGGACCAGACCGACGGCACGGTGGACGGCTTCATCTGCGCCATCGGCACGGGCGGGACGCTGTCGGGCGTGAGCATGGCGCTGAAGGAGCGCAACAAGGACATCAGGATCGGCCTGGCCGATCCCCTCGGCGCGTCGATGTACGAGTATTTCAAGAACGGCGAGCCCAAGCCCTCCGAGGGATCGTCCATCGCCGAAGGCATCGGCCAGGGACGCATCACCGGCAATGTCGACGGCACCCCCGTCGACCTGCCGTTCCAGATCTCGGACGAGGAAGCCCTGCCCTACGCCTTCGACCTGCTGGAACATGAAGGGCTGTGCGTGGGCGGCTCGAGCGCGGTCAATGTCGCCGGCGCGGTCCGGCTGGCCAAGGAGATGGGCCCCGGCCATACCATCGTGACGGTCTTGTGCGATCTCGGCGCCCGCTACCAGAGCAAGCTGTTCAATCCGGACTTCCTCAAGGAAAAGGGGCTGCCGGTCCCGAAGTGGCTCGACCGATGACCTATCCGAACCCCGCCTCCCTCGTTTCCACGCAATGGCTCGCCGAGCATCTCGACGCGCCCGACGTCCACGTGGTCGACGCGTCCTGGTACCTGCCGGCAATGAAGCGGGACCCCAAGGCCGAATACGCCGCGGGCCACATCCCCGGCGCGGTGTTCTTCGACATCGACGATGTTTCGGACAGCGACTCGCCGCTCCCCCACATGCTGCCGAGCCCGGTGAAATTCTCCAGCCGGGTTCGCAAGCTGGGCCTGGGCGACGGCACGCGCATCGTCGTCTATGACGGGGGCGGCCTGTTCAGCGCGCCCCGGGTCTGGTGGATGTTCCGCTACTTCGGTCATTCCGATGTCGCGGTGCTCGACGGCGGGCTGCCGAAATGGCTTGCGGAGGGCCGTCCGGTGGAGGCGCTGCCGACCGTCCCCTACGAGCGCCATTTCACCGCCCGGGTCAATTCGACCATGGTTCGCGACGTCGACCAGATGCGCGCGATTTCCGAGACCGGGCGCAGGCAGATCCTCGACGCCCGCTCGCCGGGCCGATTCGCCGGCACGGATCCCGAACCCCGCGAAGGGCTGCGCTCGGGCCATATTCCCGGCAGCCTGAATACGCCTTTCCAGATCCTCATCGACCCGAAGGAGGGGACGATGAAGCCCGCCGACGCGCTACGCCGGGCTTTCGAGGAGGCCGGCGTCGATCTGTCGAAGCCGATCGTGACCAGCTGCGGTTCGGGCGTCTCGGCCTGCACCCTCGCCCTCGGACTGGATCTGCTCGGCGTCCCCGACGTGGCGGTCTACGACGGCTCGTGGAGCGAATGGGGCAGCCGAGAAGACACCCCGATAGAGACGTGAGCGACCAGCCCGGCACGGCCCGCATCCGCGCGGCCGGCGACGGGGACATCGAGGCGATCGATGCGCTGTGGCGCGCCTGCGGCCTGTGGCGGCCGTGGAACGATCCCCGGACGGACATCGCCTTCTGCCGGGCGTCGGCCGACGCGGAGCTGTTCGTCGCCGAAGCGCACGGTGCTTTGATCGGCACCGTGATGTGCGGTCATGACGGGCACCGGGGGTGGCTCTACTACCTGGCCGTCGATCCGTCGCGGCAGCGGCAGGGACTGGGACGCCGGCTGGTCCGCCACGCCGAAGGCTGGTTGCGCCGGCGGGGCGCGCCCAAGGCGCAGCTGATGATCCGCACCGGCAACCGGGCCGTCGAGAAATTCTACGAAGCCCTCGGCTATGAAGTCAGCGGCGTCTTCGTGATGGAGCGCTTCCTCGACCCG
>CAMYMQ010000270.1 GCA_947259335.1 uncultured Alphaproteobacteria bacterium | reverse complement strand
GGCGCGGTCGGCGCGCTGGCCGACCATGCCGCCGGCTGCGCCGCGACCAGCCTGATGCCCGAAGGCCAGGTCGCGATCACGGCCGAGTACAAGATCAACTTCCTCGAGCCGGCGAAGGGCGATGCCGTCATCGGCCGGGCCCGGGTCGAGCGGGCCGGCCGCCGGGTGACCGTGGTCCGGGTCGACGTCTACGCCCGGACCGGCGAGGCCGAACGCAAATGCGCCATCGCCACGGTCACCCTGACGCCGGCTTCCTTCGGCTGACGGCGCCGGGTCAGGCGTTGCGGACCTTGACGTTGATCTCGCCGACCCGCTCGACGGTGCAGCGGATGGTGTCGCCGTCCTTGACCGGGCCGACGCCCTCGGGCGTGCCGGTCATGATCACGTCGCCCGGATAGAGCGTGTAGAAGCTGGAGCACCATTCGACCAGCCGCTCGACGTTGTAGATCAGGTTGTCGGTGTTCGACTCCTGGCGCAGCTCTTCGCCGACCCACAGCTTGAGGTCGAGATGGTTGGGCTCGGGCACCTCGTCCTTGGTGATCAGCCACGGGCCGAGCACCGAATAGGTGTCGATGCTCTTGCGGACGGACCGGTCCTCGGGACCCCGCACGGTCATGTCGAGGCCGATGGAATAGCCCGCGATATAGTCGTAGGCGTCCCCGATCGAGATCCGGTCGGCGGTCTTGCCGATGATCACCGCCAGCTCGCCCTCATGGTCGTTGCGGCGGTCGGTGAAGCGCAGCGCGACGCCGTCGTCCTGGCCGACCAGCGACGAGTTGGCCTTCAGGAACGGGCCGTAATGGTCGATGCCCTTGATCTCCTGGCTCGTGCCGAAGGAGGCGCGGTCGGCGTTCGCCTCGTCGATATGCTTCTGGTAGTTGACCGGGGCGCCGATCACCTTGTTCGGGTTGGCGACCGGGCTCTTCAGGTGGACCGAGGCGATCGGCTTGCGCGCGGCGCCGCCCTTGATCGCGTCGATCCGGGCCCGCACGGCGTCGAGGTTGGCGATCAGCGGGTCGCCCTGCGGCAGCGGCCAGCGCATCGGCGGAATTGCATCCAGTGCCTCGGTCACGTCGAGGACATCGTCCCCGTCGACAAGGCCCAGGCGGTCGTCGTCAAAACGGCAGATCTTCATTGCTCGTTCCCCAGTGATGGATGTGATGGAAGGAAGCCGGGTCGCCGGCCTATTTGTCGAAGCCGTCCTCGGGAAGGTCGGACAACAGCTTCAGCAATTCGATGAACTCGTCCCGCCGGCCGGGCGGCAGCGGCGCCATGATCTCGTCCTGGACGGCGACGGCAGCCTCGGCCGAGTGCTCGAGTGCGGCCACACCTTCGGCGGTGATCCACAGGGTATTGGACCGCTGGTCGCTCTGGGTGCGCTGGCGGGTCAGCAGGCCGCGCTTGACCAGCCGGCCGATCATGTCGGCGATGGTGCTGCGGTCGATGCCGGTGCGGCGGACCAGTTCGGTCTGGTTGAGGCCGGGGTTCTGATGGACGGTCAGCAGGACGGCGAACTGCGGCGGCCGCAACCCGCCCTCGCCGACGGCCCGGACATAGAGGTCGAGCGCCCGCTGTTGCACGCGGCGCAGGAGATGGCCCGGGGTTTCGTGAAGGTTAATCCGGTCGAGCGAAACGGTCCGCCCGGACGGAGTCTGGGCGGTCTCGGGCGCCTCTTCCTCACCGGGCGGGCGCAGGGGCACCGATTCATCCGACGGCGCGCTCATGGGCTGTTCGCCTCTTGCATGGGTCTATTTAATCCGTATACTGATTAAATCACGTTGCAACCCGGGCGACAAGCGCGAACCCGCCGCCAGCAGGAGGAACAGCTTCATGGAATTCGGTCTTCAATTCTTCCCCGATGTCGGGCCGGAGACGCAGACGGCGCAGGTCTACTGGGACGAAGCGCTGCGGCTTTGCGACCATGCCGACGAGTTGGGATACACCAATATTCGGACCGTCGAGCACTATTTCCTCGCCTATGGCGGCTATTCGCCCAATCCTCATATCTTCCTGACCGCCGCCTCGCAGCGGTCGAAGAAGGCGCGGCTGATCACCGGCGCGGTCCTGCCGGCCTTCAACAACCCGCTCAAGATCGCCGGCGAGATCGGCATGGTGGATTCGATCTCCAACGGCCGCATGGAATGCGGCTTCGCCCGCGCCTTCCTGCCCCACGAGTTCGACCGGTTCGGCGTGCCGCTGGACGAGAGCGTCGAGCGGTTCACCGAGGGCGTCGAATGCGTCCGGCGCCTGCTCGAGGAGGAGAACGTCTCCTTCGACGGCAAGTTCAACAACTTCAAGAATGTCACCTCGCTGCCGCGCCCGGTGCAGCAGCCGCGCCCGCCCTTCTGGATTGCCGCGATCGCGACGCCGAGCAGCTTCGTCAACGCGGGCAAGATGGGCTACGGCGTCATGGCCATCCCCATGGCCGGCGGCAAGATGCAGGAACTCCTGGGCCTCTACCGCGAGGCCTGGCGCGAGGCGGGGCATCCCGGCAACGGCCGGGTCAAGCTTGCCTTCCACATGTTCTGCCATGAGGACGCCAAGAAGGCGGAGGAGATTTCCCGCGAGCCGCTCAACCGCTATCTCAAGTCGCTGGTCGACGCGGCGTCGGACTGGACGGGCGGGTCGAGCTCCAAGGACTATCCGAACTACGACAAGCTGATCGAGGGGCTGGCGAAGGAGAATTTCGACACCCAGGTTGCCAAGAACGCGGCCTGGATCGGCACCCCGGAGACGATCCGCAAGCAGATCGCGGAATTCCAGGAGCAGTCCGGCGGGTTCGAGATCGCCTCGCTCCAAGTCAACTTCAACACCATCAGCTACGACGACGCGCTGGGCTCGATGCGGCTGTTCTCGAAGGAAGTCATGCCGCACTTCACGTCGGCCCAGTCCCGGGCGGCCGAGTAGCCCGCCTCCAAATTCCATTCGGCAGGAACCGCAGCGGCCCCGGGGCACCCTCCCGGGGTCGTTTGCTTATGCCCCGCTTGTCGGACGGCAGGGCTGGCCGAGCATTTCCGACGGTCAGACCTCCGGCGGCGCCGGGCGCTTGGGGCCGCTGGTATCGGCCATGCCGTTGGCGACCATCTCGTCGTAATAGGCCTTGTAGCCCTGGGTCATCTTCTCGGGCGCGCCGCGGTCGCGGAAGACCTGCTCGTCCCATTTCTTGTCGATGCCGTGGCCCTCGATCATCCGGTTGAACCAGTTCCAGCTGGCGCAGACCGTAATCGCGATGGTCAGGTCCTCCTCGTTCCAGCCGGCGCGGTAGCAGGCCTTGGCGTCCTCGTCGGTCATCTTGTCCGGCGTCTTGGTCAGCTTGCGGACGTATTTGAGGATCGGCTTGAGCTTGTCGTCGACCGGCGCGGTGTCGATGTCGTCGATCAGTTTCTGGAACAGGTCCTCGTCGACGCCCAGCGCCATGCAGACATTCTTGTGGGCGCCGAAGCAGAAATCGCAGGCGTTCAGCAGTGACGTGTAGGCCGCGATGATCTCCTTTTCCTGCTGGCTCGGCCCCGCCGGATAGTTCATCAGCCGGTGGACGAACTCCATGTAGGGCTCGAACAGGTCCCATTTGGACATCTGGAGCTGCGACATCGAGATGATGCCCTCATAGGAGGGGAAGTAGGTCATGGCCGGGTTTCCTTTGTTGGCGATCGGGGGAGGCGCGTTGCGCCTCGATCCCCGAACGGCGAGCGGGCCGATCCTCCGGGCGAAGCGCCACTCTAGGGGTGGGAGCGAGGCGTCGCGCGACGCTCCGGTTCAGCGGTCACCCCACGATCACGCCCGGGTTCATGATCCCCTTGGGGTCCAGCACCTTCTTGGCGGCGGCCAGCGCGTCGCCGAACAAGAGCGGCCGCTGGTCGTTGTACCAGGGCATGTGGTCCCGGCCGATGGCGTGGTGGTGGGTGATGGTGCCGCCATTGTCGATCACCGCGTCCGAGGCCGCTTCCTTGATCATCTGCCACTGGCCCAGCATGCCCTTCCGGTCGCCGGCGGCGTGGAAGCTGTAATAGGGCGCCGGCCCGTCCGGATAGACATGGGTGAACCGGCAGGTGACCAGGCCCGGCTTGCCGGTCGCTTCCTTGATGGCGGCGTGGGTCGCGGTCATGACCTCAACGTGGAACTCCGGGAACTGGTCCCAGGTGATCGCCGTCTCGAAGGTGTCGTTGATGACGCCCCAGGGCGTGACGACCTCGCGGAAATAGGGCATGCGGATGAAGGCGTTGCGCCAGGCGCCGATGGCGCCGTCCATGTGGCCGGCCTCGTCGACGTTGCCGCCGTGGTCGCGGACCAGCTCGATCGCGCGGGCCATCTTGGGCGCGACGTCGTAATGGGCGGCCTCGAAGCCGAGCACGAGCAGGTGGGACGAGCCGTCGTTGACCCGGTTGATCCGGCACTCGTTGGCGTCGACCAGCCGGATGTTGGCGGGGTCGAGCCCCGACTGGGCGATGGCGCGGACCGCCTCCGCACCCTTCTCGAAGCTGTCGAAGGTGGCCGCGGCCGAGGCTCGGAAGGTCGGCTTGTCCTGCAGGCGCATCCACGCCTCGGTGATCACGCCCAGCGATCCCTCGCTGCCGATCATCATGCGGTCGGGGCTCGGCCCCGCGCCCGATCCGGGCAGCCGGCGGCTCTCCATCGGCCCGGCGGGGGTCATCATCTTCAGCGACTCCACGAAGTCGTCGATATGGGTGTAATGCATGGCGAAGTGGCCGCCCGACCGGGTCGCGATCATGCCGCCCAGGGTCGCCATCTCGAAGCTCTGGGGAAAGTGGCGCAGGGTCAGGCCGTGGGGCTTGAGCGCCGCCTCGATTGCCGGGCCCCGGATGCCGCCCTGGATCAGAGCCGCGCGCGAGGTGCGGTCGACCTCGAGCACCTTGTCCATCCGGACCGTGCTGAGCGTGACCACGCCCTTGAAGTCCCCGTCGAGCGCGGGCTCGACCCCGCCGACCACCGAGCTGCCGCCGCCGAAGGGAATCACCGCGGCGCCCGCGTCGGCGGCCCAGTCCATCAGGTCCTCGACCTGGTCGTCATCCTCGGGATAGGCGACGATGTCCGGCGCGTTCGGAACCTTGCGGTCGAACATCCGCACGGCGTCGGGCAGGGACTTGCCCATCGAGTGGACCAGCCGGGTGTGGGTGTCGGTCCGGCAGATGTCCGACAGGGAGTCCGGCGGCGCGAGCCGCGGCTTGGCGAGTTCGAACTCCTCGGCCTTGGGCGCCGGGGTGTCGGGAAACTCCTGCTGGCCCGTCAGCGCGCCGTAGAACTCCTTGATGCCCGCAATCTCTTCGGGTTTCGCGCTCTCGCCCTCGTATCCCCAGCCCCAGAATTTCAGCCGCCGCTCGCTCATGCCTGTCTGTCCTTTGTGTCGTTTCGGCGGTCAGTCTAACGGCCGCGGCCGCGCATGAACACGCTCCCGCATGAAGACCGTCGCGCAATTGCATTCGCTGGGACTGCGGGGCAGAGTGCCGGCCAACCATCGGAGACCCGAATGACCGACCTTCCCCGCCGCGCCGCCCGACAAGGTCATGGGGGCGGCCCGCTCGCGACGCTGCCGGACGGCGCGCTCGACGCGGTCGTCGAGATCGCCCGCCGGGCG
>CAMYMQ010000269.1 GCA_947259335.1 uncultured Alphaproteobacteria bacterium | reverse complement strand
GCCGGCGCCTCTTCTTGGGCGTCGGATCGAGGGGCGTCGGACCGAGGGGCGTCGGACTGAGCGGCCGCCGGCGGTGCGGCGCCATTGAGGTTAAGCGGCTCGATACTCCGGCCGATCAGCTTTTCGATCGCGGCGAGCGACTTCGACTCGTCGGGCAGCGCGAGCGTGAAGGCCCGGCCCTTGCGCCCGGCGCGCCCGGTGCGGCCGATCCGGTGGACATAGTCGTCGGCGTGGTGCGGCACGTCGTAATTGAAGACGTGCGAGACCTCGGGAATGTCCAGGCCGCGCGCGGCGACGTCGCTCGCCACCAGGATGGCGATCTCGCCCTTCCGGAAGCCGTCGAGGGTCGCGCCGCGGACTTCCTGCGCCATGTCGCCATGGAGCGACCCGACATCGAAGCCGTGACGCTTCAAGGACTTGGTCAGGATGTCGACATCACGCTTGCGGTTGCAGAACACCAGGGCGGACTTGATCTCTTCCGTCCGGAGAAGCTGGCGCAGCGTGTCGCTCTTGTCCGTGGCCCGGGTCTTGACGACGAAATCGGAGATCGTGTCGGCCGTGGTCGCCGGCGCCGAGACGGCGATCTCCTTGGGGTTCGTCAGGAAGGCGTCGGCCAGCCGGCGAATTTCCTTCGGCATCGTGGCCGAAAACAGCAGCGTCTGCCGGATCGGCGGCAGCAGCTTGGCGATCCGCTCGATATCGGGGATGAAGCCCATGTCGAGCATCCGGTCGGATTCATCGATCACGAAGATCTTGACGTCGCGCAGCAGGATACGGCCGCGTTCGAAATGGTCGAGCAGCCGGCCCGGGGTCGCGATCAGCACGTCGACACCGCGGTCGATCAGCTTGTCCTGATCGCCGAAGCTTTCGCCGCCGATCAGCAGCGCCTTGGTCAGCTTGTTGTACTTGCCATAGACCTCGAAGCTTTCGGCGACCTGGGCGGCCAGTTCGCGGGTCGGTTCGAGGATCAGCGAGCGCGGCATTCGCGCTTTGGCCCGGCCGCGCGACAGCATGTCGATCATCGGCAGGGTAAAGCTGGCGGTCTTGCCGGTGCCGGTCTGGGCGGTGCCGAGAATGTCTCGGCCGGTAAGCACGTCGGGAATAGCCTGGGCCTGAATGGGCGTGGGGTCGGTATAGCCGGCTTCGGCGACGGCGCGCAGGAGCGTCTCGCTTAGCCCAAGTTCATCAAATGCCATGAGGTTCTTTTTATCGTCAGTCGTCGTTTGGAGAATTGGAAACCTGTGATTTCTCATCACAGGTATGCCATAGGTTGGACTAATCCTACAGAATTCAACGGTCTTTGGCCCCAAAGGCCCAAATATCATCGAATATTAATGGAAATCGCCTGGCGCGGGCCGCCGTGCCGGGGAAAGCAACCATGCCAGACCGTATACCGCTTGTCCTCATTCCCGGCCTCCTGTGCGACGAAACGCTCTGGGCGCCCCAAATCGAAGGCCTGTGCGATATCGCGCGGGCCACGGTCGCCGACGTGACCCGGGACGATACCATTGCGGCGATGGCCGGCGCCGTGCTGGCGGAAGCGCCGGAGCGGTTCGCGCTCGCCGGCCTGTCGATGGGCGGCTATGTGGCCCATGAAATCATGCGCCAGGCGCCGGATCGGGTCACCCGGCTGGCGCTGCTCGACACGTCGGCCCGCGCCGACACGGAGGAGCAGCGGCGGCGGCGCAAGGGCCTGATCGGCCTGGCGAAGATCGGAAAGTTCAAGGGCGTGACACCGCGCCTGCTGCCGCTGCTGCTTCATCCCGACCGGCAGGAGGACGCGGCGCTCACCGAGGCGGTGATGGCGATGGCGGCCCATGTCGGCCAGCAAGCCTTCCTGCGCCAGCAGAACGCCATTCTCGGCCGAATCGACAGCCGGCCCTTTCTCGCCGATTATGCGGTGCCGACATTGGTGCTGGTCGGGCGCCAGGACGCGCTCACGCCGCTCGAGGCCTCGCAGGAAATGGCGCAGGCCATCCCGAAGGCGGTCCTCGCGGTGATCGAGGATTGCGGGCATCTGTCCACCCTGGAACGGCCGGAAGAGACGACAGCGGCCCTGCGCGCCTGGTTGACGGCGCCGAGCTGACGCGAGTCCCCCGACTGTGGCGGAGAACAGAAGAATGACCCTTGATTTCAAGACGTTGCAGCCTTCTGAAAAGCCGAACCGGTATCTCCTGTTGCCGGCAGGCTTCGAGTCGTCGGCGACGCCGGATGGCCGCAGCCCGGCTTTCACGGTCGACGTCGCGTCCTTGGCGGCGGCGCTCAAACGGGTGGCCCTGGCGGAAGCGCGAACCGAGCTGCTGTCTGCGGACGACGATGCCGGAGACTATGAATTCGTGCAGCGGTCGGCGGTTTTCCGCTTTCCGGACTTGATATCGGTGAAGATCATGCCGGCCGGCGAGGGCAAATCAAGCCTGGCGGTCTACAGCAGGGCCAAGCTCGGCTATTCCGATTTCGGCGTTAATCGAAAGCGGGTCGAGCGCTGGCTGGCAGCGCTCGAGGCGGAACTGGCGGCTGGATAGCGGCGGGTGGCCGGCTTCAGTTCTTGAAGACGGACCGTTTGATGCCCCTTGCGCCGGCCGAGATGTCCTCGCCGATGCCCTCGACCGTGTTGCACGACGAGACGCTGACGCCGATTCCCAGCGCGAGCGCGAGAAAAAGCATAAGGGAAGTGATTCTAATCATGACCCTCGGCACCCCTGCATTTGTGCACGCAGCATATTAACCACATTCTCCCAAGATTAGAAAGAAAATGTGGCTGCTGCTGACTAGTAATTCTGAAGACAAGAGATAATAAAAGAATACGGTGGGCGCAACCCCGCCTTTGGCGAGTCTTTAGCCGGCGCCCGGATTAGCAAAAGGGAGGCTGCCGGCCCCCGCTTCGACCCGGCGACTCAGATATCGACCGCCTCGACGAAGCGGGCCCGTTCCTGGATGAACTGGAAGCGGAGCTCGGGCTTGCGGCCCATCAGGCTCTCGACCAGTTGCGCCGTGTCCTGGGCGGACTCGGCTTCGTGAGGATCGCCCGACTCTTCGGGAATGGTCACGCGCAGCAAGATCCGCTTGGCCGGTGACATCGTCGTTTCCTTGAGCTGCGCCGGCGGCATCTCGCCCAGGCCCTTGAACCGGCTGATCTCGACCTTTCCCCGGCCGCCGAACTCGCCCTGCATCAATTGATCCTTGTGGGCATCGTCCCGGGCGTAGGCGACCTTGCCGCCCTGCGACAGCCGATAGAGCGGGGGCAGGGCGAGATACAGATGGCCTTCACGGATGAGTTGGGGCATCTCGCGATAGAAGAAGGTCAACAAGAGCGACGCGATATGGGCGCCGTCGACGTCGGCGTCGGTCATGATGATGACCCGCTCGTAGCGGAGCTTCTCCGCATCGAAGTTCCGGCCGGTCCCGCAGCCGAGTGCGAGAATCAGGTCGTTCAGTTCCTGGTTGGCGCGCAGCTTGTCGGCGGACGCGCTGGCGACATTGAGGATCTTGCCGCGCAGCGGCAGGATCGCCTGGCTTGCCCGGTCGCGCGCCTGCTTTGCGGAACCGCCGGCCGAATCGCCCTCGACGAGGAATATCTCCGACCCTTCCGCCACCCGGCTCGAGCAATCGGCGAGCTTGCCGGGCAGGCGGAGCTTGCGGGTCGCGGACTGGCGCTGCATCTCGCGCTGCTGCTTGCGCCGCTGGCGCTCCTCAGCCTTGTCGATCATGTGGTCGATCAGGCGGCGCGCGCCGGCGGGGTCACCGGACAGGAAGTGGTCGAAGTGGTCCTTGATGCCGTTCTCGACCATCCGCGCCGCTTCGGGCATGCCCAGGCGTTCCTTGGTCTGGCCCTGGAACTGCGGATCCGGGATGAAGACCGAGAGCATGATGCTGGCGCCTTCCATCACGTCGTCGGCCGAGATCTGGGCCGCCTTCTTGACCCCGACCAGTTCGGCATGGGTGCGCAAGGCGCGGGTGAGCGCGCCGCGCAGGCCCTGCTCGTGGCTGCCGCCCTGGGGTGTGGGCACCGTGTTCACATAGGAATGGATGAAGCCCCGCTCGTCGCCGGGCCAGGCGATCGCCCATTCGACCCGGCCTTCGCCGCTGAACGGCGTGACGCCGGTGAAGAAGGACGAGGTATAGATCGGGCGCTCGCCGATCGCCTCGCGCAGATAGTCGGCGATGCCGCCCGGAAAGCTGATCGTGTCCTTTGCCGGGACCGAACCGTCCTCCGGCAGGATTCCTTCGGCGCAGGCCCAGCGGATCTCGACCCCGCTGATCAGATAGGCCTTGGAGCGCGCCATCCGGTAGAGGGTCGCCGGGCGGAAGGTCGCCTGTTTGCCGAAAATCTCCGGATCGGGCCGGAAGCGGACCGTCGTGCCCCGGCGGTTGTGGATGGGGCCGATCTTCTTGAGCTTGGTCGTCGGCGCGCCGCGGCTGTAGCGCTGTTCCCACAGCCCGCCGTCGCGGGCCACCTCGACGACCAGTTCCTCGGCCAGCGCGTTGACGACGGAGATACCGACGCCGTGCAGACCGCCCGAGGTCGCATAGGCCTTGCCGCCGAACTTGCCGCCGGAATGGAGGGTGGTGAGGATGACTTCCAGCGCCGACTTGTTCCTGTATTTGGGATGGGGGTCGACCGGGATGCCGCGGCCGTTGTCGCGAATCGTCAGCAGCCCGTCCTCGGCGAGGTCGATCTCGACCCTGGCTGCGTGGCCCGCGACCACCTCGTCCATGGCGTTGTCGATGATCTCGGCCGCCAGGTGGTGGAGGGCGCGGTCATCGGTGCCGCCGATATACATGCCCGGCCGCCGGCGCACCGGCTCGAGCCCCTCGAGGACTTCGATGTCCTTGGCGGTGTAACCGGAGTCGCGCGAACGGCTTTGCTTGGGGTCGTCCTCGGCGAAAAGGTCCGGCGCACCCGCCATTTGGTCCTCGTTTTCCTGATGTTGAGATGTCCGGGACAAGCTAGATCGTCTCCCCGGACGTTACAAGATATTGAGTGTTTCGCTTTTCGTTCCGACACGGTGTGGGACCGAACGCCCCCTTGGCACCGGGTCCGGGGTCGAAGAGAATGCCGGCCACCGGATTGTCGAAACCACGGTCGCAACCACGGGTGCCCGACATGCGCGTCTTCGCACTGCTCCTCGTGCTCTTGGGCATCGCGGTTGGTTCCGTCGCCGCCGCAGCAAAGGATGCCCATGTCGTCGCCGTCAAGGCTGTGCGGGCGTCGAACGGGAGTTGGCGTTTCGACGTCACGGTGCGATCCAACGATACCGGCTGGAAGAAATATGCCGACCGTTGGGAGGTTCTCGGCCCCGACGGGGCGGTGCTGGGCACCCGTGTCCTGCTGCACCCCCACGAGAGCGAACAGCCGTTCACCCGAAGTCTCGCGGGGGTGCGTATCCCCGCGGGCGTTCGCAGGGTGACGGTGCGCGCCCATGACAAGGCCAACGGATATGGCGGCAAGACCGTAACCATCGTGTTGCCTGAGATGTGAGAACAATGCCGGTCCGCTTGGCGGATCGGGACAATCGTGACATCACGGCCTGCGCCCATCGGGTGAAAGCCCGCCTACTGGAGAGATCTTCGATGACGTTCCGCTTCGCACTGCTGACCGCGCTCGCCATCGGCATCTCGGCCGGCGCCGCCCAGGCCCAGGAGATCTCGTGGTACGGCAAGGCGCGGACCAAGTCCTTCATCGCCTATTGCAAGCCCGCTCTGAACAACACGCGCGGCGTTGCTTTTCGCCGCTGCGACACGGTCTGGAACGCCTTCAAGGAGGGCTATTTCGCGGGCCTCGATACCGCCAACAAGACCTGCTTCATCGAGCGGGCGCAGCTCAGCGACCTGATCGCCCACATCGAGGGCAAGGACGAAGAGTATGTCGAGAGCACCGGCTGGGTCTTCACCATGCGGGATTTCGTCAAGCTGCGACTGACGGAATGCGAGGAAAAGCGGGGAACCAACAGCAACCGTTGATGCGAAGCCCGGCCGGGCGCGTTACCATCCGCCGATGAGCGATTCGAACGATTCCGTCTCCGAGCGAGGCCACCTCTCCATTCGCACGCTGGCGATGCCGGCCGACACCAATCCGTCCGGCGACATTTTCGGCGGCTGGCTGCTGTCCCAGATGGACATCGCCGCCGGCGAGTTCGCCACCAAGAAGGCGAGGGGACGTACCGTCACCGTCGCCATCGAGGCGATGACCTTCCATCTGCCGGTCTTCGTCGGCGACATGGTGAGCTGCTATGCGGAGGTCGTCCGCACCGGCCGTTCGTCGATGTGCATCCATGTCGAGGCCTGGGCCGATCGGCGCGACGGCAGCGGCGAGGTCAAGGTGACCGAGGGCAAGTTCACCTACGTCGCCGTGGACGAGAACCGGCGGCCCCGGCCGCTGCCCGCCGGCTAGGCAGCCAGCAACGCCAACAGAATACGGGCCGCTCGTGAGAGCGGCCCGTATCCCTTTCAGCGCGGCCCTAAGACCTAGCTGCTGTAGTACATTGCGTATTCGACCGGATGGGTCGTGTGCTCGAGCCGGTAGACCTCTTCCATCTTCAGCTCGATGTAACCGTCGATCATGTCGTCGGTCATCACGTCGCCCTTCTTCAGGAACTCGCGGTCGGCGTCGACCGCCTCGAGCGCCTCGCGCAGCGAACCGCAGACGGTGGGGATGTCCTTGAGCTCTTCGGGCGGCAGGTCGTAGAGGTTCTTGTCCATCGGGTCGCCCGGATGGATCTTGTTCTCGATGCCGTCGAGGCCCGCCATGAGCATCGCCGCAAAACCGAGGTAGGGGTTCGACACCGGATCCGGAAAGCGAATCTCGACGCGCTTGCCCTTGGGCGAGGCGACATAGGGGATGCGGCACGACGCCGACCGGTTGCGCGCGGAGTAGGCGAGCAGCACTGGCGCCTCGAAACCCGGGATCAACCGCTTGTAGCTGTTGGTCGACGGATTGGTGAAGGCGTTGATCGCCTTGGCGTGCTTCAGGACCCCGCCGATATAGTGCAGGCAGGTCTCCGACAGGTCCGCGTAGCCGTTGCCGGCGAACAGCGGCTTGTCTTCCTTCCAGAGCGACTGGTGGCAGTGCATGCCCGAGCCGTTGTCGCCGACGATCGGCTTCGGCATGAAGGTCGCCGTCTTGCCCCAGGTATGGGCGACCATGGCGACGCAGTACTTATAGATCTGCATGCCGTCGGCGACCTTGAGGATGGTGTCGAACTTGATGCCGAGCTCGTGCTGTGACGGCGCCACCTCGTGGTGGTGCTTCTCGGTCTCGACGCCCATCTTCTGGATCATCGTGACCATCTCGGCGCGCATGTCCGAGGCCGAATCCACCGGCGGGACCGGGAAGTAGCCGCCCTTGACCGCCGGGCGATGGCCCAGGTTGCCGCCTTCGTACTCGGCGGCGGTGTTGTACGGGCCTTCCTCCTGGTCGACCCGGTAGGAGGCCTCGTTCATCGTGACGTTGAAGCGAACGTCGTCGAACACGAAGAATTCGGCCTCGGGACCGAAGAAGGCCGTGTCGGCGGTCCCGGACGAGCGCATGTAGCTCTCGGCGCGCTGCACGATCGAGCGGGGGCACCGGTCGTAGCTCTGTCCGGTCGCGGGCTCGAGCACATCACAGAACAGGATCAGGCTATTCTGCTGCGCGAACGGATCCAGCACGGCCGACGACAGGTCGGGCTTGAGCGTCATGTCGGATTCGTTGATGGCCTTCCAGCCCGCGATCGACGAACCGTCGAACATGAAGCCTTCTTCGAGCGATTCCTCGTCGATGGTGGAGATCGTCTGCGCGGTATGCTGCCACTTGCCACGCGGATCGGTGAAACGAAGGTCGACGAACTGAACGCCTTCGTCCTTGATCATCTTCATTACTGTTTCGGCGTCGGACATAGTCGGATTCCCGTCCTCTCTATTTGCAGTGCTTGCAGTCTGATTGTCTGTGGGGCTCGGCCCCGGTTGACCCCGTACTGGCGGCTAGATCGCCTCGTCGCCACGTTCGCCGGTGCGGATGCGGATGGCGTCCTCGACCGGGCTGATGAAAATTTTCCCGTCGCCGATTCGTCCGGTATGCGCGGCCTGCTGAATGGCTTCGACGGCCCGCTCGACCATGGTGTCCTCGAGGATGACCTCGATCTTCACCTTGGGGAGGAAGTCGACGACGTATTCGGCGCCGCGATACAATTCGGTATGGCCCTTCTGGCGCCCAAAGCCCTTGGCCTCGGTGACGGTCAGTCCCTTCAGGCCGAGATCGCTGAGGGCCTCCTTCACTTCGTCCAGCTTGAACGGTTTGATGATCGCTTCGATCTTCTTCATTAAGTCCTCGGTCTAGGGTTCGCCAGCGGTCGCGACTGCCGCAGCCCGCCATGGCATGCTCCGGCACCGCACATAAGCAATTTGCATGCCATGCCTCTCGGGCCCAGCCGCCGCACCGATTCCGGGCCGGTTGCGGACCGTTGGGCATCCAGCGGGCGCGGGGTGAGCATCAATCGGGCATCGTGCCGCTATCATGAGCATTTTTACGGGCCTGTCGCGCCCAAAGTGCCGCCAGCGAGATGGGCTTCGAAGCGCGTGAGGGCGGTGCGGATATTCTCGATGCTGTTGGCGCAGGAAAAGCGCACATAACCTTCGCCCATGGCCCCGAAGCTGGTGCCGGCGACGGTGGCGACGCCCGCCTGTTCGAGCAATCCGTTCTGCAGGTCGCGGGCGCTCAGGCCGGTGCCCTGGACATTGGGGAACGCATAGAAGGCGCCGCCGGGCGTAGCGCAGCGGACGCCGGGCACGGCGTTCAGCAGGTCCACCATGACCGTCCGCCGCTCCTCGAAGGCCGCGCGCATGTCCTCGACCGCGTCCTGCGGTCCGTCCAGTGCGGCAATTCCCGCATATTGCGTGGCCGCGTTGACACACGAATGACAATTGATCGCCAGGCGTTCGGCCGCCTCTACCCACTGTTTGGGCCACACGCCGTAGCCCAGGCGCCACCCGGTCATGGCATAGGTCTTCGACCAGCCGTCGAGCAGGATCAGACGATCCCGGATCGACTCGTAGGCCATCATCGACGCGTGCTCGTGCCCGTCGAACAGGAGCCGCGAATAGATCTCGTCGCTGAGGATCGCGACATGCGGGTGCCGTTCGAGGCCGGCGACGAACCGGTCCAGGGTCTCGCGCGGGACCACGCCGCCGGTCGGATTGCCGGGGCTGTTGAGGATGATCAGGCGGGTCGCCGGCGTGATCTGGTCGAGCACCTCGTCCGGATCGAAGGCGAAGCCGTTCGCCTCGCGCAGGCGGATCGGCACCGGCGTCGCGCCGGAGAACTCGATCACCGATTCGTAGATCGGGAAACCGGGGTTGGGATAGAGGATCTCGGCGCCGGGTTCGCCGAACATCAGGATGGCGAAAAACATGGTGGGCTTGCCGCCCGGCATGATCAGGACCTGGCCCGGGTCGACCGAAACGCCCCGGCGGGCCTCGATGTCCCGGATCACAGCCTCGCGCAGCTCGGGGATGCCGCCGGCCGGGGTATAGCCATGGTGGCCGTCGGCCAGCGCCTTCTGGGCGGCTTCGACGATATGGGCCGGCGTTTTGAAGTCCGGCTGGCCGATGCCGAGGTTGATGATATCGCGCCCTGCACGGCGCAAGTCCTCGGCGCGGGCCAGTACCTGAAAGGCCGTTTCGGTACCGAGTCGCGCCATGCGGCGCGTCAGGGCGGGGCCCGCGGGGGCGGCGGGAGAAGCGGAGGAGCGGTTCATGTCGGACGCCACGATGCGGTCCGGCCCCAGCCCCTGTCAACCGGCGAACGTCGTGGCGCCAACGCGTCCATGGTCCGCTATCGACGCAGGGTCAGGATGACCGCTTCGCCCGGACAATTGAGCCGGATCGGAATGACCGTCGTCCCGACGCCCGTCCCTGTGAAGCCCGTCATCCCGCGATGCTGCCACAGCCCGCGGACATACTCCTTGTGGCGCTTGAGGCCGGTGACCAGGGGCCGCCCTCCCGGGAGGCAGATCTGGCCACCGTGGGTATGGCCGCACAGCAGCAGTTGATGGCGCCGGCTGGCAAGATCGGCCGTCTCGGGCGAGTGGGTCAGCGCGATGCGCGTGCCGCCCGGTCCGCTGTCGAGGGCCTCCTCGGTCGCGCTCGAGTAGAACTGGTGAACGTCGTCGGTGCCGGTCACGCAAATCGAATCGCCGCCCCGGCCGATCTGGATGACCTCGTTGACGAGCAGGCGCACGCCGGCGGCTTCCAGGGGTTCGACGAGATCAACCGTGTCGTGGTTGCCGAGCGTGCCGAAAACCCCGTCGACGGCCGTCAGCGGCGCCAGGGCCCGGGCCACCAACCGGGCGATCTCTTCTGCCGCCGCTTTCTGATTCTCCTGGTAGTCGCCGGAAATAAGCGCGAGGTCGACCTCGACGCCGTCGAGCGTGGCGGCGAGCTTCTCGGCAAGAAGGGGCAGGTGATCGAGATGGAGGTCTGTGAGATGAAGGATGCGATACCCGTCGAACGCCGCGGGCAAGTCCGGGATGCGAACCGGGACGTCGCGCCGCACGATCTCGAGGCTCCGGTTCATGACATAGGCATAGGCCGGATAGCGGCGCGGCCGCCCACCGTCGCTGGCCCTCAGCCCGAACAGGCGACGGGCGAGCCGGCGCAGCCCGACCGTGGGCGGAATCTCCTTTTCCTTTGCCCGGCGGGCGGCGGCCCAGGCCGCGCGCCGCACATGCGCCTTGCGGTCGCTGTCGGGCCAGACTCGCTTGATTTCGGATTTGCTCACGGTCTTTATCTACCGGGCTTTCGGATCTCGCCGGCGAACGGCGCGGCTACGCTAGGTACACGATGAAGAGCGCCAACGCGATTCTCTCGGGCTACGGCATGACCATCTTCGAGGTCATGTCGCGGCTCGCCATCGAGCACAAGTCGGTCAACCTGGGCCAGGGCTTCCCTGACGGCAACGGGCCCGAGGACGTGCGCGCCGCGGCCCACGAGGCGCTGGACGACCAGCCGAACCAGTATCCGCCCATGATGGGCGTGCCCGAACTGCGCCAGGCCGTGGCCGCCCACAACAAGCGATTCTACGGTCTCGACATCGACTGGCAGACCGAGACCCTGGTCACCTCGGGCGCGACGGAGGCGCTTGCGGCCTGCCTGTTCGGCCTGATCGAGCCGGGCGACGAGGTCGTGCTGATCGAACCGCTCTACGATTCCTACCTGCCGATCGTCCGGCGGGCGGGGGCGGTTCCCAGGCTCGTCCGGATCGAGCCACCCGACTGGCGCCTGGACGAGGCGAGCCTGCGCGCCGCCTTCTCCGACAAGACCAAGCTGATCCTGTTCAACACGCCGATGAACCCGGCCTCCAAGGTGTTCACGCGGAACGAACTCGGCCTGATCGCCGAGCTGTGCATCGCCCATGACGCCTTCGCGGTCGCCGACGAGGTTTACGAACATCTCGTGTTCGACGATCGCGAGCACATCCCGATCATGACCCTGCCGGGCATGCGCGAGCGCACCGCGCGGATCGGCTCGGCAGGCAAGACCTTCTCGCTGACGGGCTGGAAGGTCGGCTACATCACGGCCGCGGCCGAGATGCTCACGCCTGTCACCAAGGCGCACCAATTCCTGACCTTCACCACGCCGCCGAACCTGCAACGGGCGACCGCCTTCGGGCTGGGCAAGGACGACGCCTATTTCGCGGGCCTGGCGGCCTCGATGCAGCGTAGCCGCGACCGGTTCGCCGAGGGGCTGCGCGGCCTCGGCTTCGAGATCATCGACTGCGGCGGCACCTATTTCATCACGGTCGACATCCGTTCGGTGGGGTTCAACGGCGGCGACGTCGACTTCTGCAAGACGCTGACGACCGACGCGGGCGTCACCGCGGTCCCGGTCAGCGCCTTCTACGGTGACGAGCCGCCGACCCACTTCGCGCGCTTCTCCTTCTGCAAGGAGGATGCGACCCTGGACGAGGCGATCCGCCGGATGACCGCCTACTTCGGGCGCGGCTAGGGGCAGGCAAGGACAATGGGTGACACAGTCGAGATAACGGACGACAGGGCGGTCCGAACCATCGCCCTGAACCGCCCGCACCGGCTCAACGCCATCAACGACGCGCTGATGGTGGACCTCAACGCCGCCCTGGCCGACGCCCAGGCCGATCCCGCCGTCGCCGCGATCGTGCTCACCGGCAAGGGACGGGCCTTCTGCGCCGGCGACGATCTGGTCGAGCAGCAGGAACAGGACACGAGCGACCTCCACGCCCTGCGGGGCTTTCTCGAACGCCTCCAGGACGTGACCCGGAACATCATGCTCGGCGAGACGCCGGTCGTCGCCGCGGTTGCCGGCTGGGCGGTCGGCGGCGCCTTTTCTTGGCCCATGAACTGCGACCTCTCGGTCTGGGAGAAGGGCGCCAAGGGCTTCTTCCCCGAACTGGCTCATGGCCTGTTCGTCAGCGGCGGCATGACCTTCCTGCTGCCGCACTGGGCCGGCGGACCGGCCGCCAACGGCATCGTCTATTCCGGCGACCGCTACGACGCCGAGACGCTGCACGCACTGGGCCTGGTCTCGCGGGTCGCCGAACCGGGGCGGGGGCTCGAAACCGCGAAGGACCTGGCCCACCGGATCGCGGGCTATCCGGCGGCGGCCCGCGCCGCCATGAAGCGCACGATCGTCGGCGGTTTCCGCGCCGCCCTCGAGGATGCCCTGGGCCGCGAGGTCAACGCGCTGATGGAGGTCATGCTCGCCGGCGACTGGCGCGAGCGGACCGCCCGCAACTTCGCGCCAGCGAAGAAGGATTGACCGGTCGGCCAGCCCATCCTTGACCGGCCAAGGCGCAGTGCGTAGATACAGCACTCTTCGGCCCTTGAGGGGCCGTGTGGCGGGCGTAGCTCAGTTGGTTAGAGCACCTGGTTGTGGTCCAGGGGGTCGTGGGTTCAAGTCCCATCGCTCGCCCCAAATCCCCACATACTCGAACAAATCCGTCCTTTGAGGCCGGGCTATCCCGCCATCGTCAGTCCGCCGGAGACGCTGATCACCTGCCCGGTGATATAGCCGGCGTCGTCCGACGCCAGGAAGGCGACGATGCCCGGCAGGTCCTCGGGCTGGGCGATCCGGCGCAGGGGGATCGAGCGTTCGAGCGCGGCGTGGACCTTCTGGCCGGCCTCGCCCTCGCCGACGAAGGAGTGGAACAGGGCGGTGTCCGCCGGCCCGGGGCTCACGCAATTGACCAGCACGTTCGAGCGCGCCATCTCGCGTGCCATCGTCTTGGTGAAGGCGATCATGCCGCCCTTGCACGCCGAATAGACCGATTCCCCCGACGAGCCGACCCGGCCGGCGTCCGAAGCGATGTTGATCACCCGGCCGCTCTTCTGTTCCGCCATGATCTTGAGGCAGGCGTGGTGGAGGTTGATCGGCCCCTTCAAATTGATCGCGATCACCTTGTCCCAGAAGGCGGGGTCGGTATCGAGGAAGAAGGCGAACTGGTCGAAGCCGGCATTGTTGACCAGCACGTCGACCGCCCCGGCGGCGGCCTGGAAAGCGCCGACGGCGTCGCAGACCGCACCGTAGTCGCTGATGTCGACCGCATAGGCGTGGGCGTCGGCGCCGAGCTCGCGCACCGTGGCGGCGGTCTCCTCGACGCCCTCGGCGTTCAGGTCGAGTAGCCCGAGCGTGCAGCCTTCCTCGGCGAAGCGGCGCGACAGCGCGCGCCCGAATCCGCCCGCCGCGCCGGTGATGACCACGGCCTTGCCCTTCAACCCGCGCATGTGTCCTCCCTTGGGTCCCGCTATCCGATGAGTCCGCCCCGAAGTGTCATCATCTGTCAGCATTTGTCATCATCGACGGCCTCGTCAGGCCGGAAGGGGGCTCGAAATGTAAGGTTTTGTCAGGTCATGTCAGGTTGCCGGGTGCGCGAACGCTGCCCACCTGCCGTCCTGAGTCCGGAACCGGCATGTGGCGACGCCAGTCGTCGTTATCAAGGAATAACAACCTAATCTGACGCCGCCTCACGGCACGTGAGTGGTCAGGCCGCGGCGGGTTCCGCCTCGACCGTCCGCGGCCGCCGGCCGAACCACGGCTTTGCTTCCTCGAGCCGTCCCGCGAGGCGCAGCAGCAGCGCGTCCTCGGCGTAGCGGGCAACGAGCTGGACACCGACCGGCAGGCCGTCGTCGGTCCAGTGCATGGGCAGGCTGATCGCCGGCTGGCCCGTGCCGTTGAAGGGCGCGGTGAAGGGGCACAGCGCATAGACCTTGGCCATGAAGGCCATGGCGTCGTCGGTCTTGGTCGAGAGGACGCCGAGCTTGGGCGCCGGCGTGGCCGCCGTCGGCGTCACCAGCAGGTCGTAGTCGACAAAGAAGCGGGACAGCGCGCGGACCTCGGTGTTGAAGGCGGCCACGGCATGGGCATAGTCGATGCCGCGATAGCCCTGCGCCTTCTGGAGCGCCTGCCAGGTCACCGGTTCGAACTCGTCCTCCTGGGGCGGGCGGCCCCGCGCGGCGGCGACCGCCTCGATCTGAGCCGACAGGCCGCAGAGCAGGAAGACCGTCATGGCGTCTCCCATCTTCTTGCCATCGAAGCTGGGTGCCGCGACCTCGACGGTGTGGCCCATGTCGGTCAGCAGCCTGGCCGTGGCTTCCGCGGCCTCCTTGCAGACCGGGTCGACCGGCACGCCGGAGAAGGAGTCGGTCATCAGCGCCACCTTCAACCGGCCCGGGTCGGCGCCGACCTCGTCGACGAAGGGACGCGGCGGCGGCGGGGCATAGTAGGGCGCGCCGACGTCGGGACCAGCGGTCGCGTCGAGGATGGCCGCGGTGTCGCGCACGGTGCGGCTCACCGCATGCTCGTGGCTCACGCCTTCGGCGACATTGCCCCGGTTGGGCCCGGTCGGGTTGCGGCCCCGGGTCGGCTTCAGGCCGACCAGACCGCACCAGCCGGCCGGAATCCGGATCGAGCCGCCCGAATCG
>CAMYMQ010000268.1 GCA_947259335.1 uncultured Alphaproteobacteria bacterium | reverse complement strand
GCCCGGGCCCGTTCGCCATACGCCGTTCCCGCGCCCTGGCGCAGCCGGTCGGCGAAAGGCTGGCGCAGATCCTCGAAGGCCCGGAAGCCCAGCGCCCGGGCCAGGCGGACCATCGTGGCCGGCTGGACGCCCGCATCGGCGGCGAGCTGGCGCATCGACTTGAGCGCAACATCGTCGGGGCGGCGCAGCAGATAGCGCGCGGCCTGCCGCAGCTTCGGGCTCAACGTCCCGAACCGGGCTTCGATCTCCTGGGTGAGTGCCGCATAACTCATGCGCAGGGGCCGCTCGCTATGACCAGCGGACGCTAGCACGACCCGGCCGCACTCTCAACGTTCGTATCAAATATGTATTGTATGAAACATACGTTTCATACGACGGACCTTGAGCGCGACGCCCCGATCTCCTAGCGTTCCGATCCGATCCCGCAGCCACCGAGCGCCCGCATGAACCTCAAGGACCACATCCGCACGATCCCCGATTTCCCGAAGCCGGGGATCCTGTTCTATGACATCTCGACCCTGCTCGCGCACAAGGAGGCGTGGCAGGTCGCCGTCGCGCAGCTCACCGAGGTGGTCGCGCCGTACAAGCCCGATATCCTGGCCGGCATCGAGTCCCGCGGTTTCCTGGTCGCCGCGCCGCTGGCGCTGCAGCTTGGCTGCGGCTTCCTGATGATCCGCAAGAAGGGCAAGCTGCCCGGCGAGACCATCGCTTTCGAATACGACCTCGAATACGGAACCGACGTCATCGAGATCCAGGCCGACGCGGTGGCGCCGGGCCAGCGCGTGGTCATCCTCGACGACCTGCTGGCGACCGGCGGCACCCTGGCCGCCGCGATCGGGTTGCTCCGCCTGTGCGGCGCGAACCCCGTCGCCGCCGCCTGCCTGATGGAACTGACCTTCCTGCAGGGCCGCGACCGGGTCGACATTCCCGTCACCACCCTGCTCCGCTACGACGAATAGCGCGCGGGCTCAACGCTCCCGGTCGACCAGCACGTCCGGCGACAGGTCGTCGATCTCGCTCAGGATTTCGACCAGCGTGGCCACGGCGGTGTCCAGCAGCCGTTCGCCTTTCTCGGCGCTGGCCATGGTCGCGTCGCCGACCGCACCGTCGGGATTGAGGTCCTGGGTCTGCCAGCCGAAGGAGGCGATCCGCCCGAACGGCCGCAGGTGAGCATACTCGCCTGCCATGTCTTCGGACCGGGACGGGAACCGGCGCACCTCGTCGGCGCGCACCTCTTCCGGCGCGATCGACTGCATGATCGAGGTCTCGACCGCGCCGCCGTGAATGCCGTGGGCGGTCTCATGCATGTCGAAATGATCCTCGGCCCGCCAATAGCGGTAGGCGTTGAGCGGGAAGACCAGCATCCGGCGCTCGCGCCGCAGCGCCTGGGCGGCCAGGTCGAGAACCTGAGGATTGCCGCCATGGGTGTTGAGCAGCACCAGCTTGCGCACCCCGGTGGCGGCGACGCTGCCGCCGATCTCCGCCAGGACACGCAGCATCGTCTCCGCCGACAGGCTGAGCGTGCCCGCGAAATCGGCATGTTCAGGGCTGACGCCGACCGGCAGCGGCGGCAGGAACAGCACGGGCGACGTCACCGGCAGCCGCTCAGCCAGCCGCGCGACGACCGCCGCGCCGATGTCGGCGTCCACCGACAGCGGCAGGTGCGGGCCGTGCTGTTCGATCGCCGAGACCGGCAGCACGGCGATCACGCGCCCGGCGTCCATCGCTGCCAGTTCCTTGGTCGTGTGCGCCGCCCAGTATCGCGAATGCCGGGTCATATCGTGCGTCTCGTCCCTTCCCGAAGATCGGCGGAGTGTGGCCGATGCCGGCCCGAACCGCCACCCGGCATGCGGTTTTCCATCAGTCGACCGCCCGGGCGAGCACGGCCTGGAGCAGCACGTCGGCGCCGGCCGCGCAATGCTCCGGCGTCGCCGCCTCGATCTCGTTGTGGCTGATGCCGCCCTCGCAGGGGATGAAGACCATCGCCGAGGGCGCGCCCCGCGCCAGATAGACCGCGTCGTGCCCCGCGCCCGAGACGATGTCTCGATGGCTGTGCCCGGCCTTCTCAGCCCCGGTCCGAACGGCGGCGACGCAGGCGGCATCGAAGGGCGTTGCCGGAAAGCGCCAGAAATCGTCGATCGCGACCACAACGGCGGCCCCTTCCGCGATGGCGGCACAGCGGTCGCGCAGCTCGCGGTCCATCTGGGCCAGCTTCTCGTCGTCAGGATGGCGCAGGTCGACCGTGAAGAAGACCTCGCCCGGAATGGTATTGCGCGAATTCGGCTTGACCGTGACGAATCCGCAGGTGGCGCAGGCCAGCGGTGCGTGGGCGTTGCCGATGGCGTTGACCGCGTCGATCATCCGCGCGGCGCCGACCAGCGCGTCGCGGCGCAGCGGCATCGGCGTCGGGCCGGCGTGGGCCTCCTGGCCGGTCACGGTGACCTCGTACCAGCGTTGGCCCTGGGCGCCGGTGACCACGCCAATGGTCGTGCCCTCGTTCTCCAGGATCGGTCCCTGCTCGATATGCGCCTCGAAATAGGCGCCGATCTCACGCCCGCCGACCGGCGCGGATCCGGCATAGCCGATCCGCTTGAGCTCCGCGCCGACCGTCTCGCCGGTGACGTTGTCGGGCCTGGCGCGGATCTCCTCCTCGGTGAACACGCCGGCGAAGGCGCCCGAGCCCATCATCGGCGGCGAGAAGCGGCTGCCCTCCTCGTTGGTCCAGCACACCACCTCGACCGGCGCGTCGGTCTCGATCCCGGCGTCGTTGAGCGTGCGCACGACCTCCAGCCCCGCCAGCACGCCATAGGCGCCGTCGAACCGGCCGCCGGTCGGCTGGGAATCGAGATGGCTGCCGACCAGGACCGGCGGCCGGTCCGGCTCGCGGCCGGGGCGCCGCGCGAAGATGTTGCCGAGCCGGTCGACGGTGACGGTGCAGCCCGCCGCCTCGCACCAGCGCACGAACAGGTCGCGGCCCTCGCGGTCCAGATCGGTCAGCGCGAGCCGGCAGACGCCGCCCTTTTCGGTCGCGCCGATCCGCGCCATCTCCATCAGGGCGCCCCACAGCCGGTCGCCGTCAATCTTCAGGTTGCGCATGCGCTTTTCGCCCTGTCAGGTCGGGGACCCCCGATAGTGTCATGTTTTGTCAGGTTCTGTCAGGCCGGCGACTCGGCCCCCGAAAAATCGAATTGGTTATCTTCGGTTATCATTGGTTATCTTTCCGGGTGCGCCGGTGGCCATGCCGCCACCGATGTGGCAGGAATTTGATCCTGAATATGGGCAGCCACGACGGCGCGATCAAGCGCCGCGCGAATGGCGCGAGGGAGGAAGAATGAATCTGGCGGCGTTCCTGCACCGCTCCGCCCGGCTGGCCCCCGGCCGGCCGGCGCTCGCGGTCGGCGCGAAGACCGTCTCGACCTATGCCGAGTTCTCGCGGGACACGGCAATCCTCGCCAGCCACCTGCGCACGACACTGGGTCTCGCGCCCGGCGACCGGGTCGCGATCGTGATGGCCAACTGCCCCGAATACGCGCTGGTCAAGCAGGCCTGCTGGCACGCCGGGGTCTGCTGCGTGCCGGTCAACGCCAAGCTGCACCGCAAGGAGTTCGACTACATTCTCGAGCAGTCGGGCAGCCGGGTCTGCTTCGCCACGCCCGACAAGGCCGAGACGCTCGCCGGAAGCGAGGCCGAGATCGCCACCCTCGAGCAGATCGTCGCCACCGGCGGCGCCGACTGGTCGGCCCTGCTGACCGGCGACCCGATGCCGATGGCCGAGGTCGCGCCCGACGACCCCGCCTGGCTGTTCTACACCAGTGGCACGACGGGGCGGCCCAAGGGCGCGACCCTGACCCACCGCAACCTGGTCGCGATGACCATGAACTATTTCGCCGACGTCGACACGATCGCGCCGGGCGACGCCATCGTCCACTGCGCGCCGATGTCCCACGGCTCGGGCTGCTACGGCCTGCCCCATGTCGCTCGCGCCGCGGTCCAGGTGATCCCGGAGTCGGGCGGCTTCGATCCGGCGGAGATGCTCGGTCTGCTCCGGCACTGGCCGGGCACGACCTTCTTCTTCGCCCCGACCATGATCGTGCGCCTGCTCAACAGCCCGGCGCTCGACGGCGCGGACACCTCGAACCTCAAGACCATCATCTATGGCGGCGGTCCGATGTATGTCGAAGACCTGCTGCGCGGCATCGACCGGCTCGGCCAGGTCTTCGTCCAGATCTACGGCCAGGGCGAGGCGCCGATGACCATCACCGGCCTGACCCGGGCGATGCACGCCGACACCGGCCACCCGCGCTACCGCGACCATCTCGGCTCCGCCGGGGTGCCGCGGACCGATGTGGAGGTGCGCGTGGTCGATCCGGACGGCGAGCCGTTGCCGCCGGGCGGGATCGGCGAGATCGTCTGCCGCGGCGACGTGGTGATGGCCGGCTACTGGAACAATCCGGAGGCGACCGCCGCCACGCTCCGGAACGGCTGGCTGCACACCGGCGACCTCGGGTCGTTCGACGAGCACGGGTTTCTCACCCTCAAGGACCGGTCGAAAGACATGATCATCTCCGGCGGCACCAACATCTATCCGCGCGAGATCGAGGAAGTGCTGCTGCGCCACCCCGGCGTCCTCGAATGTTCGGTGATCGGCCGGCCCCACGCCGACTGGGGCGAGGAGGTCGTCGCCTTCGTCGTCCGCCAGCCCGGCGGCGGGAACGTGGACGTGGACGTGGACGTGGACGAGGACGTGGACGTGAGCGAAGCGGATCTCGACCGGCTGTGCCTCGACAACATCGCCCGCTTCAAGCGGCCCAAGGCCTACCGGTTCGTCGACGCCCTGCCCAAGAACAACTACGGCAAGGTGCTGAAGACCGAGCTGCGGGCGTGGCTGGCAAAGGAAGAGGATGCGGCATGAGCTTTCCCGACCTGCTCCATCACTTCGCCCGCGCGGTCGAGGCCGGCGATGGCGCTGCGCTGGGCGCGCTGTTCACCGAGGATGGCGTCTATGACGACATTTTCTATGGCGAGTTCAAGGGCCGGACCGCGATCGCCGAAATGCTGGCGATCTTCCACCGCGGCGGCGAGGCGTTCCGCTGGGACTTCCGCGACCCGGTGTGCGACGGCACGAACGGATATGCCGCCTGGCTGTTCAGCTACACCGCGACGACGAAGCACGCCGCCGGCACCCGGGTGGTCTTCGACGGGGTCGGCCGGTTCCGCCTGCGCGACGGGCTGATCGAGCGCTACGCGGACGCCTGCAATGGCGTGGTGCCGCTGCGCCAGATGGGAACGCCCTGGGACGTGGTCGAGCGGATGACCAGCCGCTGGCAGGCGCACCTGGAAGCCGACCCGGAGTTCGGGGCGCATCGGGGGACGTAACACCACCCGGGCCGGATCGGCGGTCCTGTGAGAGGCGCAACCGCGCTCTGCCGCCTGCGCCGTTGCATCGGCCGATCCCTCCCCCCATTCTGCGCGTCCCGACGGCGAACCATCGAGTAAGGACGCAGCCTATGACCGAGACGCAAGCCGGCCCCCTGTCCGGCATCCGGGTGGTCGATCTGGGGCGGATCGCCGCCGGACCTTTCTGTTCGATGCTGCTGGGCGACCTCGGCGCCGAGGTGATCCGGGTGGAGACGCCGGGCGGCGACGCGATGCGCTCCCAGCTGCCCGGCTTCGCGCCGGGGGTCGGCGGCTATTTCACGACGGTCAACCGCAACAAGCGCGCGGTCATGCTCGACCTGCGCGCCGAGGCCGGTCTGCGGGCGCTGCGCAAGCTGCTCGAGACGGCGGACGTGCTGGTCGAGAATTTCCGGCCGGGCGTACTGGAGAAGATGGGCCTCGATCCGGCGACGCTCGAGCGCGACTACCCCAGGCTGATCGTCACCCGGATCGCGGCCTATGGCCATCACGGGCCGAAGGCCGACCTGCCCGGGGTCGACCAGATCGTCCAGGCCGTCTCGGGTTTCATGTCGGTGACCGGCACGGCGGAGACCGGTCCGATCCGCGCGGGCTTCGCCATCTGCGACATCTATGCGGGCATGTCGGCCGCCTTCGGCACCCTGGCCGCCTTGTATGCGCGCAAGGAGAACGGCCGGGGCCAGATGGTCCAGACCTCGCTGTTGCAGGCAATCCTCGCGGTCATGTCGGTGCAGGCCGGCAAATACATGGCGACCGACGAGGCGCCGCCGCCCGAGGGCAACCATCATCCGGTGATCGCGCCCTATGGCCTGTTCCCGACATCGGACGGCCATGTCGTGCTCGGCGTCATGCGCGACGAGCATTTTGCTGCCTTCGCCGCGCTGTGCGGCCACCCCGAGTGGAGCAAGGACCCGCGCTTCGAGAAGACCGGCGGCCGGTCGCAGCACAAGGACGCCCTGCGCGACCTGGTGACCGAGGCGACGCCCTGCCACTCCACCGAAGAATGGCTGCGCCTCCTCGAGGAGGCCGACATCCCGTGCGGCCCGGTGCTGACGGTCAAGGAGGCCTATGAGGACCCGCAGGCCCAGGCGCTGGGCATGACCATCGAGACCGAACTGGGCGACGGCACGCCGATCCGGGTGCCCGGCTTCCTCGCCCGGCTCAGCCGCACCCCGATGGCGCTGAACCGCCCGCCGCCCCTGCCCGCCGAACATACGGCGGAAATCCTCGCCGAGATCGGGCTGGCCGACGATGCCGAAGTGCGCAAGGCGGCGGGGCTGGAGTAACCATCGGTCCTTGATCGGGCCCGGCCGGCAACCGGTTGGTAAGGATCTGCTGCTAGCCTGAGGGACCGTTTCGGCTATTTCGGCTCGACAGCATGACCGGCAAACCCATGGCGTTCGGCGGCGGTCCGCGCCCTTCGCGCCGCGCCTTCCTGCTGGGGCTGGGTGTCGTCACCGTACCGCTTGCCATGCCGGTGCCGCTGTTCGCCGCGTCCCGCCCGGCCCCGAACAAGACCGGCAGGCCCGCGCCGCGCGCGCTGACCCTCTACAATCCGAACACCAAGGAGTGGTGGAAGGGCGTCTATCACGACGGCGCCAAGCTGCTGGCGCCGGCCCACGACGAACTCAACTGGTTCCTGCGCGACCATCACGAGCGGGCCCAGACCGGCATGGACCCGGCGGTCTTCGATCTGATGTGGCACCTGGCCGAGCGCTATCGCCGGGCCGGCCATGGCCGCGTCGCGATCAACGTCCACTCCGCCTACCGCACACGCACGACCAACGACAGGCTGCGCGCCGAGGGCGCCGCGCTCAACAGCCTGCACCTGCGGGGCATGGCCGTGGACGTGAGTGTCCAGGGCTATGGCATCTATTTCCTGATCCACCACGCCGAGGCCATCGCCACCGGCGGCCTCGGCTTCTACCGCGCGGGCTTCGTCCACCTCGATTCGGGCAAGCGGCGCTACTGGTTCCGGCGGTAACGCGCCATCAGGTGTCGTCGGTGCGGTTGCGCCGTTCGCGCGCAAACTCGGCGATCGCGAATCCGACCAGCAGCCAGAAGCCGCCGACCAGGAAGCCGGCGGCGACGTCGCTGGCGTAGTGGACGCTCAGCACCACGCGGCTGAGGCCGATCAGGGCGACCAGGATCGAGGTCCAGTAGGCGGCCTGGAACCGGGCGCGCGGCGACGGCAGGTCCCGCGCGATGGCATAGGCGAGGAAACCGTAAACCGCCATGGCCCCGGCCGCGTGCGCGCTCGGGAAGGACGCCGACTGGGCGGTCACCTCGGTGACAAAATCCGGCCGGTCGCGCGCGAAGCCATACTTGCCGGCCCAGGTCGCCGCCTGGGTGCCGACGACGCAGACCCACAGGGACACGAGGTAGGCACGACGGCGAAAGGCGACCAGGAAGGCGGTCGTCACCAGGCACACGGCGACCAGCGCCTCCATGTTCCCCATCCGCGTAATCATGGTGAAGAGGGACACGGGCGGCCCTTCGCGCAAGGGGGCGAACCAGCCCCCGATGCGCCGGTCGAGGCGCAGGATCTCCTCGGCCTCCAGGATTTCCTCGACGATGCCGCCGAGCAGGAACAGGAGGTAGAGCGCCGCGGCGACGATCAGCGTGAGCGGCAGACCGGCGATCCGCGCGGGGTCGACCCGGCCACGCACGAACCGGTCGATCCGCGGCAGCCGGCCGGCGAGGCCGCGATAGGCCGCCACCGCGCGGGTTCCCGGACGGCT
>CAMYMQ010000267.1 GCA_947259335.1 uncultured Alphaproteobacteria bacterium | reverse complement strand
GAGGCCTTCCTGTTCGGCGAGCGCGGGCGCTACGCCCCGCCGGGTGTGCTCGGCGGCGGGCCGGGCGCCATGAACCGCTTCCGCTTCGACCAGGACGACGGGCCGCACGAGCCGCCGATGGCGTCCAAGATGACCGGCATCAAGCTGCGCCAGGGCCAGCGGGTGCGCATCGAATCGCCGGGCGGCGGCGGCTGGGGCGCGGCGCTGGAGCGCGATCCCGAGGCGGTCGCCCGGGACGTCATGCTCGGTTATATCAGCCGCGAGGGCGCGGAGCGCGATTACGCGGTGGTCCTGGGCGGGGACGGCGCGGTCGATTTCGACGCCACCGCAAACCTGCGCAAGAAAGCCGCGGCATGAGCGGCGCGCCGAATTGGTTCGTCGGCGTCGATGTCGGCGGTACCTTCACAGACCTGTTCTTCTACGACGAGGCCCGCGGGGTCTGCGAGACCGCCAAGGTGCCGTCGACGCCCGGCAACCAGGCGGTCGGATTCCTCGACGGGATTGGCCGGCGGATCGATGATCTGGGCACGCTGCGCACCATCGTCCACGGCACGACCGTGGGCACCAATGCGCTGCTCGAACGCAAGGGCGCGCCGACCGGGATCATCACCACGGGCGGCTTCCGCGATGTGCTGGAGATGCGCCGCCGCGACCGGCCGCACACCTGGGGCCTGTGGGGCACCTTCACGCCCGTGGTGCCGCGCGACCGGCGGATCGAGGTGGCCGAACGCACCCTGGCCGACGGGACGATCCACGCGCCGGTCGACGCGAACGAGGTCCAGGCCGCCGCGCGGGCGCTGATCGAGCTGGGCGCCGAATCGCTGGTGATCTTCTTCGTTAATTCCTACGCCAACCCGGCCAACGAGCAGGCCGCGCTCGACGCGGCCCGCGCGGTCTGGCCCAACGACCATGTCGTCGCGTCGTCGGACATCCTGCCGGAGATCCGCGAGTTCGAACGCTGCTCGACCGCGACCCTCAACGCCTACCTCCAGCCCGTGGTCGGCGCCTATCTGGGTTCGCTGGAGGACCGGCTGGGCGACGGCGGCTTCGGCGGCCAGCTCCTGATCGTCCAGTCAAACGGCGGCGTCATGACGGTCGAGACGGCCAAGCGCCGGCCGATCAAGACGGCGCTGTCGGGCCCGGCGGCGGGCGTGATCGCCGGGGCGCAGATCGCACAGGCGGCCGGTTTTCCCAATGTCATCACCGGGGACATGGGCGGCACCAGCTTCGACGTGGCGCTCGTGGTCGAGGGTCAAACGGCGCTCGCCGCGCAGTCCACCATCGATTTCGGCATGGTCGTGCGCACGCCGATGATCGAGATGACCACCATCGGCGCGGGCGGCGGGTCGATCGCCTGGGTCGACCGCGGCGGGCTGCTTCAGATCGGGCCGGAGAGCGCGGGCGCCGACCCCGGACCGGTCTGCTACGGCCAGGGCAACGACCGGCCGACCGTGACCGACGCCAATCTCGTCCTCGGCCGGATCAATGCCGACAAGCCCATCGGCGGCGCGCTCGACCGGCTCGACGTCGAGGCGGCCAGGACGGCCATCGACGCGCATGTCGGGTCGCCGCTCGGGCTCGATACCATGGCCGCCGCCGAGGCCGTGGTCCGGGTCGCCAACGCGGCGATGGCCGGCGCGATCCGGCTGGTTTCCATCGAACGCGGTCACGACCCGAAGAAATTCGCGCTGATGCCCTTCGGCGGCGGCGGCGCGCTCCACGCCGGGGCGCTGATCAAGGATGTCGGGCTCGCCCAGGCGGTCGTGCCGCGCTTTCCGGGTGTCACCAGCGCGCTCGGCTGCATCATCGCCGACATGCGCCACGACTTCGTCCAGACCGTGAATCGGCCCTTGGATACTGTCGACATCGCCGCGCTGGACGCGGAAATCGTGAAAACCGTCGACGATGGCTTCGGCCAGCTCGACGCCTCGGGCGTGCCGTTCGAATCCCGCCGGGCGGAGGTCGAACTCGACATGTCCTATATCGGCCAGACCCATACCGTCTCGGTGCCGCTCAGCGTGACGGTGCGCGAGGGAGCCAGCGGGATCACTAGGGCGGCGATCCAGGCGGCTTTCGATCAAGCATACAAGGCTGTCTATGGCCGGCTGCTGGAAAATGTCGCCGTTCGCGTCCTGAACCTGCGCGTGGCGACCATCGGCGTTCGGCCGAGTTTCGACTTCGCGACCCTCCAGCCCGAAACCTCCGGCGATGCAGAGTCGGCCCGGACGGGGACCCGCGCGGTCTGGGCGGACGGCGGAGAACACCAGGCAAAGATCTATGCGCGGCTCGATCTCCCGGTCGGCGCTGAAATCCCCGGTCCGGCAATTCTCGAACAGGCGGACACCACGATCTTCGTCGACCCGGGGTTGACCGCGCGCGTCGACGCCCTGGGCAACGTCGTCATCTCCCGCACGGAGACAGCGGGGTGAGCCGCGACCCCGCCGCGTTCGATCCCGCACGCACGGCGCTGGTGCTGGTCGACCTCCAGAACGACTTCCTGCATCCCGACGGCGCCTATGGCCGGGCAGGGGCCGGCCATCCCGACATCGCCGCGCTGCCCGGGCGGCTGGCGCCGGTCGCCAACGCCGTGCGGG
>CAMYMQ010000266.1 GCA_947259335.1 uncultured Alphaproteobacteria bacterium | reverse complement strand
GTCGCCGACTTCCGGGTCGCCGCCCGTGGGCGCCCCGCGGCAGGCGTCCTGGGCGGGCGGGCAGTTCTGGTTCGGATAGAGGCGGGTGGTGAGGCCCATGTCGGCGTTGAGCGCCCGCGCGGTCTGCTGAACGAGCGAGGGCTGGCCCGCCTTCCAGCCGTACCGCCCCAGGACGAGCCGCCGGGCGGTCGCGTCCCAGACGCGGTTGGCGCGGCCCGAGATGCCGTCCCCGTCGCGGTCGTCCGGGTCGGCAGCCGCGAGGATCGATGCCTCCGGGACGGCTGCCAGAAGGCCCAGCCCCACGAGCTGGGGCGCGACCCGGGCCGAGGTCAGGACGCCCTCTGCCGGACCGAAGGCCAGGTCTTTCAGCGCGACCACCGGCTTGCGCAGGCGAAAGGGCGTGCCGTCGCCATAGCGGCCCGTCACGTCGCGCCAGGCCAGCGTGGCCCGGCCTTCGGGCGGCACCCCGGGGTTCGCGCGGTCCTGCAGCTGGTCGCCATAGACCGGATGGGGCCTGGGTCCGCCGTGGGGGCCGGCGCCCGCCACGGCGAGGCGCACCAGCATGGACATCATCGGCCCGTTGGCCGCCGGCGGCCGGCCCCGGCCGTCCTTTTCGTGGCACCGCCCGCAAGAGACCCGATTGAAGGTCGGACCGAGGCCGTCGGTGTCGAGCAGAGGGGAGGGCGCGCGGACCCAGGCGAGGTTGAACAGCCGCTGACCGGCGAAGAAGCGCGCCAGGACGGCGGCCTCGAGCCCCGGCGGCGGCAGACGGAACGCATCCCCCGACCGGTCGTCGCGGCTTGCCTTGCCACCGAGGACCCGCCCCACCGGCGGAGCCGGATCGGGCTCGCCCACGGCCGGGCCACACCAGCCCGCCACGAGCCCGGCGGCGATCAGGGCGGGGGCGCCCGGTCTGAAGAATCTGCGCATGGGCCGCATGCTAGCCAACCGCGGCCGGACGGGCGAGCGCGCCGTCCTCCGCCGCCGCGCCATCGCGTTTCCCTCACGATCTTCTGATCGGGCGTCAATTGACCGGGATCGGCCCATCCGGGAGTGTGCCGGCAACCCTTTCGGAACCGGATGCCATGACCCTCAGCCGTTCAATCGCCGCGCTCGCCGCCGTCCTGCTCCCGCTCCTGTTCGCGACCGCCGCGCTGGCCGCGGGCGATATCGCCAAGGACCGCGAGGGCCGGGCGCTCAAGGGCTGGGACACCACGGCCTATTTCCTGACCGGCGCGGCCCGCAACGGCACGAGCACCCATGTCCATCGCTGGCGTGGCGCACTCTGGCGCTTCGCCTCGAAGCGCGACCGCGACCTGTTCGCGGCCGCACCGGAGAAATACGCGCCCCAGTTCGGCGGCCATTGCGCCAACGGCCTCAGCGAGGGCCATATCGTTCATGGCAACCCGCGCGTCTGGATGATCGTGGACGGCAAGCTCTACGTCTTCTATGCCGAGCGCGGCCGGCGCATCTGGCGCGGCCTGTCCGGGCCGGAAGCCCTGCGCGCGCGTATCGCCGAGGCCCACCGCAACTGGGAGCGGCTCAAGCCGTCGGCCCAATAGCCGGTCGCCCTTGGCGGCCGACCCGCCGATCTGGTATCCCTGCGCGCATCGCGAGCGCCCGTAGCTCAGCTGGATAGAGCACCGGATTCCTAATCCGGGGGTCGCAGGTTCGAGTCCTGCCGGGCGCACCAATAAAATCAATAAGTTAGAATATATTGCTCGACGCTGATTTAGTATTAGGTTCCAAATAGGCTCCAAAGAAAACCAGCTGGTCGGCGTGGACGCCGGCTGCGCACTGGGCGTGCCGGGCGAGTCGCGCCGCTTTCGCGCATGAGGGCACCGTAGATGCCTTGCCCGACGGTCAGAATTTGTCCGGCCATAGCCGCGCCGCGTGGTGCACGGTACGGACCATCACTTCGTCCTCGCGCAGGGCATAGGTGACGATATAGGGCAGTCCGGGAACCACGAGCTCGCGCGTGCCGGCGACGCGGCCGCCTCTGCCGGACAACGGCAGCGTATCCATTCGATCGACGACGCTGGCAATGCGGTCACCGACGGCGTCGACGGCGGCCGGGTTGTGCTCGGCAATGAAGGCGCGGATGTCGAGAAGGTCGTTGACGACCGCTTCCAGCCAGGTGACCGGCATACGGCGTCAGGCGGCAGGCTTGGGCCGCGGCAGTTCCTTGTCAGTACCCCAGGACCGGAGCCATTCGGCTACGCTCGCGTGCGATATACGCGCCGCGCCGCTCTCGGCGAGCCGCGCGCGCTCGGCAATGATACGCGTCTCCGCTTCCTCATCGGATACGAAGGAGGCGGGCACGTCCGCGGTTAGCTCTTCCGGCGAGGGATGATCGCGCTTGGCGATCGCCTCCAGATGCTTCTTCACGTCCGACGTCAGCGGCACGGAAAGGGTTGTCGGCGACTTCTTCATAACTGTCATTTTACCACGGGTTCTCATGAGTACCTAGTGAAGCGTCGGTGCGCTGGCAACCCGAGCGCCGGCACGTCTGAAGTGAGCTCGTACAACTCGTCCAGCTCGCGCCGGGTCGGGGCCTGGCTGAACCGGCCACACATGGCGCAAGGCCAATACGTGTTCAGGACCGTCTCCGTCTTTCTCGTCACCCTCGATTGACGCCGCGACTGTCCTCGTCATACGGTAGCAGCGCTCACTGGTGTGCAACCGAGCATCGCGATGCTCCCGACAAGGAGTATCGTGATGGACAAGCGTCGCAGACTAGTAACTAAGAAGCAGTTGGTGGTGGACTACGGCATTCCCTATTCGCCTCAGCACATCGCGCGCCTGGAGAAGGCGGGCAAATTCCCCCAGCGGGTAACGCTCGGCCAATGCAGGGTGGCATGGATCGCGGAGGAGGTGGAGGAGTGGATAGAACACCGCATCGCGCAACGTACGTACGTTGCAACGAATCCTTCTTAGGGGCGGGGGGCCGGAGCGATCCGGCCCCTTTTTTATGCCGCCGAACCTATAGTTCCACTTCTATTTCCTGGAACCATAGGCAGGATGGGGCGCTTTGAGAGAAATAGTCCTATATTTCAATAGCATATGCTCCACCCAGGTTCGGCTTTGAGCTCATGACTTCCCACCACCCTCCCCATTCTGACGCGAGAGGGTAGCGAATGGATTCAGAGGTGAAAGCAGATTGGTGGGTAGAGGCACGTTTTTGGGTGAAGGTCCCTCTATGCGCACGTTCTCCAAGGCTCGACACGACCCGCCCTACTCTGCCAGTCCGACGCAATGGTCGACTAGCCTGCTCTCGCGGATATCGAATTTAGATCCGCTCCGCGCTCGTCGCCGATGAGTTGGCCGCAAACGCCGCTTCAAAAACTCGAGATCGACGATTCGATAAATTCGATCGCCGGCGGGCGCCCGTGTGGCGCGGAGCACACTGAACAAGAAAGCCCTTCTCAACCACCGGCACGCCCACGGGGCTGCCGCGCTGTCTGAATAGTATCTATCTTGACTCTTTCTTCTAATGCGTGTGGAGTCGCGCCAAAGACAGGGGGAGGGGAACCATGACCGACACCCAGCGAGCTGTTCAGATCGCCATATCCTACGTCCAAGAGGCGCAGCAGCACTTCAGCGCGGACAACTATGCCGAGGTGCTTGAGAATGTCGGGTTGGCGGCTCGGCAGATGAAAAAGGTGCACGACAACGGCGAAAAGTATGACTTTGTGCATCACGGTGATGAACGCGAAATAACTGCCGACAGAATTCGCGCTGAGATTTTGCGTCTTGAGGGTGCAGCCCTTGGCATGATCGGTAAGCACCAAAAGGGGCTGAAAGCGCTCGACCGTGCGATAGGTTATGACCCGACCAATGCAAACCTCTACATGACCCTAGCGCACCTGTACCTCGGCTGCGGCAATAAGAAGGCTGCAGTGCGAGCCGCTACGAAAGCGGCAGAGTTGGACCCAAACAATATCGAGATGGCGAAAGAGGCAGATCGCGTCAGCGGTCAATCGGGTCTTGCTCTGAGGGTCGGCACCTTCAACGGTAGTGTTAAGTTCTTACTTTTCTTGATCGCCGCTGGCGGTGTGTGTCTCGCGGTGATGATCTCGGTTGCCTCGAAAGAACCTAAAGCGCCCTGGGGTTTGGGTATCTGGGTTGCGATCTTCTGGGGTTGGGCGTGGTGGTACTGGAGACGCAAGCGTGGACGATGAGGTTTGGGATTCAATACCAGGGATACTAGGCGGCCTACTAGGTCACTTAAAGGTTCGCCAGAACTATCCTCACCGTATCCTACCCAAGCCCAACAACCCGGAGAAGCTGCGCTCGAAGATAGGCACGTTCGATTTAGACGACCTGCCGCCCTTTGAGCATTTCCACGATCTTTTCGTGAAGTTCCGCAGCGAGCTGTTCGAGCTATGCGGCCTGACCCGCCCGCCCGAGAAGCTCAAAGATGTTCACCGCATCTACGACCTCTACCAGCGGCACGACAGCGTTATCGCCTATATCGGCATTCTGTGTGAGCGGTTTGCCGAGGACTTGGCGGAGCGCATTCCGAGTAAAGAGACAGCACAGATAATCCCCACGACCGTCGGCGACGCGATCGACCTGCCGGAGTATGTGAAGTTCATCTACGGCATGGTGCTCAGCGGCTATATCTGCGGGGACCACGTTCTGGACGCTTCGATCGAGCCACTTCGAGAACAGCTCATCGAAGGCGCGCTGGTTGGTTCGCAGATCACCAGACAGGAGGCCGAGAACCGACCTGACAAGTTGAAAATGCCGGACGAAAAAAGCGACCCGATGCTCTGGATCCAGGGGACGCCGTTCGAGACGGTCGTCAATCACTACCTGGCGTATCCCATTCCCGACCGGGTGCGCTTTGAGCATCAGCATATCGTCGCCGGGTCGGGGTGGGGCAAAACCCAGACCATTCAGAACTTCATCACCTACGACCTTCTTGCCGTCGCCGCGGGCGAGGCGAGTGTCATCGTCATCGATAGCCAGGGGGATCTGATAAACAACATTTCTCGCCTCCGTTGGTTCCATGACGGCGCGCTCGAAGACAAGCTCACGCTCATCGAGCCGAAGGACATCGAGTATCCCGTCGTCCTCAACCTCTTCGATGTGAACCGGGAGCGCGTCGGCGACTACTCTCCGCTCATCCAGGAACAAATCCTCAACGGCACGATCGAGCTGTACGACTTCGTGTTCGGTTCGCTCCTGGGCGCTGAGATGACCAGCAAGCAGGGCACGCTTTTCCGCTACATCATGCGGCTCATGCTCAAGATCCCTGACGCCAACATCCACACCTTCAGGAAGCTTATGGAGCCGGACGGCTACGAGCGCTACAAGCCGTACATCGAACGGCTCGACGGCACCGCCCGGGCCTTCTTCGAGACCGAGTTCGACAGCCGGGAGTTCAAGCAGACCAAGAGCCAGGTTCTGCGTCGGCTGTGGGGCATCCTGGAGAACCGCACCTTCGAGCGGATGTTCTCCCACCCCAGGAACAAGCTCGACCTGTTCTCAGAGATGAACGAGGGTCGGATGATCCTCATCTCGACGTCGAAGGACCTGCTGAAGCAGAACGGCTCCCAGATCTTCGGCCGGTTCTTTATCGCCATGATCGTGCAGGCGTGTCTGGAGCGTGCTGCTCTGCCGCTGCATGAACGCACGCCCTGTTACGTCCACATCGATGAGGCGCAGGATTACCTGGACGAGAACGTGGCGCTCATTCTGGAGCAGGCGCGGAAATACAACGTCGGCGTCATCATGGCGCACCAGTATCTCGGCCAGCTCAGCCCAAAGCTCCAGGAGGCGTTCGCCGCCAATACGTCAATTAAGATGGCCGGCGGCGTATCAGCGAGGGACGCGCGCGCAATGGCGGCCGAAATGCGCTGTAGCCCCGAATATATCGAGAAGCAGCCCCGTGGCTCCTTCGCCATTTCGCTAAGGGGCAAGGTGCTCAGCTACAAGACCAAGCTCGGTCTTATGGAGGGCCTCGATCGCATGACCGAGGAGCAGTTCGCGGAACTTCGCGACGCGATGCGCCGGAAGTATGCCGTTCACTATTCACAAATCCGTGATCAGGAAGAGCAGATAGAAGAGCATAAAGACGCAAATATCGACATAGTCGAACCCGAAGAAGATCCAACTAAGCCTGCGTCTTCCTGGTAGGCGCCGCTAAAGTGCGCGCATGGATTATGGCGTTCACAAGCGGCGACCGAAGAAGACGCGCGACCCGCGGGGGTTGCCCGTTCCGCGGATTACGGAGCGGGACCTGCTCGTCTTCGCACTTCTGCAGGAATACCGCTTCTTGCGGACCAACTTCCTGCACAGGCTGGTCGAGGTCAGGACCGGCGTGGCGCACAACTACGTCGCCTTCCGCGCGCGCCTGGCGCTGCTCAGGCACCACGCCTACCTGAAGCTGCCGCGCCAGCAGTTCCAGTACGACAACTTCCTCTACACCAACGACATCTACGAGCTGGAGCCAAAAGGAGCGGCCGAGCTCAAGAAGGCCGGGAGATACGATCACGAAATCGGCGAGGCTCGGCACGGCGAAGGGCAGCACGGCATCCGATCGCTCGCGCACGCGCTCCAGATCTGCGACATTATCGCGGACCTGGAGATCGGGGCCGCACAGTATCATCACGTCCGGTTCATGCCGCCGCACGAAGTTCATCGCAAGATGAACGGGCGGCTGTCGATGAAAGCGACCGCCCGGCACAACGGACAGAGCAAGACGATCGAGATCACACCCGACGCGGTCGCTGGACTGGAATACACGTGCAACGGCGCCAAATCATATCGGGCGCTGTTGATCGAGGCGCACCAGAATACCGAGCCCTACTATCGCTCCACGCTCGACCAGAAGAGCCATCTCCGGGAGCTCCTCGCCTACAAGGACATCGCCGAGAGCGGCGCTTACAAGCGGGCCGGGCTTCCCAACATGCTCGTGCTCTTCGTCACCGTCTCGAAGCGGGTCCAGGAGGGGCTCATGGCCGCGAGCACGGACATCACCAAGAGAAAAGGCCTGCCGACGATCCTTTACAAGCACATGCCCAAGCTCGGTACAATCCCGCCGCCGAAGCCAAGCGGCGACCTTCTGAACACGCACTGGGATCGGGTTGGCTACGCGCCGATCGACCTCAGGGCAGCGTAGCCGAATGGGTGAAGCGACCTGTCGCCCGCTAGACTGCGCGCGTTAGCATGCTTACGCTTCTGACGCCGGCCGCTCGACAATGACACGACCGCGCCCCCGGCGCAGAAGGTAACCGCCGCGGGGAATCGACAGCTTGTTCTTCTCGATCAGCGGCTGCAGCGCTTCCTGGATGCGATCGGCGTTCTTGTCGGTGCCATTCGCTGCAGGAGTCTTCTTCGAAGCGAGCCATTTCGCAAACGCATCCTCGGCGATGTCATCGCCAATGGACTTGCGAAGTGCGTTCAGCTTCCGCAACTCGCCCTTTGTCAGTTCTTTGACGTCGGGAAGTTTCTTGGCCATCGGAAATACTCCTAATCTACCCCCAAAGTCAGGTGAGCATATAGGACGTGACGGTCGTTAGGAAAGCGTTACTTGAATGAAAACATCTCGTCCTGATTGATTGAAACCTAGCACGCTCGAGTATCAGGTTTGGCGAACATTATTCCTGTCTCATAATGACTTTAGCGTTGTCGCGCTGAATGGCGGTGACGGCGTACCGTCGATCATCAGCTTGATGTAAATATCGTGGTCCGGCAGGTTCAGCAGATCCACCCGATCGAACACCGGCTCGAATTCCCGCGCTATCAATCCCGCGTCGTGTGCACCCAAACGGAACGAGATCAACGTGCCCGCGTTGCCGAGAACGGCGTGACCGATGTCCGCGTCGAGCTGATTCAGATACTGATGGGCCAGAATTGTACCCACGCCGAACTTGCGCAGCTCGGAAAGCATCTCGGCCAGCGCCAGCGTCGTGAAGTTCTGGAACTCGTCGATATAGACATAGAAGGGCCGCCGAGCGGCTTCGTCGACATTGGCACGGCTGAACGCCGCTAGACCTAGCGACGTGACCAGCAAACCGCCGAACAGCGCTGAGCTGTCGGCGCCGATTTTTCCCTTGGACAGATTGACCAGCAGGACCTGGCTTTCGTCCAAGACTGTGCGTAGTCGCAGTTGGCGATCATGGCGCGTCAGGATGTGGCGCAGGGTGGGGTCGGCGAGAAAGGCTCCAGCCTTGTTCTGGATCGGAGCGATGCCGTCGGCCTGGTAGCGGAACGAGTATTTGGGGAACTCCGACTTCCAGAAGGTCCGGACCTGCTCGTTCTCGATATGGGTGAGCGCCTGCTCCCGGAAGTCCTTGTCGGTCAGCAGAAGCAGGATATCGGGCATGGTTGCCGACGGTTGGTCGAGCAGCGCCAGCAAGGCGTTGCGCAGGATATGCTCCATCCGCGCGCCCCAGGCGTCGTCCCACATCTTCTTGAACACGTCGAGCAGTCCTGAGGCCACGAGCGGCCGCAGGCCCGTGCTGACCCGGGCGAGCGGGTTGTAGCCGTAGGGTTGCGTCCGATCAGGTAGGTCTAGATAGACGGTGTCCGCCGCGCGGTGCGGCGGGATGGTCGCCGCAACCCGCTCCACGAAATCCCCGTGCGGATCGATCAGGGCGCAGCCGCGGCCCTGTTCGATGTCCTGGCGGATCAGCGTTTCCAGGAGCGTCGTCTTGCCGGTCCCGGTCTTGCCGATGACGTACATGTGCGAGAGCCGATCGCGCTGCTTGATGCCGAAGATCCGATCGGGCTTCCGATGATTGGTGCGCGCGAAATACGAAACTTGTTCCTGTGAGTGCTCCATGCCCACAGCGTGCCAGCATTGTGCCGGATTCAAAGTCGTCCGACCGTGCCGCCCCGGCGCAAGGGTGGGCCTTCCGCTTCGCCGTTCCCATGCTAGGCTGAGATTGGCTGTCCCTTCCTTGTCCTCGGTGGCGTTCGCCAGCGCCGATTGGCGGCGTTGGCACCGCGCCACGGAGGACACACATGAACACCACTGTATCGAGCGAGCGATCGCAGAAGATCGCCGCGCTCAACGACGAGTTCCGCACGACGTTCGTCGGCGGCCTCGTCCTGGTCACGGCCGGCGTCCAGATGCTCGGCCGCGACAGCGTTTCCGAAGCGCTCGCCTCCGTGCGCGCCTTCGACCGTTTCACCGAGGACAACGACCCTTATGGCGAGCACGACTTCGGGTCGTTCACCCTTGAGGGCCTGACGCTGTTCTGGAAGATCGACTATTACGACCTTTTCCTCGAGGGCGGCGCGTCGGATCCCTGCGACCCGCACGCGACGCGCCGGGTACTCACGGTGATGCTCGCCGACGAATACTGACCCGACCGGTCGACTGCCCCGCTAACAAGTGGGGCTTTTCTTTTTCGAAGACCTCACTTCGTGCCGCACCGGCACGAACGCGCGTCTACCGTCTGGTCCTTCTCCGCGGGAGCATAGGGGAAGCATCTGATCTTTCCGGATGCGCCTTCCCATCAATCGGGGTGCGCGCGTCGAGCCGCCTGTGCGGCTCGCGGGCGATGCCCTATTCCCAAAGGAGACTGGAGATGAGCGCAACGCTCACGACGATACCGCTGTCGAAGCTGCAGCGGGCCCAAGCCAACGTGCGCAAGACGGGGCGGGACGCCGACGTCAAGGCGCTTGCTGCGAGCATCGAGGCCCATGGGCTATTGCAGAACCTCACGGTCCGGCCGGTCGCCGCCAACGGCAAGTCGGACGATCGCTACGAGGTGATCGCCGGCGGCCGGCGCTTGGCGGCGCTGCGCAAGCTCGCCAAGAGCAAGCGCATCGCCAAGGACTTCCCGGTCCCGTGTTCGGTCCTCGCCGACGGCGAGCGGCCGGAAGAGCTGTCGCTGGCCGAGAATGTCGAGCGGCTGCCGCTGCACGCGGCGGACCAGTTCGACGCCTTCCATCGCCTCCATCACAATGGGCTGTCGGCGGGCGAGATCGCCGCGCGATTCGGCATTGCCGAACGGCTGGTGCTCCAACGACTCAAGCTCGCATCGGTGAGCCCGAAGCTTGTCGACGTCTACCGCAGCGAGGGCATGACGCTTGAGCAGCTGATGGCCTTCACCGTGTCGGGGGATCCCGAGGCCCAGGAGCGGGCCTGGTTCGAGAACCCGTACGGGCATGCGAGCCCGGGCACGATCCGGCGGGCGCTGACCGCTGCAATGGTCGAGTTCCATGACCGGCGGGTACGTTTCGTCGGCGTCGCGGCCTACGAAGCCGCCGGCGGCGAGGTCGTCCGTGACCTGTTCAGCGAGGACGGCGATGGCTACCTGGCGGACAGCACCCTCCTCGACCGGTTGGTCGCGGAGAAGCTGACCAAGGAGGCCAAGGCGATCCTTGCAGAAAGTTGGTCCTGGATCGAGACGCTGCCCGAGGTGGACTACGGCATGCTGGCGCGTTACGGGCGGGTATCGCCGACGGACGGGCTAAGCGACCAGGAGAAGTCGCGACTGTCGGACCTGTGCGACCGGTATGACGATCTTGTCGAAACCCTCGACGAGGATCCGTCAACGGAGCAGAGCGCCACCCTAGACGCGCTCGAGACGGAGATCGAAGCGCTCTCCAAGAAGCGCGAGCAATGGTCCGACGCCGACAGGGCGAAGGCCGGCGCGATCGTCTCGGTCGGCCACGACGGCGGGCTCCTTGTGGTCCGCGGGCTAGTCAAGCCGAAGGCCCAGAACGGCGAAGCGAACGGAGACGGGCACAAGAAGTCGGGCAACGGCTCGGCGCGTCCGAAGGACGGCATCTCCGACGCACTCCGAGAGAACCTCTCGGCTCACCGGACCGCCGCCCTTCGGGCCGAGCTCGTCGACCAGCCCGAGGTTGCCTTCTCCGTCCTTCTCTACACGCTCGTCGTCCAGCTGTTCTTCGGCGGAGAGGAGACCTGTCTCAAGGTTACGCTCACCCCGACGGATATCTCGACCCATGACGGCGTCGGGGACAGCCGGGCGATGCAGGTCCTGACCGAGCGCCAGCGCGCTTGGGCCGAACGGCTTCCCGTCAAGGAAGGGGTGTGGGACTGGCTCTTGCGCCTCGAGGACGAGGAGGAGTCGGGTCTGCTCGCGGTCTGTGTCGCGATGGTGCTCGACGCCGTCCGGCACAAGCACGACCGGGAGGAAGCGGCGCGGTTCGCGGACGCCGACCAGGTCGCCACGGCGGTCGAGCTCGACATGGGCCAGTGGTGGCAGCCGACACGGGCCGGCTACTTCGATCACGTGTCGAAGGAGCAGATCCTGGCGGCGGTCGCCGAGGCCAAGTCCAGCAACGCGGCTGATAACATCGCCAGGCTAAAGAAGTCCGCGATGGCCGCGCAGGCCGAAGCGCTGGTGAACGCGACGGGCTGGTTGCCAAAGCAGATCCTGCTGTCTCAGAACAAGTGAGAATATCGGTTGTCCAAGGCAGTTCGACTCGATGGGAACTCGCGAGGGCCGCACTACGCGGCCCTCTTTCTATTCGACATACTTGATATGCGGACCAGGCCTAGCCGCTTCTCCAGTCCAGGTTCGTTAGTTTGCTGGCACAACTTACCCTCCAACAAACTCGTTGGCTCCATGCCAACCTTCAAAGGGCCCCTTCGGCGCCAAACTGTTGACACAGGGAAGCCGTTTGGTTTGTTGTGTGGGAACGAGGAAATCGTAGAGGGGGCGGTTCTTCATGGGAAGCTTTGCGCCGTTGCGCAATAGAGTGATCTTGCGTAGGCTTAGCCGTCTCGCAGCCTCTTCCCAAAGCACCGGCACCGACGCAACTCGCCGAAGTGAGTGCAATCTGCACTTATCAGAGGATGACTAAGTTAACTAGCTTAACTCTATATAGCCACTTTACCAAGGAAAGTCAGTTAAAGGGGTGTCAACACTCAAAGATAGTGATCACGTTGACGGCTTTAAATCGCTTGACAGATTCTGCGTCCTGTTGAATTGTCGCTTTCGATGTTCAACTAGTACGACGCTAGGGCAATGCATGCCGCGGATGATACGAGGAATGATTTACAACATGCGCGGTGACGCGGCGGACGACCTGCAGATTAGCCAATCGACCTTAGTTCGGCTCATCGACGACGGCGTGCTACCGCCGCCTCCGACCATTCCTTGGGGTCAAAGGCAGCTCAACCACTTCCCTGAAGCGTGGCTGAGAAGCGCAAAGCGAGCATTGGACAAGCGTCGCGCGACAGAGAACGCAAACAAGAAAACGCGAAATCGGAGTAGCAGCTCAGGCACTCGGAAGCGGTGAGACAGGGCACGTTTCTCTCTACTAAAAATTGTGGTAGAATGTGTGCGGAGTTGTATAGGAGGCTAACATGACGAGGTCAAGTAAGCGGACGGGGGCTCGACCGGATGACGAAGAGGTTCGCTTAGAGCGGTACCGAAAGATACTAAAAGATCCATCGTTCCCACTGTCAGAACCAAAAAACTCTGGAGGCTCTGTAGACGGTTTCCTGAAGATGTTGGATGACGTCGCCGAAAACTATGAGCCTTCAGGAGTTATACTGAAAAAGGCGAGCTAGCTTATAAGCGCTGGCTCGCCTTTCTTTTTGCTGTGGCGACCGCAGAGTACCACAAATGAGATATAGTGCGGAACTTGTGGCAAAATATGCCATAAAGATAGAAACGCTTCTCACAAAAATTGCCGAATCTCAAAATGTGGTATTTGAATTCAGTGACCAAGTGGTTGCGGAGGTCGCTTACTATTTTCTTCGAGATCTCGATCGGATTGACATCGATCAGAATGAAGATATATCCACCACAAAGTTCGCTGGCTATCTTGCATTTTGGATAAGAAAATTGCGGCCAATTCAGATCGTCAGGGCCGACAAGGGTGCCGCAATTTCGAGAGAGCAGATCACGGCGATCAACGAAACGATCTCTCTTGAAATAGCGGTGCGTTTGATTCAGTCATTTAAGAAACACCAAAATATTGCGAATTTTACTGATGATGTGAGATTGGCTTGCCCTCACGAATGTGATGGACCGCCTTGTTTCACAAGATACGCAGAGCGGTTTTTTTCATATTTGGATGAAATTAACAAAAAGTATATGACATACTCCATGCGGCATCGCACCTTCGGTCCCCACCACATATGTACGGTCCTCGATCATCTGATATTTGCAGCTTGTGACTTCACACGAGGCGACAGAAACGCCCCGGAAGCTGACTCCTAATCATCCGCCTTGTCGATACCACTTATGGCGGCGCTCATTCGCTTCTCAAATGACGGAACGACATGCAGGACGGCCTTGTCGAAAAGCATCTCACGCAGCAAGAGTTGATGCTCCCGGCTAAGGGCCGATGCATCCCCACGCCCTCCCGATGCAGCTGTAAGCCAGTTATTTAGGCTTGTAAATTCTTGGGAGCGATTTCTCTCAGCGTAAACGAGCGAAGCGATAAAGTTCAATCCGACGTTGATGTCTGTCCTCTGGCTCTGTTTCGACTCGCCGACGGCAAACGAAAGCAGTGCACCATGTCTCATCAGGTCCTTTGGCAGCGGGTCGGGCCCTCGCCATGGAAGCAGTTGTGGCTCTCCATTAGCTCTAGCTTTTACGTACTGATTCCTAAGGCTCTGCGCGGCCTGGATGATTTGAATAAGTTCGTTGTTTGTGTGAAAAAAATGCGCATCATGATGCTCGCATAGCGCAACTGGAGAGCGGGCATGGCTCAGAATTTCATAGAATACCGGACTTCGAAAAATCACCTGATCTGATCCCTTGTGAATGCCTTCCTCGATCTCAAAATGTGTCGTCGGAATTATGCTCGCTATCGGCCTCGTTCCGTCTGTTTTAAATATGCGCATTAGATTCACTTCGAGGTCGGGAACGGCCGCTGCAACACGAGTGCAAATATTCACGCGTTGTTCCGCATCGGCTGTTCGAGGAGTGATCCGTAGAATTAGATCGACATCGGAGCCCCGTGCTATATCAAATTGCTCTCCATTGTCGTCGAAGAGGCTGCCGAAAGCATATATTGCATCAATTTGACCTTCTTCGACGACCTGGGAAAACGTTTCGCGCACGCAAGAGTGCACTTTGTTTCTTGCTTCATTTGTGTTCAACGCAGGTGCCTCATTCAAATTTGTGAATGTTATACGACCAGTGCGTGTACAGTAACCACATTAGACACTTTATGGTAAAGCGAAAATCTGTGATGTGGCGTGGGGGCCTGCTTGCGGTATGTGGGGATGGTCTGTATAGTCGGCTAATTAGTACGGGTTCGATCCGTTATCGCTCGCAGCACTAATGTTCGGCCGTAGAGGTTCCCTTTGGTAATTCAGTAAAGCATAGGCCATGTGAACTCATCAGTGTCGCTTGATCGAGCTTTGGCTGCGTACTTGATCAGCAAGCCATTGTACTGAGCTGCACATTTGATTTCAAAAACTGGATTGAACGTCAGCGGCCGATCTGGACTTCGCGGAAGCGCATCGAACTCAACATCTATCCCGGCTACTCACCGGCGCATTGTCGGCGAGCGGTTCTACGAACGCATCAAGCGGATGTAAGCGTCATAAAGTTGGTGGTACATATCTTGCAGAACGGGGATGGATTGATTCATCCATCCCCGGTAGCGGCGGCCGGGCTGTTACCACATGCGCCGGCAACCCATGTATGGCGACACGCTACCGCGATATCGTGGTGGGATTACTTGGTTCCAATGCGGTCTTGGAGCCCGATAGCTTCGGAACTGTTGGTATCCCCGATACCCATTGTTGATTGTTGCAGGGAAACCTGGGTTGTTGCTCAATCTGTAGGCTCCCGACAGCAACATTGGGGCTGACCGAATAACCGGTCCGAGCAGTTGTACCGCCTATCCTTGTGCATTGGCGGATTTGGGTCACAGGCCAACCGCTATGATAGCAGCTGCCCCGAACAAGACGGAACGTTTTATTTGCACTCTCTCTTGACGTCAGACTCTCCTATTTCGAGGTAGTTAAATACCGCACTACCGCTAGTATGTACGTGAGCACCGCGACAGCCATTCCCAGCCACCAAAGGGAGTTCAGTACACCAAGACGAGAGAAGTTCTCATTAAGTGCGACCGCTACAGGTGCTGGTATCGGATAAACGATAGTTGCAACGAAGGTGCAGAGCGTAGTGACAAAGAAAAGCGTGGAAGAAAAGATAAAGTAATTCATATAGTAATATCTTACTCAAAAAGTAAGACTAGGCAATCCTGGGCGAATGTAACGAGATCTGTGTTTGCAGATTATTCCGTTGTGGCGTCATGACAAATTCGCACGTCTTTTGTGCCCTACAAACTACGCCACAATAGTCGGTATGCTGATTTGGCGTGGCAGCGTAGTATTTTTACACCGATCTCAATCCGGCATGGCGCCCAGCTGCGGTTCGAACATCGTCCAGTGCCCGCAGCATGCGAGGATTCGCCATGTACATTTTGCTATAATAGTGTTGTGTCATGCGGGTTTTTGGAGGTTCGAACCTGCCCTCAATGGCCCTGACCTCCTTTGCGACGCGTCGCAAGGCGTCGATCCAAATAGAGCGCTCAACCACGAGCTTTTTGTCCTGAATCAGGAGGTTCGAACCTAATGCAAGGGTTATCTCTTTTCGGGTCTCTGGATCGCCCGCGATGAACTGAGCGCGGGCGTTTTGGGCGAACGAGAGGAGGCGGTCGGCCGCGTCCTCATCGTTCTCCTGGCCACTGTCGAGCTGCTCAAGGCGAAACCGCAGGTCGTCGGCTTCCCCGGTTAGCTTCTCCTTTGTGGCGGAGAATTCCGCCTCGGTCAGCTCTCCGTTGACGCGCAGGTCGATCAGGGCTCCGAGCTTCCGCTCGCATCGTTCGAGGGTCTTCTGGATGGTGTCTGCGACGAGCTTGCGATCGGCGGCGCTCTTCCCCGAGAGGCTCTCGATATACTCGAGACCCCAACGCCGGACATGTTCGGGGATCTCGATCGCCGCGAGCAGTTTTTCGATTTGCCCTTCGAGTGCCTCTTCGCGCAGCGACGGTTGCCTGCACGACGGATCCTTGCGCTTGGTGCAGTGGTAGTAGACATACTCGTGCACGTTGCCGTTCTGCTGACGCTTGGTCTTTCGTTCGGCCGTGATCATCGCCTTGCACGCGCCGCACCGCAGGGGACCGCGATAGGGGAACGCGAGTTCGCCGCGGCGCGGCTTTGGGCACGCTGATATCTGCATCAGCGATTGGATGTGCCGGTACTCGGCTTTGGTGATCATGGGCTTGTGCGCGCCCGTGTACCAGTTGCCGCTGCCGACCGGATATTCGAAGCGACCGGAATAGAAGGGGCGGGAGAAGATGTTGTAAATGTTGCTGCGGCTCATCTTGTTGCCGAGCGGCGTGCGGAAGCCCCACTCCTCGTTGGCGATGGCGAGGATTTGCGGCGGCGTATAGTCGCCGGTGAGCATGAGGTCGAACATCTTGCGGACCAGGTCGAAGCGGTCGGGGTCCGGCACGATGGTCTTGTTGCCGCGCTCGGCGTATCGGTCGTTGAGGTAGCCCAGCGGCGCCGGCGCGGGATAGATGCCCCGCTCGGCCTTGGCTTTTAGGCCGCGCTTGACGTCGACGCCCTTGTTGTCGTTTTCGAGCTTCGCCTGGCCGCAGAAGAGGCCCAGCAGGAACTTGTCGTTCGGCGTGTTGTAGTAGGTCTGGGACGGGGTTCGGATCTCCAGCAGCTTGTCCCGGTCCATCAGATCGATGATCACCCCGGTGTCGATCGCGTTGCGGGAGATGCGGTTGGGGCTCCAGGTCAGCAGCGCGTTGATGCGGCCTCGCTCGATCGCCGCGACCAGCTCGTTGAACACCGGGCGCCCTGGGCGTTTGGCCGAGTGCGATTCCTCGAATATCTTTCGAACGGACAGGCCGTCGCGCTGGACCAGCGCGTCGAGCTCGCGCTTCTGCGAGTCGATCGACGCGACCTGGCGATCCTCTTGCTCGGACGATTTCCGCGCGTAGAGGCCGTATGCGATTGTCGGTTGGTTGCGGTTCATAGACCGTGGTCGGATTCTACCCGATGGACGCGCGACTCGCGAATCAGCTACTTGCGCAAGCGAGTTGCTACTGAGGGCCATAGACAATTGCGAGGAGCCGCACGAGCTGGCTGGCGTACTCCCGCGCTCTCTTCTTGCTGAGCCGCTCGCCGTAGGTTTCTTCCCACAGGTCGATGAAGTCTTCGACTGCCTCGTCAGTGATTTCCATACGCCGTTCGCCCGCTACCCTGTCGGGATTGGTACAGGGTAGCGGCGGCTGGAAGGGTTTCGTAGTCGTGCGGTTTGGGCCGTCAGGCCAAATTTCCACGTCTACTTTGCCGCCACGACGGCACGTACCATGCCGCCATGACCGCGAAGTCGACGCAGAAATCTGGCCGCCGGCGCGACACTGGCCCGGTGTCGGCGGTTTCGGCGGTGCTCACGGGTGGGGCGCTGGTCGAGATGATCTGCGACCCCGAGCGACGGCAGACCGCGTTTGCCGTGTGGTGGGACGGCGGCTGGCAGCGAGCGGAGACGATCGAGGACGACGCGGGCCGGCTTCTGGAGCCCTATGCCTTCGACCACGACTTCGTGTGCAACAAGGTCGTGCTCTTCGCCGCCAAACCCGTCGAATATGGAAGCCAAGAGAAGCTCATCGCAGACATCCGCTCGTTCATCCATCGCTATGTCGAGCTCGACAGCGAGTTCGAGCTCTTCGCGAGCTACTACGTGCTGTTCACCTGGCTACACGACGCATTCAATGAGGTGCCGTATCTGCGCGTCCGCGGCGACTACGGCACCGGCAAGACCCGGTTCCTGCAGACCGTCGGTTCGATCTGCTACCGCCCGATGTTCGCAAGTGGCGCTTCGACCATCTCACCGGTTTTTCACATGCTCGACCGGTTCGGCGGCACGTTGATCATCGACGAAGCGGATTTCCGCCTCTCCGACGAGAAGGCGGAGATGGTCAAGATCCTCAACAACGGGATCATCCACGGCATGCCGGTGCTACGGGCAAACCTCAGCCGGCAGCGCGAGTTCGAGCCGCGCGCGTTCCAGGTGTTCGGGCCCAAGATCGTTGCCACCCGGGGCGGCTACGAGGACAAGGGGCTGGATAGCCGCTTCATCACAGCTGAGATGCGATGCCGTAAGGTGAGGGCGGACATCCCGCTCAACCTGCCGGCCGAGCACGAGGCGGAGGCGCGCGAGCTCCGCAACAAGCTCCTGATGCACCGGTTCCACAATCGGGGACGGTGTCGGTTGGATCCTGGGCTCGCCGATCCGAGCATCGAGCCACGGCTCAATCAGATGCTCGTACCGCTCTTGTCCGTGGTGGAGAATGCTGAGGTGCGTGATGCGCTGCGAGGGGTGGCGCACCGGCACCACGATGCGAAGCGAGCACATGTGAACTCACCGGGCTGATGTTGGGCGATCTCTAACGCGATTCCGGTCGCAGGGTGCTTTCTCAGTACATCTTCCAGAGACCTTCTCTGAATTCTTGATGGCGACGTCGAGCCGCGGTCAGAGTTTCGGCAACGCCTGTAGGTTACAGCACTCGCAAAGCAGCGTGACCGGTCTTCAACCCAGACCGGTCATTGAAGTGGATTTATTGAACGACCGGAAATAACCCGGCGCAGATATCTAGAACGTCTGCTTGCGGACCGTTCGCTTGGCACGCCAGTCGTTCAGTCGCTGACCAGCCGCTTGAGGTTGCAGACGATCGCGCCCGCCATGGCCTCAGTCGATACTAGACGGAGGCTCGCCAGATCGGCGACTGTGCGAACTACTTCGCGCGGTCGCACGGGCTGCCCTTTCCGTTCCACGAACGGGCCGTCGGTCTCGGTCAATAGACGGTCCAGTGGAAGAGACGCCACGAGTTGGCGGTTCTTTGGAGACCTAAGCATCTCGCCATTGATAGAGAAATAACAACCGAGCGCGACGGCTCGGCGGGCCTCAGCGGGCGTTCCGGTGAACCAGTGGAGTACAACCTGGCCGCGATCTTGGGGCAGCGCGCGTTCGATATGTCCGAGCACGTTTCTGACTGCACGGACGCTGTGGATGGTCAGAATTTTGCCGCCGTGCTCTGCGCATGCACGCAGAATTCGCTCGAACACGCGCTCTTGGGCCGGGAGACTACGGTAAAATCGCGGCCCCGCGTCCAGGCCGACCTCACCGATATAGCGCGCGTCCGGGAGGTAGCGTTCAAGCATCGCTAGCTCGCTTTCCCGTTCGGCGACGAGTTGTGGGTGGAGTCCCAGAGCAACTCGCACGTGAGCCGAAGGCGCCGCCAAGTCACGGTTCCTGGGCCAGGCTTTGGGTGTGGTCGTGACGGTGAGGGTCGCCACGCGCTCGCGTTCACATTCAGCGATCAGCGCCGCATGATCCTTATAGAGATCAAGGTGGCAATGGAAGTCGACCCACCGCGGCGGTTGGTGAGGGGGCTCGGTCATAGCGGCCGCGCCCGAACGCCATGTAGCAATCGACCGACCTCCTGCAGGCCCGCGACGTACACGGCCTCGTATTCGGCGAGGTTCTCGGGATGGTCAATCAATGGCCCGGGACGGTGAATGTCGAACTGGGCGCGACCGGGCCTCCGGACAATCCGGGAGAGCGCAAGCTGGAACGATCGTACCTGTTCGCCCTCGGCTTTGTTGGTGTCGAGGACCTGCGCCCGAAGGTCCGCGACGCGGTAGGGCGTATCGTCAGCACCCCAGGCATCGAGGATCGCGGCGCGACGAATGAGGCATGGCACGCAGCGCCCGCAATGCTTCGGCTGGCGTTGGCTGGGGTCGGGGTCGTAGCGCCGACTGCCAGGCGACGAGCAGGACATGGTATGTTTAGCCTCTTTGCGAAGGAGTTCCATGTCGGCGCAGGCTCTGGCCATTTGGCCCTTGGTCATGAAGGCGTAAGAGTTCTCCAGGCGGACCCTTAGCCCGAGTCCATTGAGCAACTCGCCAAAACGGGCCATGTAGAACGGGTGGGTCGTGCGAGTGCTGAGCGCACCGAGTCGAAGGGGATCGAGCGGGACGTTTAAGGAGATCAGGCCATTCTCGGGTACATGAATGACCAAATCGCCACCGACTGCGTCCGCTGCCAAGGCTGCGAGCGCGAAGAAAAGGAAAGAGCGCCCCCGCAGCGTGTCTTCGACGGCACCTTTGTTCACCGTATCGGTCGGGAAGCCGACTCGCGCTCGGATGTGGTGGATCGAAACGCCAACGAAGCGACGCTTCAAGACCTCCGCACAATAAGCCTGGTGCGTACTCGTGATCCCATCCCAATGGTGGCTGATCAGCATGGGCGTCTGTCCGGCAGCCAAAAGATCTGTGGCGCCGATGAAGCTGTCGAGCCCACCCGAGAAGAGGCAAACCGTCACGGGGTTCGCCGTACGCAGCTTGGTAGGCGCCGGTGCCAATTCGCCCGTATCGGCCGCGCGCGGGCGGAAATAGACTCCCCAGCGGTCGCCGGTGAGGAAGTTCAGCGTGGTCACTATGAGTGGCGTCAAGCCCGTCCAGAGCGCCGCATTTTGGACCGGCAGGTGCAGGTCGATCTCGCGGGTCCACGCATCCTGGGCGTCTGCGGCTCGCGAGATACGCGTATCGGCCGCTGTGATCGCGGCAGCAAGAAGGGCAAGATCGACCGCCGTCTCAGAGGGGCGGAGACCTAGTTGGCGGAGCTGGTCGAGCGCCTGGCCAAGCCCATAGCTCGGCCGGTGCTCGCCGTCGACGAAATTGATTTCTGTCTCGTGAGTGTCGGGGCGTGTCGGCGACACCCGGACCGAATCCGAAGGGCCGAGACGGCCGATAATGCTGTGATGTCTCATGCCGCGGCCTCCCCTGCGGCGGCTACCAGTTCGAACGCCGTCTCGTAGATCTGATCAACGACTGTCACAATTTGCTGATTTGAGAGGTGCTCAATACCGCTGAGTCTGCCGGTAAGCTGACCGCGCGTGGCACCGGTGACAAAGTCATTGAGTTGAGATTGCGCGCTCTCCACGGCCGCTAAATCGTCGGGTAAGGTGATCCCGCGCCCGCCGAGGTCCGCCATCACCCTACCTTCGACGGATCGTGCGACGAAATCGAGGAACAAATCCTCCATCTGCGCGGATGTGAGCGCGTCGAAGCTGCCGACGCCCGCTTCCGCCATATCACCGATGGTCTCGAGCATGGCCTGGCGCGCTATGGCCTCATCCACGGCGCCGCCCGGCGGACAAATGAACTCCAGGAGTGCAAGGAAAACATCGGCGGCGGGGCGTCCGGCCAGCCCAGCAAGGTTAAACAGCTGAAGTGTTTGAGCGGGCCCGAGCCGCTCAGCATCGCGCAGGATGCCGAGCAGCCCGCTGGCAGCGGCACGTGACGAGCCCATTCGCCGGGCGGCGCGCCGGGCGCCACCAGTTCCATTCCGGACATAATTGGAAAGCGCGCTGCCGAGCGCGCGACGGCTGCCAGTGCGTGCAAAGCGCGAGAAGCTGCCTCGCGCGCCTCGCAGTTCGCCAGCTCCGCTGGTCTCGGGGCGAAGAGGCGAATGCGGTGGAACTGGCGCCGGAACGCTGTCCGGTTTTGGCTGGTGGAGTGGCGCTGAGGGACTCCCCGGGGTGCCCGGCGTAGGCGGCGGTGCCAACGTCGGACGAGGGAGGGCGGCCGGTGGCGGGTCATCGACGAACGACGGCACAAGTCCGCTCGCCGGGCCGCCATATTTTTTTGACGTGCCCACTGGATCAGCCTCGCTGCAGCTTAGCGATACCCTGCGCGGCTGTCTGCAAAACTGGGTTCTCGGTTTGGCCCGCCCATCCGGCGAGGACGGTCTGGAACTCGGCGGCAATACCCCTGTCGGAGAAGCAGACACCCCAACTCGACGCCGCCCAGCTGCCGACCTTGTTCTGGGGAAGCTCACGGATGAATTCGAGCAGGCGGCGCTGGAGCGTCTGATGGGCCTCGACCAGCCGCACGAGGCCGTCCACGCCTTTGGGTTTGGCGCGGAAGTTATCGTCTTGGAGAATCCGGCCGCGAATTGCCTCGAATACCTCTTCGGGCTCCGGGCCGGTGAGGTTCGCGATCTCGATCGCGGCGCCACGCACCATTAGTGGAGGACCCATTAGCTTGTCGACCAAGCCTTCCAAGTGGCTGGCTGCGACGAGGCCGCCAAGCGAGCTACGCTTGTCGCGTGTCACGAAGACGTAAGGACGGAGATCCACACCACTCAGCGGCGGGTCGATTGCCGCCCAGCCCTTCGCCCACTCGTTCTTGTCCCACTCAGCAGCCTCCGTCGGGAGCGGCGTTGGCGCCTTCCGCCCAGCCTTGCGCGTTTCTTTGCCTGCCGGCTTGTCCTCGTCGCCATCGGGGGACGGAGGTGCCCGCACATGCTCCTCAAAGCGGCGGACCGAGTCGGGTTTGCCATCTGGGTGGTTGGCCGCAAGCCGGGCGATCTGCTCGTAAAAGTCTGGATAGAAGCGTTCGGCGAGCATGATCTTAGCGAGCACCGGCCGCTGGATATCACCTCCGAAGCCGCGCTCCTCGGCGATGCCATGGCGCAGCATCATCGAGTTCAAGAAGCGCTTGATCTGGCGCGGGTTGCCTCGTGTGCCTTCGCTCAAAATCCCAGTGACATGCGCGCTGATGACGAGCGCCTGATCTACCTCGGGCGGCATTGCGCCTTGCATGGCGACCTCAACGGTTCGGCGGACGAGGCCGCGGCTCTTCCAAGGTCGTTTCATGTCCTCGCGAGCGGCGGCGAGCAGGCGTACGAACCGCTCGTCGGTCGAGCCGAGTGCATTCTCCACTAGCAGTAGCGTCACATATATTCGCGTTTCGGCAACTCCGAGCGCGGGTATCCGGAAGGGAACCTGGATTAGTTTCTCAAGGTAGTTGCGGGCATAGCTGACCGGGCCGGAGCTCGGCGGGAGGTCAGGGAAGTGCTCGCGGACGGCGTACTCGATCATCAGTTCGTCCGCGCCGATCACGAAGGCGGTGCGTTCGACGAAGAGGAAGAGACGGATCGCCTCGAGTGTCGAAATCGCGGTGTTGGGCAGGCAGCGGTCAAGATCGTCGACAATGATTACGAGCTGGTCGATGTCGGCGGCGTCGAGTAGCTGTTTAAATTCCTCCCGGAACGCATGGATGTGCTCTGGGAGGTTGTCGCTATCTTCAGGCGTCCCCTTGATGAATTCGCCGGCCTTTTCGGCGACGATCTTCAGGTCCTCGACCGAGATCTGCTCTTGAGGTTTGTCCAAGAAGGAGGCGGCGAGATTGTAGAAGCCCTTCGCCTGATCGAAGCTCGGGATACCGGTCGCGGCCGTGAAAGCAAAGCCACCAGCCTTGCGAGCGAGCTTCAACCAATCGACGCGTTTGAGTACTCTCTTGGCGGCGTCGGCGACTTTCGTGGAGGTAGGACGCGCACGCCGGAGTTCGTCGACGATGGTCTCGATGACGACTGTCTTGGCGTCCTCGAACCCTTCAAATGTCCAGCCGTTGAACCAGAGACAGAGAACACGTTCGTCTTTCGCAAATGCGCCCTCCAACATCTTGAGGACGCTCGATTTGCCAGCTCCCCAGTCGCCGTGGACGCCGATCGTCACTGGTGCATCCGGCGTATTGCGGATGAGCTTGACGACTGTCTTGGCGATGGCTTCGTAGTAAAGGAGATCGGTGGCCGTCTCCTGGTCGTTCAAGAACATGATCCCCCCGGGCGCCCAACTGAAACTGAGCCAGCCAATCGACCCACGCCATCTGGAGGCCACTATACTTCGGGTTGTGAACTTGGAATAGTCGAAGATCTTGTCGCGAGCGTCCTCTATTGGACGAGACAGGAGGGTATTGCGCTCTTGGCTAATCAGCGACACCAGCAGGCGATCGAAGATTGTCCGCTCTGCTCCCAGAAGCCGACATGATGGCACTACATTCAGCTTAGTCGGCGGAGATCCATTTGGAGATTACTACCCGCTCGACATATAGCTGATGCTGCCATCGAGGTTCTTGCATCGCGCGAACCACGAGGATGCGACCCACCGCTTTCCCTTGAGGAGTCTGATCGTTCCGAGCTGGCACGAGCCGCCTGGCTTGGCCGATCGCGGCGACAAGCTGACCCTGATTTTTCGATACACCCATCCGCCACGGTGCTTCGGACACCGATAGGCATACCGGCCCGTTTCAACCACTCGGCCACTTGGATGGACCGTCGCTATTGCCAGGAGTTCGCATGTCACTAACGTTCCACTTATCTCCAGATTAGAATCCCAGACCTTAATCGCTATAGTGCGCGCATAGGACGGTGGAGAACTCGTTCCGATGAGCAGGAGCGCGACGACGAGCTTCGGAATAACTCTCTTCATCTTTCCCTTCGATGTACTGACAGCCGGTCGAGCTAGGACCACATAGCGATCCGACCTGCGAACGGAGGCCGGACCCGGTTCCGATAACGCCGCCGCGCGACTATTGGCTCAGAACCGCCCGGAGCAGATCCCCGAAGATCGACCCCATCTCCCTGCCCAGCCGCTCGCCCTCCGCGTTCACTTCCGCCGCGGTCTTGCCGGTGAACTGGTCGTTCACTGCCACGATCCGGCAATCGCTGTCCTGCTGCAGGCATTGCGCGAACGCCGCCCGCCTGGCCTGAAGCTCGGTCGGTTGGCTGTGGGACCAATGGCAGCTCTTAGCGCCCTGGACCATCACGCGATTGTGGGACTGGGCCTGGTAGCCGGCGCTCCTGAACGCCGGCTCGCAGGTCGACGGGACGGCGC
>CAMYMQ010000265.1 GCA_947259335.1 uncultured Alphaproteobacteria bacterium | reverse complement strand
GTCGCCCGGAACCTCGGCGGCCAGCGCCACCCGGGCGCCTGCCTGGGCCAGCAAACGCGCCTTGGCGACAGCCGCCGCGCCGCCGCCCACCACAAGGCAGGACCGGTCCTTCAGACGCAGGAAGATCGGAAAGAGCTTCATCGGCCCGGCTTCCGGCCGGGCCGCGCGGTAGCGGCGGGGAGTGAGGGACTGTCGGACATGCCGTCGTGCGCCTTCATTCTCGGTCGTTCGGGCCCACGAGGATGTCCTCGTGGCGCTTTAGCAATTGGTCTCGCGGCTGCAAGCTGCCCTTCAAATGGCCGCGGGCCCGGTTCGGGCCGGATGAGTGAGAATTTAGCCGCGCCCCATATTTTGTCAATTTATCGCGTATAATTTTTTATAGCACATATTTTTTATGGTTTATATAACCAAACGTTATGGTTTCAGCCATTCTTGACGGCCAACTGACATCCGAGAGTGCGGGCGAATAGCAGTTCCGCGCTGCGCGCAGGGAGGCCCGGGCGGCGTCCGGCGCCCGGATACGGCGTCCTAGCTCGGGATTACCCGGCCGCTGGCCGTGGAATAGACCTTATAGACGCGGATCGGCTCGGCGATGTTCTTGACCGTGCGTTCGCCGAGGTCGTCGTAGCCCAGATAGAGCTTGTTCTTGATCTGGTCGTAGACCGGGCCGGAAATGCAGATGCCGCCGGGCTCCGCGATGGATTCCAGCCGCGCTGCGATGTTGACCCCGTCGCCGTAGATATCGTCGCCGTCGGCGATCACGTCGCCGAGGTTGATGCCCATGCGGAACTGGAGCGCCTTGCCGTCGCCCTTGCCGAACCGCTTGCGGAGCATCGCCGTCTGGATGTCCATGGCGCAGCGCACGGCATCCACCACACTCGAGAACTCGGCGAGGATGCCGTCGCCGATGACCTTGAAGATGCGCCCGCGGTGGCGCTCGACCGACGGGTCGAACAACTCCCGCCGGCAGTGCTTGAGCGCGGTCAGCGTGCCCTGCTCGTCCTGTCCCATCAGCTTGGAATAGCCGACGACATCGGCGGCAAGGATGGCGGCGAGCTTGCGGATGCCGCTCGACATGTCGGTCGACGCGGGCGACGGATTGACCTGGGTCGTGTCGCCCAGCACCTCCATCAGAAGATTGGGCGTCGTCTCGAGGTTGCCGAGCCGGACGGGGTCGTCGGCAGCGACCGTGGCCTCGTCGATCCGCGACCAGTCGCCCTTGCGCTTGACGAAGGTGCCGAAGGTGCTGCCGAGGTCGCGAATCCTCACCTTGCCGTCGTCACGGGGCTCCAATTCGGCATGGTTGCGCGACACCGAGGTATCGCTCAACACAATGTCGGATTTCGTTCCGCGTCCAACTTTGTAGACGCTCATACAGGTGGTCCCCATTGGTCCGATGCGGTGGACAAGCGCGGCCGACCCGGCAGGCGCGTCCGACGCCGAGTATATACCGCTCGCTCCTCGAACGGGGAGCCCCCGCGCGCTATAACCCGATGATCCGCATGGCTGTCAAGCGCGCCGGACACCGCAACCGGCGTTGTTCCCCGGGCGCGCATCTGCCAGAGTCCCCTTCCCGCCCGTCGGCGGCCGATCCTCTGCGCAAGCCCTCCAACTCCTTGGCACACCACTCCGAAATGTCCGCGCCGCACGCCCGAACCCGGCATTCGCAGCTCGGCATCACTTTGATGGTCGTCGCGGTGCTCAACTTCGGCGCCATGGAGGCGATCGCCAAGCTGCTGATCGCCGACTATCCGATGCCCATGATCGCATGGAGCCGTTGGGGCTTTCACTTCCTGCTCTGCCTCCCGTTCTTCCTGCATCCGCGCAATCACGGCTACCTGCGCACGCGCCGGCCGGTCGTGCACACGCTGCGCCCGCTGATCCTGGTCACGGCGACCTTCGCCTTCATCGCCGCCCTGGCGGACATGCAACTCGCCGCGGCGACCGCGCTCGTTTTCACGGCGCCGTTGCTGGTTACGGCCCTGTCGCCGCTGCTGTTGTCCGAGGTGGTCGGGACAAGACGCCGCATCGCGGTCGCCGTCGGCTTCTGCGGCGTGCTGGTGATCCTGCGTCCCAGCCCCGAATTCAACAACTGGATCGCGCTGCTGCCGCTGCTCGCCGGCGCCTGCTATGCCGGCTATCAGCTAACCACCCGCCACCTCAGCGGGACGGAACCGGCGATGACCCAGTTCTTCTATGTCGGCCTCGGCGGCTTCCTCATCACCAGCATGGTAGTGCCTTTCTTCTGGAAGTCGCCGACCCTTGCCAGCTGGGGGCTGCTGGCCCTGTCCGGCGTCTTCGGCCTTGCCGCCCAATGGCTGGCCATCAAGGCGTTCGAAGCCGCCGACGCCTCGGTCGTCTCGCCGTTCCTCTACACCCAGATCATCTGGGCGACCCTGTTCGGCTTCGTGCTGTTCGGCGACCTGCCCGACCTGTGGACGATCGCCGGTGCGTCGATCGTCGTCGCCAGCGGGATCTATATCTGGAGCCGGGAACGCGTCCGCCCGGCACAGAAGTCCGCCGCGAAATGACCGGCCGGGCCGACCACAGCGGCATCGTGCTCTATTTCGCCGCGGTGATGCTGTTCCAGTCGACCAACGTGTTCGCCAAGTATCTGATGCTGGACTATCCGATCCTCCAGGTCGTCTGGGCGCGGTTCCTGTTCAACTTCCTGGTCTTCCTGCCGGTCTTCCTGCTGCCGGCCTACCGGCACTTCATGCGCCCGGTGGTCCTGCGCCACCAGCTCGCGCGGTCGGGCCTGCTCTATGCGACCAACATGGTCTTTCTGGCGGGCCTGAGCATCCTGCCGCTGGCGACCGCCGCGTCGATCATGTTCGTGGGCCCCATGATCCTGGTCACCCTGTCGGCGATCTTCCTGGCCGAGCGGATCGGGCCGAGGCGCTGGCTCGCCGTCGTGATTGGCTTCGCCGGCGTGATCGTGATACTGCGGCCGGGCCTTTCGTTCACCTGGGCGTCGCTGCTGCCGCTGCTCGCGGCGACCATGTATTCCATCTACCAGATCGTCACCCGGCGGATGAGCGCGGGCGATCCGACGCTGACCACATTCTATTTCACCCCCGCCGTCGGGGCCGTCTGCTCGAGCATTGTCGCCATCTTCTTCTGGAAGTGGCCGACGCCCACGGGCTGGCTCCTGATGATCGCCATGGGCTTTTTCGCGGGCGCCGGACAGTATTTCCTGATCAAGGCGTTCGAGCGGTCCCAGGCCTCCCTGCTCGCGCCGTTCGGCTATTCGAGCCTGATCTGGGCGACCTTCTTCGGCTTCATCGTGTTCGGCGACCTGCCGGACGAACTGACCATCGCCGGCGCGGCCATCGTGATCGCCGCCGGCCTCTATATCTGGCATCGCGAGCGGACACTCGGCCGCCAGTCGTCCCTGTCCTGACGGCCGGCCGTGACGCCCCCTCGCGAGGCTTGCCCACCGGCGCCGTGTATACCTATAGTGCCGCTTTAATGAACGCACCGCCCAAAGCCTCCCAGACAGCCTTCCGGCACCGCAATCTTCTGGGCATCGCCGACCTGTCCGCCGACGATATCAGCCTGATCCTCGACCTGTCGGACGCCTACGCGCAGACCAACCGCGAACGGCGCAAGAAGTCGGATCTGCTGGACGGCCGCACGGTCATCAATCTGTTCTTCGAGAATTCGACCCGGACCCGCACCTCGTTCGAGCTGGCGGCGCGCCGGCTCAGCGCCGACGTCATCAACATGACGGTCGAGACCAGCTCGATCAAAAAGGGCGAGACGCTGCTCGACACGGCGATCACGCTCAATGCCATGCACCCGGACGTGCTGGTCGTCCGCCACCCGGAAAGCGGCGCGGTCAAGCTGTTGTCGGAAAAGGTCAACTGCGCCGTCATAAACGGCGGCGACGGCGCCCACGAGCATCCCACCCAGGCGCTGCTCGACGCCGTCACGATCCGACGCCGCAAGGGCCGGCTCCAGGGCCTGACGGTCGCCATCTGCGGCGACATCCAGCACAGCCGGGTGGCGCGCTCGAACATCTATCTTCTGCAGACCATGGGCGCGCGGGTCCGGGTGGTCGCGCCGCCGACCCTGATGCCGCCCCAGGTCGAACGGCTGGGGGTCGAGGCCTTCTGGGACATGGAGAAGGGGCTGGCCGACTGCGACATCGTCATGATGCTGCGGCTCCAGACCGAGCGGATGCAGGGCAGCTACGTGCCCTCGATCCGCGAATATTTCCGCTTCTTCGGCCTGGACTATCACAAGCTTTCGGTCGCCAAGCCCGACGCCCTGATCATGCATCCCGGCCCGATGAACCGCGGCGTGGAGATCGACAGCGAGGTCGCCGACGACTTCGGCCGCAGCGCGATCCAGGAACAGGTCGAGATGGGCGTCGCCGTGCGCATGGCCTGCCTCGATCTGCTCACCCGCAACCTCGCCGAGGCGGACGCGGCCTGATGGGCAAGGTCACTTCCAACCGTTCGGGACCGGTCGCCTATATCAACGCCCGGCTGCTCGACCCCGCAACCGGGCTCGATACCAAAGGCGCACTGGTCACCGAGGGCGGCCTGATCGCGGATTTCGGCCCGCGCCTGTTCGCGGACACACCGCCGGCGAGCGTCGACGTGGTCGACTGCGAGGGCCTGTGCCTGATGCCGGGCCTGGTCGACATGCGCGTCCAACTGCGCGAGCCCGGCGAGGAGCACAAGGAGACCATCGAAACCGCCAGCGCCGCGGCCTCGGCCGGCGGGGTCACCGCGATGGCGTGCCTGCCCAATACCGATCCGGTGCTCGACGACGTCGCCGGGATCGAGTTCATCGCCCGGCGCGCGCGCGAGGTGAAGGCCACCAAGGTCTTCTGCTACGCCGCCGCGACCAGGCGGCTGGGCGGCACCGAGCTGACCGAGATGGGCCTGCTGGCCGAAACCGGCGCGGTCGCCTTCACCGACGGGCTGCGCGGCATCGCCGACGCCCGGGTGATGCAGCGGGCGCTGTCCTACGCCAAGACCTTCGACCTTCTCTTGGTCCAGCACCCCGAAGAGCCGAGCCTTGCCGCCGACGGCGCGATGAACGCCGGCGAGATGTCGATGCGCCTGGGCCTGCGCGGGATACCGGCGGTGGCCGAAGTCATCATGATCGAGCGCGACCTGCGCCTGGTCGAGGCGACCGGCGGCCGCTATCACGCCGCCCATGTCTCGACCGGCGCGGCGGTCGACGCCATGCGCAGGGCCAAGGCGCGCGGACTGCCGGTGACCTGCGATACCGCCCCGCCCTATTTCACCCTCAACGAGACGGCGATCGGCGACTACCGTACCTTCGCCAAGATCTCGCCGCCGCTGCGCACCGAAGAGGACCGGGTCGCCGTGCTCGAGGGGCTGGCCGACGGCACCATCGACGCGATCGCAAGCGACCACTCGCCCCACGACCAGGACTCCAAGCGTGTCCCCTTCGCCCAGGCCGAGAACGGCATTGTCGGGCTGGAAACGCTGCTGCCGCTCTCGCTCGCGCTCTATCACAACGGCCATGTCCCGCTCCTCGACGTGCTGCGCAAGCTGAGCGCGACGCCAGCCGACATCCTGCGCCTGCCCCTGGGCCGACTGACCAAGGGCGCCGCCGCCGACCTCGTCCTGCTCGACCTCGACCGCCCGGGGCGAATCGACGTCGACGCCTTCCGGTCCAAGTCGAAGAACTCGCCCTTCGAGAACATGCCCGTTCAGGGGCAGGTCCGGCGCACCATCGTCGAGGGACGCACGCTCTTCGAAGCGGACTGAGGCGCACCATGCCGCAACCGATCAGTTGGGAATTCGCCTGGCCCTACATGATGGCTGCGGTGGCGGTCGGCTACCTGCTCGGCTCGATCCCGTTCGGGCTGTTGCTCACCCGCCTCGCCGGCCTGGGCGACGTCCGCAAGATCGGTTCGGGCAACATCGGCGCGACCAACGTGCTGCGCACCGGGCGCAAGAGCCTGGCGCTGGCAACCCTCATCCTCGACGGCGGCAAGGGCGCGGCGGCGCTGCTGATCGGCTATCGGCTCTATGGCCCCGACATCGCGATAACCGCCGGCTTCGGTGCCTTCCTGGGGCACCTCTTTCCGGTGTGGCTGGGGTTCAAGGGCGGCAAGGGGGTGGCCACGGCGCTCGGCCTGCTGCTCGCCGCCGCCTGGCCCGTAGGCGCGGTCGCCTGCCTGACCTGGCTCGCGGCGGCGTTCCTGTTCCGCTACTCGTCGCTCGCCGCCCTTGTGTCGATCGCGGCGGCGCCAATCGTCGCCAAGCTGTTCGCCTGGGGGCAGGTTCCGGGCCTCGGCAGTCCGATCATCTATCACCAGCTCGCCGAATTCGCGCTGCTGATCGCGGTCCTCGTCTGGATCCGCCACGCCGGCAACATCGGGCGGCTCGTCTCCGGCCGCGAATCGAAGATCGGCGCCGGCAAGGCGTCCCCGCCGGACCGGCCGGCTTAACCCTTCCCCGACAAATGGCCACGGCGCTGCCACACTTTCGCCCGATCGGCGGGCATGCTGCCCCTCCGGCAAACGCATGAGGGGATCGACATGTGCGGCAAGGAAGAGAACGGTGGCTTCGGTCTGAAGCTCGTCTCCACTTTCGCGGGCCTGGCGAGTTTCGCCTGCGTGTTCACCGCGGCGCTGCCCCAGGACTCGCTGGCCCACGTCGTGCCGAATACCAACGTCCGGCACCATTTCCGCCAGACCGTCATCCCAAGCGGCGAGGCCGGCAAGTCGCAGATCGGCCTGTGGATTCTCAATCCCCTCAACGGCCGTGTCCGGCTGTGCCTGCTGGACGAGCCCGGCGCCGAGAAGAAGGAGTTCCTCAAGTGCTCCAAATGGCTGGGCGGCAGCGACGTCACGGGCAGCTACCGGATGATGGATATCAACCGCCGGCTGCCGAGCTACTACCGCCGCATGATGAGGACGTCGGCGACGGGCCTGTCCGGTGTCTGGATCCTCAATTACCAGACCGGCGCCGCCCAGGCCTGCTTGATCACCAACCGCGACGACCCGACCGGATCGCTGACCTGCGCCGCCGCGCCGTGACGAGCGAGGCTCGCTAACCCCGCTCCGCGAAAAACAGCAGGCAGCCGTCCGGGTCCTTCACATGGAACTCGCGGACGCCGTAGGGCTGCTCGAACGGCGCCCTGACGCGGCCCTCCGGCAGCTCGCCAAGCGCCTGCGCGAGTTCCGCCCAGAGCGTATTGAGCCCGCGAATCCAGATATAGATGGCGATGTTGGTGGCAGTCGCGCGCAACGCGGCCGGATCCTCGTGGCGAGCAGATGCACCGCCGCCCCGCCCCGTTCGACGATCGCAAAGCCCGGATCGTCGGTCCGCGTCCGCAACGCGAAGCCCAGCACCCCGGTATAGAAGTCGGCGCTCGCGCCCACGTCCCGGACGGGGACGATGGTGGCGGTGCTTTCGACGACGGGCTCAGCGGACATCTGGGCTCTCCGGACAACCGCCCCAAGATAGCGCGGGAGACGGCGCCCCGAAACCGGGGTGAAAGCACTTGCTCCTGCTCCCGCTTGACGGCGCGACGGGCTGTGAACAAAATGAAAACATGGATGACGGCAGCCCCGCCTCTAGTGCTCTTCTGGGCCATCGCCGGCCGCTGACCGATGCCGAGCGGACCGACTGGCTGCGGCTGATCCGCAGCGAGAATGTCGGCCCGGTCACCTTCTATCACCTGCTGCGCTACTACGGCTCGGCCGGCGCGGCGCTTGACGCCCTGCCCGAGTTGTCGCGCCGGGGCGGCCGCAAGCGGCCGGTGCGGCTGTTCCCGGTCGACCAGGCCGACCGCGAG
>CAMYMQ010000264.1 GCA_947259335.1 uncultured Alphaproteobacteria bacterium | reverse complement strand
GCGGTCCGTTCGGCCTCGTGGCGGAGGCGGAGTCGATTGCCGGCGTCGGCCATCGGCTTCGGTGCCCGGCCTAGCGCAGCGGATCGCACATGTGGTCGATGACCTGATCGACCGTGATGCCGTCCGCGCGGGCGGCGAAGTTGAGCGCCATGCGGTGCCGCAGGATCGGATGGGCCAGCGCGATGACGTCGTCGACCGAGGGCGACAGGCGCCCGTGCAGAACCGCGCGCGCGCGGCTTGCCAGCATCAGCGCCTGGCTGGCGCGCGGTCCCGGGGCCCAGGCGACATGCTCGGCGACCTGGGCGACGTCCGTGCTTTCCGGCCGGCCGCTGCGGGTCAGGGTCAGGATCGCCTCCAGCACGGTCTCGCCGACCGGGATCTGACGGATGACATGCTGGGCATCCAACAGCTCCTCGGCGCTCATCACCTTGGCCGGCTTGGCCTCGGTCACGCCGGTGGTCGCGATCAGCATGTCGCGCTCGGCGGCGAGGTCCGGGTAGCCGACGGTGACCTGCAGCAGGAAGCGGTCGAGCTGGGCTTCGGGCAGCGGATAGGTGCCTTCCTGCTCCAGCGGGTTCTGGGTCGCCAGCACATGGAACGGCTTGGGCAGGCTGTGATAGCTGCCGCCGACCGAGACCCGGTGCTCCTGCATCGCCTGCAGCAGCGCCGACTGGGTGCGCGGGCTGGCGCGGTTGATCTCGTCGGCCATCAGGAGCTGGGAGAAGACCGGGCCGGGCAGGAAGCGGAAGGCGCGGCGGCCCTGCTCGTCCTCTTCCAGCACCTCCGAGCCGACGATGTCTGCGGGCATCAGGTCGGGCGTGCACTGGATGCGCTTGTCCTCGAGCCCGACGACGATGCCGAGCGTCTCGACCAGCTTGGTCTTGGCCAGGCCGGGCACGCCGATCAGCAGCACGTGGCCGCCCGAGAGCAGGGTTATCAGCGTCTCCTCGATCACCTCGTGCTGGCCGAAGATGACCTTGCCGATCGCCGACTTGACCTGATCCAGCTTGCCGCCGAGCGCCTCGGCTGCGTCCAGCAGCTTGTCCGGGGCGTCCTTCATCACAAGATTCGTGGTTTCGGCGCTGGTCTGCTCTGACGTTGCTTTGTCTGCGTTCACTCGTATTCTCCGAGCCCAGGTATCCGGAAGGCGGTGGCAGGCGCGCCGGCGCGAAAGCCGACGAAGGAAAAGCGTTGCCCAGCAGAGACGATATGGCAAGTCACGGAGACGCGAAGTCGCTGAGCGCACAGGACCGGCAGATGTTCGACGACATTTGCGGGGACCTGGATATCCGTATCGGACGGGATGGAACCTGGTTCTATCACGGCACTCCGATCGGGCGGAAAGCTCTGGTGAAGCTGTTTTCCACCGTGTTGCAGCGCGACGCCAACGGCGACTATTGGCTTGTCACGCCGGTAGAGAAGGGCCGCATCGAAGTCGAGGACGCGCCATTCGTCGCGGTCGAGCTTATCGTCGAGGGGGCCGGTCCCGAACAGGTTCTGAAACTGCGCACCAATGTTGACGACATTGTGGCTGTCGACGCGGACCATCCGCTGCGCGTGACACACGATCGCGAGAGCGGCGAACGGCGGCCCTACGTGGTCGTCCGAAACGGTCTCGAGGCGCGGCTCAACCGGCCGGTCTTCTACGAACTGGTCGAGCTCGGCGAGGAACGGCGGGTCGACGGCGAGAGCCGGCTGGCGGTGCGCAGCGCGGGGGTCTCGTTCGATCTCGGGTCGCTGGAGGCCGACGGCGCGTGATCCGCGATCTCATCATCGACCGGCTGGCGCCGACCACGGACCGGCTGCACGCGCCGCTGGACCCCGACGGCGCGCTGGCCCGCCGGCGCGAAAAGCTGCGTGGCGATTTCACCCTCGACTCCCGCTCGCACATCGCCGACGAGCTGATGCCCGCGGCCGTGCTGGTCCCGCTGGTCGAACACGAACACGGCGTGACCGTGCTGCTGATCCAGCGGGCCGACAATCTCAACCGCCATGCCGGCCAGGTCAGCTTCCCGGGCGGCCGGTTCGAGGACACCGACCGGACGGTCGTCGACGCCGCCCTGCGCGAGACCGAGGAGGAGATCGGCCTGCCGCCCGACCGGATCGAGGTCGTGGGCCGTCTCGACGACTATGTCACCGGCACCGGTTTCGTGGTCGCGCCGGTGGTCGGCCTGATCCGCCCGCCCTACACGGCGGTGCCCGATCCGCGCGAAGTCGCGGACGTGTTCGAGGTGCCGCTGCGCCACTTCATGGACCCGGGCAATCATCATCGCGAGAGCCGCATCTTCCGGGGTGTCGAGCGGCGGTTCTATGCGATGCCTTATAAGGACCGGTACATCTGGGGCGCGACCGCCGCTATGCTGGTCAACCTCTACGAGGTGCTCACGGAATCGGAGCCGGCCCCGTCATGATCCGCATCGTCGTTCAGCTACTCGCCGCCTTCGCGCTGCCCATCGCCCTGTACGCCCTCTATTTCGGGTATCAGCGGTGGCGGGCCCGTCGTCTCGGCACCGATGCGCCGCGGTGGGAGGACAGCCCCTGGTTCTGGCTGATCTTCGCCGGAGCGGTCGTGGCGGTGGTGGCCTTCCTGGTCTTCGGCCTGTCCCGGGAAACCAGCCCCGAGTTCATCTTCCCGCCGTCCGGCGGCCGGCAATAGACCGTCGGCGCCGTGACCCCGCGCCTCGATCCGCAGCCCTGGATGACCGATGCCAAGTCGGTGCGCGTCTTCGAAGCCCTGGGCGCCGCCGGGGCCGACGTCCGGTTCGTCGGCGGCTGCGTGCGCGACGCGGTGCTCAAGCGCCCGGTCAACGACATCGACATCGGCACGCCCGAGCCGCCGTCCAAGGTGGTCGAGCGGCTGGGCGCCGCGGGGATCAAGGTCGTTCCGACCGGCATCGACCACGGCACCGTGACCGCGATCGTCGATCACACCCCGTTCGAGATCACCTCCCTGCGCCGCGACGTCGAGACCGACGGCCGCCGCGCGGTGGTCGCCTATACGGCCGACTGGTCGGAGGACGCCGCCCGGCGCGACTTCACGATGAACGCCATGTCGTGCCGGCCGGACGGGACGCTTTACGACTATTTCGGCGGTGTCGGCGATGTCGAGGCGGGGCGGGTGCGCTTCGTCGGCGACCCCGAGACGCGGATCCGCGAGGACGTGCTGCGGATCCTGCGTTTCTATCGTTTCCATGCCCATTACGGGATCGGCGAGCCGGACGCGGCCGCGCGCGCCGGCTGCCGCGATCTGGCCCCTCTGCTGCCGGATCTGTCCGCCGAGCGGGTGCGCAACGAGACGCTGCGGATCCTGGCGGCGCCGGCGCCCCACACCGTGCTGCGCCTCATGCGCGCCGACGGGGTGCTGGAGCATTATTTCCCCGAGGAGCGCGAATTCGAAACCCTGGGCCGGCTGGTCCCGCTGGAGGTGCGGTTTGCGCGTCCCGATCCGCTGCGCCGGCTGGCCGCCGCCCTCGGGCCGGAGGCCGACCCGGCCGCGATCACCCAGCGGTTCAAGCTGTCGCGTGCCGAGCGGGCGCGGCTGGTCGCCATGCTCGCCAACCGCGACCGGTTCTCGCCCGACGACGACCCCCGCGAGCTTCGGCGCCGCTTCCATGTCCGGGGCGCGGCGGCCTGGGCCGACGCCGCGCTGCTGTGGTGGGCGGCCGACGGCCGCGACGATACCGGCCCGCTCGAGCGTATTCTCGCCGAGGCGCGGGCCTGGACGCCCAAGACCCTGCCGGTCGCGGGAGCCGATGCCAAGGCGCTGGGCCTGTCCGCGGGACCGCGGCTCGGCGAGGCGCTCAAGGCGGTCGAGGCGTGGTGGGTCGATCAGGATTTCGAGCCCGGGCGCGACGCGTTGCTGGAAAGGCTGCGCGCGGTCGTGGCGGCGCAGACTCTGGAAGAGGGGAACGAGGGAGCATGACGACGCTGCGGATCTGTTTCGTCGGCGACAGCATCACCAACGGCACGCTGGACGGGGACTATCTCGGCTGGCCCGGCCGCCTGTGCATGGCCGAGCGGGCGGCGGGCCACGACGTGACGCTCTACAACCTGGGGGTCCGCGCGGACACCTCGGCGGACATCGCCGGACGGTGGCTGGGTGAATGTTCGGTGCGTCTCCCGGACCATGTCCAGGGCGCGCTGGTCTTCGCTTTCGGCGTCAACGACGCGGCGGAGGAGGAGGGGGTCGGTCTGCGCGTGCCGCTCGAGCAGTCGGTCGACAACGCGCGGGAGATCCTGACCGCCGCCCGGGCGCTGCACCCCACGGTGTGGATCGGCCCGGCGCCGGTCGACGAATCGCGCCAGCCGATCCGGCCGGGCCCGGGGGTTGCCTATCACTTCAACAACAAGCGGACCGCCGCGCTCAACCAGGCCTATGCGGGGCTCGCCGAAACGCTGTCGGTGCCGTATCTCGACGTCTTCACGCCGCTGGCGGCATCGCGGGCCTGGGCCAAGGCCCTCGCCGGCGGCGACGGCGTCCATCCCGTCGCCGCCGGCTACGCCCTCATCGCCGATCTCGTGCGGGCCTGGCAGCCCTGGCGCGAGCGACTGCTCGCCTGACGGGACCGTCTTGGCGGCGGTTCACTCCGCCGCTTTTTGGCCCGGCGGGGGCGGCATGGTCGCGGCGAAGCTCGGCCGCGCCATCATGCGGTCGTGCCAGGCGGCGACATGGACCGCGCCGTTCACGGCGGCGCCCGCGTCCGGCGTGTTGCGCAGATAGGTGATGACCGGCTCGACCAGCCAGTCGGCAAGCGAGGGCGCTTCGCCCGCGAGGTAGGCGGAGCCGGCCAGGCCGTCGTTCAGCACCGACAGCTGATAGGTCACCTTCGGCATCGAGGCCGCGATCAACGCCTCGTCGGGGTCCTTGCCCTGCATCGGATAGACGATGCGCGGCAGCACCACCCCGCGCACCATCGTTCCGTAGAGGTAATCCTCCAGCATGGTCATCCACTGGGTCATCACCGCGCGCGCCTTCGGGTCGGCCGGCTGAAGCGCCGGACCCTCGAAGCTCTCGTCGATATAGCGGCCGATCGCCGGGGTCTCGCACAGGCGGAAGTCGCCATGTTGCATGATCGGGATCTTGGAAAAGGGGTGCAGCGCCTTGTGCGCGTCGGTGCCCATGTCGATCGGTTCGAGGACGTGGTCGACGCCTTTCTCGACGCAATACATCCGCGCGGTGCGGGTGTAGGTGCTGGGGGGCCAGCCGTAGAGGGTGATGGTCGCCATGGTCAGTCCTCTCCTGAAAGGGATCGCTCGAGGCAGACCAGGGAACTGGTCCAGCCCTCGTTGTGCAGGTCGCGGCCTTCTTCGGTCTCGAAGCCCGCGTGGGTGAAGACCATCTCGGTCTCGCCGCCGCGGTCGAGGAAGTCGATCGTCACCAGGGTCTCGGGGCCGGGCACGCCGTTGTTTTCCCAGGCCCAGGTGAAGACGAGCCGGGCCGGCGGGTCGACCTCGCGATAGACGCCCTGGACCCAGGATTCCTCGCCGTCCTCGGCGCGCATGCAGGTGCGCCAGCGGCCGCCGGGCCGGGGGTCGAGTTCCGCGAACGGGCAGGAACGGCTTTCCGGCCCCCACCATTTCGCCAGCTTTTCCGGGTCGGTCCAGGCGCGGAAGACGCGCTCGCGCGGCGCCTTGAAGGTGCGGCGCAGGTTGAGGACGATCGCGGGGGTCCGGTCTTGGGCTGGGTTTGGGGCTGGGTTTGGGGCGGTATCAGCGCTCATCTCATTCAATCCCTATGGTCCTCTTCCAGGAAGTTCGCCAGTGAATCGAACTGGCCTTCCCAGAATGTGCGGTATTGCTCGACCCAGTCGGCGGCCTCGCGCAGCGGCGCGGGCGCCAGGTGACACCGCCGCCACTGGGCGTCCTTTTCCCGGCGGATCAGCCCGGCCCGCTCCAGCACCTTGAGATGCCGGGAGATGGCCGGAAGCGACACGCGAAAGGGTTCGGCGAGCTCGCCGACCGTCGCGACGCCCCGGGCCAGACGCTCCAGAATGGCGCGTCGCGTCGGGTCGGCGAGGGCGGAAAATGTCAGAGTCAGGGCGTCGGTGTTCATCGTCTCTGGTTCATCGCTCCTTTAATTAACGTATTTGTTAATTAAAGGATGCGGCCAGCCGACGCAAGGCGCCAATGCTCCCCGGAACCCGGGGCTGACGGGAAGGTTATTTCAGGCGCTTGAGCGTGCCGGCCACGATCCGCACCGGCGCGCCGTCGCGCAGGCGCCGGAAGCGGACCTCCATCTCCTCGCCGTCGATCTTGCGTTCGTATATCGACAGGTCGTAGCCGCCCGAGCTGTTCACCGCGAGGATGTAGAGGGTCATGACCTTCTTCTCGACGCTCGCCCAGATATAGGGTTTGCCGTCGGCCGGCTCGCCGTTGACCTTGGCCTTGTAAACGTTCGGGCGGGCGGCGGGGACGAAGTGAAGGGTCGCGGTCTTGGCCTTGGCGGTGTTGCCGTCCTTGGAGGTCGTCCACTTGATGACGAAGCCCTGGTCCTCGGGCGCGATGATGATCGTCGACGCCCGGGTGCCGACGCCGAAATATTTGCTGTCCCGGTTCTTGGCGACCGCCGAACCGCCCCAGGTGCCGTAGAAGGGTTTCAGCTCTTCCTGCCCGGCGCCGGCCGGCGCGACCAGGAACCAGGTCACCAGGGCAATCATCAGCGTTCGCATGCCGTCTCTCCCGTTTGCCGACGCGCCGGAGGTATCCGCCGGGATTATGGGTCAGCCGGCTCCGCCGGTCACGGCCATTTGGCCATCGGGGGCATCGACATCAGGATCGCCTCGACGTTGCCGCCGGTCATCAGGCCGAACTTGGTGCCGCGGTCGTAGAGCAGGTTGAACTCGACATAGCGCCCGCGCTTGACCAGCTGCGCCTCGCGCTCCTCGGGCGTCCAGCCCTCGTCGAGATGCCGGCGGACGATCGCGGGATAGGTTTCGAGAAAGGCCAGTCCGACGTCCTGGGTGAAGGCGAAGTCGGCCTCCCAGTCGCCCGAGTCGACATAGTCGTAGAAGATGCCGCCGACCCCGCGCGGTTCGTTCCGGTGCTTGAGGAAGAAATACTCGTCGCACCAGTCCTTGAAGCGCGGATAGTAGTCCGGATCATGTCTGTCGCAGGCCGCCTTGAGCGCCGCGTGGAAGGTCCGGGTGTCGTCCTCGCGGGGCTGCATCGGGGTCAGGTCGGCGCCGCCGCCGAACCAGCCCTTGGTCGTCACGATGTGGCGCGTGTTCATGTGGACCGCCGGCACGCGCGGCGACTGCATGTGCGCCACCAGCGACACGCCGCTGGCCCAGAAACGCGGGTCCTCGTCCGCGCCGGGGATCTGGGCGCGAAACTCCTCGGAAAATTCACCGTGGACGGTCGAGATGTTGACGCCGACCTTCTCGAACGCGCGGCCGTGCATCACCGACATGACCCCGCCGCCACCGCCGGGACGATCCCAGGGCCGGCGCTCGAAGCGGCCGGCGGGCCGGTTGCCCATCAGCGCGGCCGCCTCGCCGCCGAGGGAATCCTCGAGGCCCTCGAAGGCGGCGCAGATGCGGTCGCGCAGGCTCGCGAACCATTGGCTGGCCTGTTGCTTTCTGTGTTCGATCAAGTCGGTCATCGCAGGTCCCTGGGTGGCAATAGTCCGGTCTGGCGTAGCGCCTCGGCGAGCCCGATGGCGACCGCGGTCGCCACGTTGAGCGACCGCATGCCCGGGGCGAGCGGAACATAAACCGCGGCGTCGGCCGCGTCATGCACCTCCGCCGGCACGCCGGACGACTCGCGCCCGAACAGGAGCGTATCGTCGGACCGAAAGTCGAAATCGACGTAACGCTTCCGCGCGCTGGTGGTGAACAGGATCAGGCGGCCGGCGGTCCGGTCGCGCCGGAAGGCGGTCCATGAATCGTGCCGGTGACAGGCCGCGGCCGCCGCATAGTCCATCGCCGCGCGCCGCATTCGCGCCTCGCTCCAGACGAAGCCGCACGGCTCGATCACGTCGACCGCCACGCCGAAACAGGCGGCCAGGCGGAGCACAGCACCGGCGTTCTGCGGAATATCCGGCTCGAACAACGCAATCCGCACGGGCGCGATCCTCTCTAGCCCTTGGTCAGTCTGGGTTTTCAGCATGACGCGGCGGGCCGCGGAATTTCTGCGTCACGGTGTCGCATTTGTTCGCTCGGGACCGGACAATAGTGTACGCGCCGCTACACTCCAGAGCGTGCGGCGTGGCGATTCACGCTGCCGATTCTGTCCTTCTTACGCACCCTTCCGGGAGATTCGAGACCATGGCGACTTCGGGCAAATCCGAAACGGCCCGCCCGGCCGCCGCGCACCATGAAGGTGGGTCGCGGCGCGACTTCATCTTCTTGGCAGGCGGCGCCGTCGGCGCGTTCGCGGTGGGCGCTGCCGTCTGGCCGCTGATCGACAGCCTCAATCCGGCGGCCGACACGCTGGCCGAGGCGACCACCGAAGTCGACCTGAACCCGATCAAGGAGGGGCAGGCCGTCACCGTCAAATGGCGCGGTTCGCCGGTCTTCATCCGTCACCGGTCCAAGGCCGTCGCCGAAAAGGCCCAGTCGGTCCCGCTGGCCGACCTTCGCGATCCGGAGACGGACGAGCAGCGCTTCGGCGCCTGGCCGCGCGAACAGTGGCTCGTCGTCGTCGGGGTGTGCACCCACCTGGGCTGCATCCCGCTCGGCCAGAATCCGAGCGACAACCGTGGCGAGTACGGCGGCTGGTTCTGCCCCTGCCACGGCTCGCAGTTCGACACCTCGGGCCGGATCCGCAAGGGCCCGGCGCCGACCAATCTTCCCGTGCCGCCCTATACGATCACCAAGGACAACAAGCTGATCATCGGGCAAGAGCAGGAAAAGAAGCCGACGGCTTGATGCTGTCCAAGGGGAACCGGGGTAGAAATACATGAGCACGCCCGCCGCACACGGCCAGTCGCAAAACCGCACGGTCAAGTGGATCAACGACCGTCTGCCGATCTTCACCTTCGCCGACCATTTTCAGGACTATCCCGCCCCGCGGAACCTGAACTACTGGTGGAACTTCGGTTCCCTGGCCGGTCTGGTGCTGATGATCATGATCGCCACGGGCATTGTCCTGGCGATGCACTACACGCCCAATTCGGAGCTGGCCTTCGACAGCGTCGAGCGCATCATGCGCGACGTCAACTACGGCTGGCTGCTGCGCTACGTTCACATGAACGGCGCGTCGATGTTCTTCATCGTCGTCTACATCCACATCTTCAGGGGGTTCTACTTCGGCTCCTACAAGTCGCCGCGCGAGGTTCTGTGGTGGCTGGGCGTGGTCATCCTGCTGCTGATGATGGCGACCGCCTTCATGGGCTACGTGCTGCCGTGGGGCCAGATGAGCTTCTGGGGCGCCAAGGTGATCACCAACCTGTTCTCGGCGATCCCGCTGGTCGGCACCACGATCACCGAGTGGCTGTGGGGCGGTTTCACGGTCGGCAACCCGACGCTCAACCGCTTCTTCAGCCTGCACTATCTGCTGCCCTTCGTGATCCTGGGCGTGGTCGTCCTGCACATCTGGGCGCTGCACACGGTGAAGTCGAACAATCCGCTGGGCGTCGAGATGAAAGGCCCGCAGGATTCGATCCCGTTCCACCCCTACTACACGGTGAAGGACTATTTCGGCGTCGGCGTCTTCCTGCTCGTGTTCGCCGCGATCGTGTTCTTCTTCCCGAACTTCCTGGGGGAGCCGGACAACTACATTCCCGCCGACCCGCTCAAGACGCCGCCGCACATCGTGCCCGAATGGTATTTCCTGCCCTATTACGCGATCCTGCGCTCGTTCACGCAGGACTGGTGGTTCTTCCAGATCGTGTTCAGCTGGTGGGGGGTGAGCGCCAAGCTCGCCGGCGTGCTGGCCATGTTCGCGTCGATCCTGGTGCTGTTCGTCCTGCCCTGGCTCGACACCTCCAAGGTTCGCAGCGGCCGGTTCCGGCCGATGTTCAAGTGGGCGATCCTGGTCTTCCTGCTCGACTGTCTCCTGCTCGGCTACCTCGGGGCGAAGCCCGCCGCGGAGCCCTGGGTCAGCATCTCGCAGTGGGCCACGCTCTATTACTTCGTTCACTTCCTCGTAATCCTGCCGATTCTGTCCCGGATCGAGACGCCGAAGCCGTTGCCGCACAGCATCGCCGAAGCGGTCCTCAAGGGCGGTGGCGGCGCGGCCGCGGGCGCGACCGCGAAGCCGATGGAGAAAGCCTGATGCTCAAGCTCGCTCGCACCTTCATTCTGGGGGCCGGCCTGTGCGCCGCCGCGGCCACGGCCGCGCTGGCGGCAGAAGGCACGTCCCCGCCGCTCAAGGACGGCGACTGGAGCTTCGAAGGCGTCTTCGGCACCTATGACAGCGCCCAGCTGCGCCGTGGCTTCCAGGTTTATCAGGGGGTCTGCTCGGCCTGCCACGGGTTGCGGCAGGTCTCCTACCGCAACCTTCTCCAGATCGGCCTTTCCGAGGCGCAGGCCAAGCAGATCGCGGGAGAGAAGACCAAGAAGGTCATCGACGATACAGGGGACGTGGTCGACAAGCCGCGCGGCCTGGCGGACCGCTTCGCCAGCCCCTTCCCGAACGACCAGGCGGCAAAGGCGGCGAACAACGGCGCGCTGCCACCCGATCTGTCGTTGATCACGAAGGCGCGGCTGGGCGGTCCCCGATACCTCTACAGCCTGCTGATCGGCTACGTCTCGAACGAGGAATGCACCAAGGCGTTCAAGGACTTCGAGGGCAAGCCGCTGAAGCCCGCGGACGGCCAGTATTGCAATGCGTATTTTCCGGGCCACATCCTGGCGATGGCGCCGCCGATCACCGCCGACGGCCAGGTCGAGTACACCGGCGAGAACGCGCCCAAGGCCACCGTCCAGCAGATGGCGAAGGACGTTTCCGCCTTCCTGATGTGGGCGGCGGAGCCGAAGATGGAGGAGCGCAAGCGCCTCGGCATCAAGGTGATCCTGTTCCTGCTGCTGCTGACCGGCGTGCTCTACGGCATCTACCGGAAGGTCTGGGCCGGCATCAAACACTGACCGGCGCCGGGTCGACGACAAGCGAAGGCCGCCGTTTCGGCGGCCTTTTGCTTGAGCGCGCCGCCGGGAAATGATTGAGTCGCCCCCTCCATCCGTCCCAACCGAAACGGCCCCATGAGCGATCCCTCACACCCGCCCGTCATCGGCATCGTCGGCGGCAGCGGCATCTACGATATTTCCGGCCTCGACGACGTGCGCTGGGAAGCCGTTTCCTCGCCCTTCGGCACGCCGTCCGACAAGCTGATGTTCGGCCGCCTCGGCGACCAGCAGCTGGTCTTCCTGCCCCGGCACGGGCGTGGCCACGTCTATTCGCCGACGTCGATCAACTACCGCGCCAACATCGACGCCCTGAAGCGGGCAGGGGTCACCGAGATCATCTCGATCAGCGCCTGCGGCTCGTTCAAGGAAGCGCTGGCGCCGGGCCATTTCGTCATCATCGACCAGTTCATCGACCGGACCTTCGCCCGCGAGAAGAGCTTCTTCGGCACCGGCTGCGTCGCCCATGTCTCGATGGCCCACCCGGTCTGCGGCCGGCTCGGGGACGCGCTGGAGGCGTCCGCCCTCAAGCTCGGCATCCCGGTCCAGCGCGGCGGCACCTACCTGACGATGGAAGGCCCGCAGTTCTCGACCCTGGCCGAGTCCAGGCTCTACCAAGCCTGGGGCTGCGACGTGATCGGCATGACCAACATGCCGGAGGCCAAGCTCGCCCGCGAGGCGGAGATGTGTTACGCGACCGTCGCCATGGTCACCGACTACGACTGCTGGCATCCGGATCACGACCATGTCTCGGTCGATTCCGTGATCAAGGTCCTGCTCGAGAACGCCGAGCACGGCCGGTCGCTGGTCAAGGAGGCCGCGCCCCGGCTCGCCGACCGGACCGGCGTGTGCGACAAGGGCTGCCACACCGCGCTCGACTATGCCCTGATCACCGCGCCCGACGGGCGCGACCCGGCCATGATCGAAAAGCTGAGTGCCGTCGCCGGCCGCGTGCTGGCGACCGCCTGATCCGACGCCAAAGGAACGCCGATGCAGTCGCGCTGGTCCGACAAGGACGCCCAGGAGGCGATCGCCCGCTACGCCGGGGACGGGGTCAATGAGGACCTCGCCCTGCGGACCTATACAACGCGTCTGCTCGGCGGCGATCCCGAACTCGTGCTCCACGGCGGCGGTAACACCTCGGTCAAGACAACGGCGACCGACCTGACGGGTGACACCGTCGACGTCATCTGCGTGAAGGGCAGCGGCTGGGACATGGGGGTGATCGAGCCGCCGGGACTGCCGGCGGTGCGGATCGAGCCCCTGCTGCGGCTGCGCCCGCTCGAGCGCCTGTCGGACGAGGACATGGTCAACGCCCAGCGGGTCAACCTGCTCGACAGCGGCTCGCCGACGCCCTCGGTCGAAACCCTGCTGCACGCCTTCCTGCCCCACAAGTTCGTCGACCACACCCATGCCAACGCCGTGCTCGCGCTGACCGACCAGCCGGATGGCGAGGCGCTGGCGCGCGAGGTCTATGGCGACCGTGTCGCGCTGGTTCCCTACGTCATGCCGGGCTTCGGCCTGGCCAAGGCGACCGGCGACATGTTCGACGCCAACCCGGGTGTCGAAGGGTTGGTGCTGCTCAAGCATGGCATCTTCTCGATGGGCGAGACGGCCCGGGAAGCCTACGAGCGGATGATCGAGCTGGTTTCGCTGGCCGAGGCGCGGCTGGCCAGGGGCCGCCGCAACGTTTTCGTGCCCGCCGCGCTGCCGCCCGCGCTGGCCACGCCCGAAGAGGTGGTCCCGATCCTGCGCGGCGCCGTGGCGCTCGAGCTGGATGCGGGGCAGGGCGCCTATCGCCGTCTGGTCGCCGACTTCCGGACGAGCGACGCGATCCTGAACTTCGTCGGCGACGAGGATGTCGGACGCTACAGCCAGGCCGGGACCGTCACCCCTGACCACGTTATCCGCACAAAGGCGGCGCCGCTGATCGTGCCCGCGCCGGCCGCCGGCGCGCTCGACACGTTCGCCGCCGCTGTGCGCCACGCCGTGGCCGGGTATCATGCCTCCTATCACGCCTATTTCGAGCGCAACAACGCGCGGCTGGGCGGTACGCGCAAGGAGCTCGATCCGGCGCCCCGCCTGATTTTGGTCCCCGGTGTGGGCATGGTCGCGCTGGGCAAGTCGGCCAAGGATGCCGCCATCGCCGGCGACATCGCCGAGGCGATGGTCGACGTGATCACGGACGCCGAGGCGATCGGCACGTTCCAGCCGGTGCCCGAGGCCGACCTGTTCGACGTCGAATACTGGTCGCTGGAACAGGCCAAGCTGGGCAAGGGGACGGAGCCCGCGCTCGCCCGCCATGTCGCCGTGGTCACCGGCGGCGGCAGCGGGATCGGCGCGGCCACCGCCCG
>CAMYMQ010000263.1 GCA_947259335.1 uncultured Alphaproteobacteria bacterium | reverse complement strand
TGCGCGTCGCCGCCGCCCGGGCCGAAACCCCGGCCCTTGCCGAAGTCCCGCCCCTGCCCGCCGGGGCGGCCCGGTTCGAACCGGCCCCTTTCGTAGCGCTGGGGCCGGAAGGCGCGATTGAAGCGGGCGTCGAGCTCGTCGAGATAGGCGGCCTGCACGGACTTCTCGACGATCAGGAAGGCCCGGTCGCGCAAGGCCTTGCGGATCGCCGCCTTGCGTTCGGGCGTGTCCGCGGGCTTCTCGGCGGTCTCGATCTCCCACAGCCAGTCGATCAGGGGGCGGGCCTGGTCGAGCAGCCGCCGCATCGCCTCCTGCCCGGCGCCCTGGATCAGCGTATCCGGGTCCTCGCCCGACGGCAGCATGGCGAACCGCAGCGAATGGCCGGGCTTGAGGATCGGCAGCACGCGCTCGACCACCCGAGCGGCGGCCCGGCGGCCGGCTTCGTCGCCGTCGAGGCACAGGATCGGTTCCGGCGCGAGCCGCCACAATTCCTCGATCTGGGCCTCGGTGACGGCAGTGCCGAGCGGCGCGACCGCCCCCTTGAAGCCCGCCTGCCACAGGGCGATCACGTCCATGTAACCTTCGGTGACGATCACCTCCGGCGCCTCGCGCATGGCCTCGCGCGCGCGGTCGAGGGCGTAGAGGGTGCGGCCCTTGTGAAAGAGCGGCGTGTCGGAGGTGTTGAGATATTTGGGCTTGCCGTCGCCGAGGATGCGCCCGCCGAAGGCGATGGGCCGGCCGCGCCGGTCGTTGATCGGGAAGATCACCCGGCCCCGGAACCGGTCGTAGCTGGCGCGCCCGTCCTCGGGCTTCACCAGCAGGCCCGCCTCGAGCAACTGCGATTCCTCGAAGCCGTCGGACATCAGCGCGGATTTCAGACCGTCGCGGCTGTCGGGCGCGAAGCCGAGCCGGAAGCTCGCGATCGTCGCCTCCGACAGGCCGCGGCGGTGCAGATAGTCCAGCGCCTCGCGGCCCTGGGCGCCACGCAACTGCTTCTCGAACCACTTGGCCGCCGCCTCGTTGGCGTCGTGCAGCGAGCGCGCGCGCTGCGCCCGGGCCCGCTCCTCGGGCGTCTCGCGCGGGATCTGCAGCCCGGCCATGCCGGCCAGCTTCTCGACCGCCTCGGGGAAGGTCAGCCCCTCGGTCTGCATCACGAAGCCGATCACGTCGCCATGGGCGCCGCAGCCGAAGCAGTGGAAGAAGCCCTTGTCGTCGTTGACCGTGAAGGACGGCGACTTCTCGTTGTGGAACGGGCACAGGCCCGTGTGCTCGCGCCCGTGCTTGCGCAGCTTCACCCGCCGCCCGACGAGGTCGGAGACCGGCAGCCGGTTCCGCAGTTCGTCCAGGAATTGGGTGGTGAAATTCATCGGCGGGACGCGTCCGGGCTTGGTTTCGGGATGTCAGCAAATGTCATCATCGCCGCGCGCTGGGCGCGCGGCGGCACCGGCCGATCATATCGACCGCCGGCGACGGACCTAACAACTAGTCGCCCGATCGGCGCCGGGTGGCTTGTGGATTGCGGGGATAAGAGGGCGGCCCCCGAACGGTCAGGAAAAGTAAGGGCCTGCGGCGCAGCCCGGCTATCCGACGGCGCCCGCCCTGTGCCGTCATTCCCGCGCAGGCGGGAATCCAGACTGTCGGCGAGATCCCTGGATGCCCGCCGTCGCGGGCATGACGCCGAATAAGACGACCGCGCCACCGGACCCATCGCCGCAATCAGCCATAGGTTATCCCTGGTTATCATCGGTTATCCTGCGGCACGGGACCCCGGCGCCCTGCCCCCGGATGGGTAAGGAAAAGTCAGGTTCGGTCGCCGGGGGTCGCCCGAGGTCAGGAAAAGTAAGGGTTGGCCCTCGCGCCCGGGCGCCGACAGGGCAACGGCCGGCGTCTTTTCTGCCGGCATGTCATCGAATGTCATCATCGCTCGTCTTCCGCGACCGGGGGCGGACAGCGGCCGCACGGGCGCGCTCCATCACCGCCATCCCGGACCCTTGGAACGTAAGAAGAACGAGCGGCTCCTTCAAGCGGCCGACGGCCGGAACGCGCCCGACCGCCCTGCCGTGTGCCGCCCCTACCCCAGCGTGAAGGCCTCGTGGACGGCGCTCTGCACCCCGCCGCCGACGACCGGGCCGCCGCCGACCACATGGATCGCGTCGCCGACCACCGCCGCGCCCAGGCCGTGGCGCGGGGTCGGCATCGGCGCATGGTGGACCCAGCGGTCGGTCTTCGGATCCCAGGCCTCGTTCTGGCCGAACACCTTGCCGTGCAGGCGCATCTGGCCGTCGGCGCCGCGCGAGCGGGACATGAACTCCTCGCCGCCCATCACGAAGATCTGGCCGCGATAGAGCACGGCGCCATGGCCCGAGCGGGCGGTCGGCATCGGCGCGCGCTTGGCCCAGCTGTCGCGCCCGATCCGGTAGACGTCGTGGAAGCGGACATTGTGGCTGGCGCTGTGGATGCGGCCGCCGAGGACATGGATCGCGTCGCCGATGACGACGACGCCCATATGGTCGCGGCCGACCGGCAGGCGCGCGCGGGTCTCCCATTTGTCGGCCTTGGGGTCGTAAACCGTGTGCCAGTCGACGCTGCGCTTGGTGCGGAAGTCGTCGCCGATGGCGCCGCCGAGCGCGTGGATGCGGCCGCCATGGGCGACCACCGAGATCGAGCCGCGCGCCTTCGGCAACGGCGCGATCCGGCGCCATTTGTCCTCCCGCATTTCATAAACGAAGCAGTCGGCATAGGGGGTGCTGTTCTGGTTCGAGTGGCCGCCGATGGCGTAGAGCAAACCGGCGTCGGCGACGACGCCGACATGGTTGCCCGCCTTCGGCACCGGCGCGGCGGTGGTCCACCGGTTCTCGGCGGCGACGAAGACGTGGTGGTAGGTGTTGGACACCCGCTGCTGGCCGTAGCCGCCGACCAGATGCAGCCGGCCCTCCCAGGCGGTGGCCCAGGCCATCTCGCTGCGCGGCAGCGGCAGCGCGGGGCCCGCGACCCACTTGCCCATGTTGGCGGCGGCCGGCGCCGGGCTGTCGATGACCCGCTGCTGGAC
>CAMYMQ010000262.1 GCA_947259335.1 uncultured Alphaproteobacteria bacterium | reverse complement strand
CTCGCCGACGGTCGGCGGCGGCTTCGGTGGGCGCGCAGGCCCCCATGTCCAGCCGGTCGCCGCGGCGCTCGCGCTGGCGACGGGCCGCCCGGTCAAGATCGTGCTCAGCCGGGCGGCGGATTTCGAGACCTGCCGCTCGCGCCACCCGACCCGCGCCTGGATGAAGATCGGCGCCAGGAAGGACGGCACCCTGGTCGCCATGGAAGCCGATTTCCTGCTCGACGGCGGCGCCTTCTGCGACGAAAGCGCGGCGGTCTCCAGCTTCGCGGTTATGATGTCGCGCGGTCCGTACCGGATGCCGCACACGCGCGCCCGGGCCCGCGCCCTCTACACCAACAAGCTGCGGGCCGGGTCGTTCCGCGGCTTCGGCAATCCGCAGGCCTCCTTCGCCCGCGAATCGCTGATGGACGAGCTCGCCCACAAGATCGGCATGGACCCGATCGAGTTCCGGCTCAAGAACGCCCTCAATTCAGGAGAGAAATGGCTGGGCGGCCAGACGGTTCCCGCGTGCGGCGTCCGCGAATGCATCGAGAAGGTCCGCGACGCCATCGCCGCCGACACCAAGGACGCGACCGCCCCCGCTCCCGGACGCAAGCGCGGCATCGGCATCTCCGCCTTCGCCCACATCAGCAGCTTCCTGGCCAGCGGCGCGACCGTCCGGCTGGTCGAGGACGGCACCCTGTCGCTCGATACCGGCGCGGTCGATATCGGCCAGGGCTCGGGCACGATCCTGACCCAGATCTGCGCCGAAACCCTCAAGGTGCCGTTCGACGAAGTCACGCTCGCGACCCCGGACACCGACAGCTCGCCCTACAACTACAAGAGCGTCGGCAGCCGGACGACCTACACGACCGGCCGCGCGGTCCACCACGCCGCGATCGCCGTCGCCGACGCGATCCTCGACGCCGCCGCCAAGATGCTCGGCTGCGAGGCCGGCGACCTGGAGCTGCTGGACGGCGGCTCGGTCGGCGTCCGCGAGGACAGCCCGAAGCGGCCGGCCATCAACCGCACCGTCTCCTTCGAGGAAGTCGCCGGCTTCACCCACTATCGCATGGGCGGCCCGATCGTCGGCAGCCACACCTTCGTCTACGACGGCTCGCCCTTCGACCGCGACGGCACCAAGATGAAGGGCGTCGCGTTCGGCAACATGGGCGCCTACATCTTCGGCGCCCAGGCGGTGGAGATCGAGGTCGACGAGGTCACCGGCAAGGCCGACGCCAGGCGCGCCTGGGCGGCCAGCGACGTGGGCCGGGCGGTGAACCCGAGCAATGTCGAGGGCCAGATCCAGGGCGGCTTCGCCCAGGGCCTGGGCTACGCCCTGTTCGAGGAGATGGTCTGGGAGGACGGCCGCCTCGTGAACCCGTCGCTGATGGACTACAAGGTGGCGGGCGTGATGGACGTGCCGGAAACGGTCACCCCGATCATCGTCGAGGAGCCCGAGCCGACCGGTCCGTTCGGGGCCAAGGGTGTCGGCGAGCCCGCGCTGGTGGGCGTCGCGCCGGCGGTGGGCAACGCCATCCGGAACGCCATCGGCGAACGGCTGACGCGGTTGCCGATGACGCCGGAGCGCGTCCTCGCGGCGATCGATCCGGACTGACCGGAGGTCCCGGCCGTCAGGCTCCCGGGCGCCTCGGCGCGGCGCGGAGCTCGCGCGCCTTCTTCAGATCCTGGATTGCCCGGTCCTGCACACCGAGCGCCCGCCAGATCCGCGCCCGGGTCAGATAGGCCCGCGCCGACTTGGAATTGATCTGGATCGCCCGGTCGGCATCCTCCAGAGCCTTGCGCGGCTCCTTGATCCCCAGATAGGCCTGGGCACGGGCGATCAGCGCCGGGAAGAAGCTGTTGCGAAGCCGGATTGCCGTCGAATAGTCGCCGATGGCGGCCTTGAGGTCGCCCAGATCGGTCTTGGCGTTGCCCCGATTATAATAGGCGAAGGCATAGTTCGGATTCAGCTCGATCGCCCGCCCAAACGCCGCGATGGCCTGGCTCTGCTGTTTCAGGCCGCGATGGGCGATGCCCAGGTTGTTGTATTTCTTGGCGTCGTTGGGATCGAGCTTGATCGCTTCCTGGAAGTCGTCGAGCGCCGCCTTGTGGTTGCCGAGCCGGCCATGGACGATGCCCCGGCTGTTGTACGCGTCGGCGTCGCTCGGCGTGAGCTCGACAACCTTCGTGTAGTCGGCGATGGCCTCCGGGAAGTGGTTCGCCCGCTCGTGGGCGAGACCGCGATTGTAATAGGCGCTGGCATACTTGGGATCGAGATCGATCGCCTTGTCGTAGTCGGCGATCGCCTTCCGGGGCTGGTTGGCGTTGTCCAGCGCCAGTCCCCGACCGTTGAAGGCGCTCGATATCTTCGGGCTCAGCTCGATGGTCGCATTGAAGTCTGCGATAGCCTTCTTGTACTGCTTGACCCGGATATGGGCATAGCCGCGGTTGTTGAGCGCGATCGCCCGTTCCCGCTCGCTCGTGCCCCGCGCGTCGATGATGCGCGAACAGGCCACGATCGCCGCTTCGGGCGAGCTCGGCCGGGCGCAAGCGGCTCGGTCCGCCGGCGGCGACGGGTCGAGTCCCGGACCCGACGATGCACAGGCTCCCAGGAGCAGGGTCAAAGCGACAATCGGTATTCCGAGCACCGGCATGCGGCCAGACATCGCGCTGCATCCGCGAAAATACCGTTTCCGTTCCGCCGATAGTGCCCTGCTCACGATAGAGTCTCCTCGATGGACGCAACATTCCCGGCGCGGTAGCGCTCGCACCATCGATATCGCGATGCGCGCGCCATGACAACGGAAACGGCGGCCGAGTCACCTCGGCCGCCGTCCGTGGGATCAATGCTTCCGAGCCGCAGCGCGGGAGCGGACTTCTAGTAGCGATAGTAGGTCCGGCAATAGCGCCGCCAGAGATACCGGGCCCGCAGATTGCCGTAGCGGAAGCCCAGCCGGAAAAGCCGGCGACAGCCCGGGCTGTTGCGGTAGCCGAGGTGGCGACCGCCGAAGCGGGCCCCGAAAACGCCGCCGAGGTCGATATGGAGGCTCGCTGCGGGAACGACCGGAGACATCGCCGACGCGGACGAGGCGATGCCGGCGGTCCCGGCGGTGACACCGGCGGCGATGGCGAGAGCGATGAGCTTGGTCTTCATGGTCCTGTTCCTTGCGTTCCCGATTTCGGTCGGTTCTGGTGCGGTGGCGACGGGTTCTGTCCCGTTGGTGCGGGACGAGAGATACCGCCCCCGCACTGAACCGATCCTGAGCACGCCATTCAGCCGGCGTTCAGACGGCCGGGGCCGCCTCCCGGGCGAACCAGGGTATGGGGACAACAGGGATTTGAGCCGCGCCGCGGCAGCCGAGGTCAAGCGGCCGCTTCTTCCTCGGCGAAAGCGCGGACGATCGCGTCGATGTCCGGGTCGGGCATGAGGCCCAGGGATTCGGCCCGTTGCGACCGGGTGCCCTTCACGAAGCCATCGACCAGCTTCTGCAGGGCCGGGTCCGGCGCCCAGGAGATGGCGCCGATCTGGCGCCCGCCGGCCTGGCGCGCCACCGCATCGGCCATGTCCCGCGCCGACGCCGGGATACTGGACAGCAGGACCGTGCGCTCCGCCCCGAGGGCCTCCGACGGCAACTCATGGAGACGGATCAGCGCGTCGACCACTCGCCGGACCGAGATACAGGCCATCCGGCTTTCCGGGCCGACCGGACAGACGAAGTCATTGCCGCGCCACAGTTCCCGGATGATCGAGCTGGTCCAGGTCGAAGCCGCCGCGTTGGGCGGTGTCGGACGCACCAGCACCGTCGGCAGCCGCGCGCCGCGGCCGTCGAGACAGCCCTTGCGGGTAAAATCCGCGATCAGCAGTTCGCCGATCCGCTTCTGGGCGCCGTAGGAGAGCTGCGGCCGTGCGGGGGTCGCGTCGGTAATGATATCGGGAAGGTCCCCGCCGTAGACTCCGATCGACGACGCGAACACGATCCGGGGCATTTTGCCGGTCGCCCGCAGGGCGTCCAGCACATGGCGGGTGCCGTCGAGATTGACCCGATAGCCCAGGTCGAGGTCGGCCTCCGCCCCGGCGCTGACGACCGCCGCCAGGTGGAACAGGCTCGCGGTGTCGTCTCCGATCAGGGTGCGGACGGCGTCGCCATCGGCGACACTGCCGACGACGGTGCGCAGCCGGTCGTCGCCGCCGAGCGCCGCCGCTTCGACGTCGAACAGCACCAGTTCCGAAATCGGCGTCGCCACGCCTCCGGGCCCCGCGAGGCTTCCGCGCGCGAGCAACGCCCTGGCCAGCGCCTGGCCGATGAAGCCGGCGCCGCCGGTGATCACAACCTTCATGTCGGGCTCTCCGTTCGCCGCCCTATCGCCGCCGGGCGAACAGCCGGGTGATGTGCCGCTTGGCCGCGTCGCCCAACAGGTCGCGCTCGAGCCGGGTCGGATTGCGGAAGAAAGCGACCGAGGCGCCCCGGTCGAGCACGATCGTCCCGATCAGCCGCTGGCCGCCCGACGCCGAGAAGATGTTCGTGCCGTAGAACAGCCGCCTGCCCTCCGCCGCCCGGCCCATCAGCGCCCGAAAGTAGAGATACTGGAGATTGTCGCGCCGCGCCTGCCGCGGCGCCAGCACGACGACTTTGGTCCGTGCCCAGTCGCGCCCAAGTCGCTTGCGCCACTGCCGCGCCAGCCGGTCGAGCCCGTCGAGCTGCG
>CAMYMQ010000261.1 GCA_947259335.1 uncultured Alphaproteobacteria bacterium | reverse complement strand
GGGGCGACGGCCTCCGCGGCCCCGGCGACCGCAGCCGCGACCGGCGAGGCTGGCCACAAGGTGACCGCGAGCGCCAACGGCACGGCGGCGACCGGCACGAACGGGTCGGTCCAGACCGTGAGCTCCGAGCAGGTCGCCGCCGTCGTCTCCATCTCCGACGAGGTGGTGCGGGAAGTCGACCAGAAGCTCGATCGCATCCGCCAGGCGCGGATGAAGGGTTACGAGGGCGATCCGTGCGGCGAGTGCGGCAACTTCACGCTGGTCCGCAACGGCACCTGCCTGAAGTGCGACACCTGCGGCGGCACCAGTGGCTGCAGCTGAACGGCAAGGGTCGATGCAGCAAACCGCAGAGATCGTCTATCTGCCACGGGCGCCGCTGGTCGCTTGCGAATGCGAGTGGCCCGGCGACCATGGCCGGCCCTTCCACTTCCACGTTTACCCGAAGACCACCACCTTCATTCGGGCCGAGGCTGTCTTCGTGTTCGCGAGCCGCATCGGACAGACGATGCGGTTCGCTCCGCTCTATGTCGGGCAGACGGCCGACCTGCGCGCCGTCATGGCCGAGCTGGCGGCGATGGCGGACGTCTGGCCGGCCGCCGAGGAGCTCGGCTTCGACACGGTCCACGTCCACTACGAACATTCGGAGCGCCGCCGCCTGTCGATCCGGGCGGAACTGCTCCGGTCGCTCAAGCCCGTTCTGAATCGGGACATTCTTCGCGCCGACATTCCGCCCCAGGCGGTTACCGGCGCCATTCCGGGGGCAGTGTGGTGAACGCCATGACCGCCACGCGCCCGATGACTTCACTGCAACGAGCTTCGACCGGCCGGACATGCCGGGCGTCCGCCCCGTCGTGCGGCGGCCGCCCACCCGTGACTGCGTCGGTTGCAAGCTGCGCGGGCGGGTCAGCGGCCCACGCAGGGTTCAGCGGTCCCCTTTGGCCGCAGCTGACAGGCATCTTTGCCTGACCGTTACTCCTCCCTGACTTGCGGGGCGCCTCTGTCGAGCGCCCCGCCTCTTTCCCCGCACCCCTGACCGGCGGTATTTGCGGCTGACGGCTCCTGCCCGCTCGGGCACACTCGGGGCCGACACACCGACCGAAACGATCAGACACTGAGGGGACCCATGTCCGGAAAGATCGACGCCCGCCTGAAGGAACTCGGCCTCACGCTGCCCGACCCGCCGCCGGCCCAGGCCAACTATGTGCCGTGGCGCAAGACCGGCAACCAGGTCTGGATCGCCGGCCAGGGGCCGATCGAGGACGGCGAGGTGAAATACATCGGCCGGCTGGGCGAAAACCTGACCCTCGAGGACGGGCAGGCCTCCGCCCGCATCGTCTGCATGAACATCCTCGGCCACCTGCGCAACGCCGTCGACGGCGACCTCGACCGGGTGGTCCAGTGCGTCAAGCTGGGCGGCTTCGTCAATTGCACGCCGGACTTCCAGGAAACGCCGACCGTCATCAACGGCGCCTCGGACCTGCTGGTCGAGATCTTCGGCGAGGCCGGCAAGCACGCCCGCTTCGCCGTCGGCGCCCCGACCCTGCCCTTCGGCATCTCGGTCGAGATCGACGCGGTGTTCGAGGTCGCGTAAGTGCGGATGCCGGTCCCGGTGTCATCCCCTCCCCCCTTGAGGGGCAGGGTCAGGGAGGGGGGACTGTTCGAGGAAGTGCGCAACCTGCATCGAAATTTGGCCTTTGGCTTACCCCGCCCCCGTCCCTCCCCCTCAAGGGGGGAGGGATAAATCGGAAAACGTGCGGCGATCTAATCGCGCCCTCCCTCGGATGAACGGAGTGTCGTCATGCACATCGGCCTGATCGGCGGGATCGGCCCCGCCGCCACGGAGTTCTACTATCGCGGCCTGGTCGCGGCGCACGCCGTCCATACCGAGGGGATGGACGACCCGCCGCCGATGGACCTGACCATCGTCCACGCCGAGGCGCGCGACCTGATCCGAAACTTCAACGAAGGCCGCCCGCGCGAGCAGGCGGATATCTTTGCCCGGCTGATCGACCGGATGAAGGGCGCCGGCGCGGAGATGGCGGCGGTCACGTCGATGGGCGGTCATTTCTGCATCGACGAGCTGCGGGCGGTCTCGCCGCTGCCGCTGGTCGACGCGATCCCCGTGCTCGACGCCGACCTGGCCAAACGGGGCCTCAGGCGCGTCGGCCTGCTCGGCACCCGGCGGGTGATGGCGACCGGGGTCTACGGCGGTCTCACGTCGGTCGAATGGGTGTCGCCGCCGGGGGACGAGCTGGAGGCCGTCCATGCCGACTATGTCGCCATGGCGGTGCCCGGCCGGGTGACCGAGGACCAGCGCGCGCACATGTTCCGGGCCGGCAAGGCGCTGTGCGACGATCAGGGCGCGGAGGCCGTGATCCTGGCCGGCACCGACCTGTTCCTCGCCTTCGACGGCCGCGACTGCGGGTTCCCGGTGATCGACGCCGCGGAGGTTCACATCGCCGAGATCTACCGGCTGCTGATGTCGGATGCCGCCTGACGCCGGCTCCCTCCACGGGCCCGCAGACACCCCCCGATTTTTTTCTTGAAAGCCGGATTGCGCGTTCCGATGTGAGTAATTGTTCACTCATAATGGAGAGCGCTGATGTTGAACAAGATCTTCACCGTCGCCCGGGGAGCGGTCCACGACAGCGGACAACGCTTTCTGGACGAGCACGCCTTCCGCCTCCTCGAACAGGAACTGCGCGATGCCGCGGCCGCGCTGGACAGGTGCCGCCGCGAACTCGCCGCCGCCATGGCCAGGGAACGGGCGCTCGAACGCCAGGCCGCGCATCTGGACAGCCTCATCGCTCACGACGAGGCCTCCGCCCTCGCCGCGGTCGATGCCGGAAACCGGGACCTCGCCCTCGAAGTCGCCGCCCGGATCGGCGACCGCCGCGAACGCCGGGCCTGTGTGACCGCCGATGCGGCCGACCACGCCAACCGCACGGCCCGGATGCGGGCCGCGATGCGCGAGGCCGAGCAGCGCGTTTCCGAAGTAAGGCGCGGACTGGAAACCGCCCGGTCGGAAGCCTCCCTTCTGCGGGCGGAGGCTCTGACCCGCCGAACCGGCGCGGCGGTCGACAACAAGATCACCTGCGCCGAGCAAACCCTGGCCCGGCTGCGCTCCGTCCAGCAACGCCTGGCCGACGAACAGGCCAGCCTGCTGACGCTCGAACGCGAGGACACGGACCAGCTTGACGCCCGGCTCGAAGCCGCCGGCTGCCTCCGGCCGGCCAGACCGACTGCGGAGGAAATCCTGGCGGAGGTCTGCGCACGCCGCGCCGGCCCTGACTGAGCACCGGTCCATCCCGACCGACCCCATCAAGCGAGAGGAGTAACCCGAAGATGTCAAACCACGATTCCCCCTCCTGGATTCTGTTCAACTGGGCGTCCTTCGCGATCGCCCTGCTGATGGCCGTCATCGGCATCTGGCTGGTCGACGCCAATGTGTGGATGAAGGGCTACCTCGCCATGTCCATGCTGCTTCTGGTCAACGCCTCGATCAGCCTGACCAAGACGATCCGCGACCAGCACGAGATCCAGAAGCTGCACAACCGGATCGACGACGCGCGGACCGAACGCCTTCTGAAGGAAACGGAACTGGCCTGACGCTGTCGCGGAAGGGCCGGCGCCGGTCGGGGAGCTCCCTTCCCGACCGGCGTCCGGCATGCTTGAAAGCCGGCCAATAAGGACTATGTTCTTAGGTCGATCTTTGACACTCGAATCGAACCGGCGTGGCCCCGGGCAACCTTACGGTGCATGACCGTGCCGCCTGTCGGGACTGCCCCGACCTGACACCACCTGACATGACCTTATGGTCGCAAACGAGAAAAATGGCGGTTTCCCTGGCCTCTTGCGGTCCCACGCTGACGGCGCGCCCTGGAGCACCCTACATAACCTGACATCCGGGGGCCCCTCTCGCACCCTACAGCGCCCGTCCCCACCCGACGGGCGCCGGAGCGGCCTCAGGCCCCGGCCGGCTCGGCGGAGGGAACCCGCTCCTTCTCCTTCTTTTCCTTCTTCTCGGGAAAGAAGATCGCGTAGAGCACCGGCACCACGCCCAGGGTCAGGATGGTGCCGACCCCCATGCCGAACATGATCACCGCCGACATGCCGTACCAGAGTTCACCGCCGAGCAGCAGCAGCGGCAGCAGGCCCAGGATCGTGGTGATCGAGGTGATCATGATGGGCCTAAGCCGCTTGACCGCCGCATTCAGGATGGCGTCGTGGATCGAGGCGCCCTCGGCCCGCTCGAGCTCGATCCGGTCGATCAGGACGATGGCGTTGTTGATGACGATGCCGACCAGCGCGAGGATGCCGAGCAGGCTGGTGAAGCCGAACTTCGCCTGCAGGACCAGCAGGCCGACCGAGGCGCCGATCAGCGACAGCGGCACGGTCATCGCGACGATCCCGGTGCGCCGGAACGAGTTGAACTGCCAGATCAGCAACAGCGCGATGGCCGCGAGACAGAGCGGCATGTTGTCGAGCAGCGCCTTGTTGGCCTGACCGGCGCTTTCCAGCTCGCCGCCGAGGTCGATGCGGTAGCCGGCCGGGAGCCCGGCGGCGATCCGGTCGAGGTCGGGCTTGACCCGCTTGTGGAAGTCGGTGGCGAGCAGGACGGCGTGCTTGGCCGAGACGGTCAAGGTGCGCTCCTGGTCCCGGCGCTTGATCCGGCTGTCGTCCCAGCGCGGCACGAAGTCTGCGATCTGGAGCAGCGGCACGTTCTTGTTCTGGCTCGACGAGAAGACCGAGATGGTCGGCAGCCGGTCGAGGGTGAACCGCGCGGCCTCCTCGCCCCGGACGATGACCGGGATGACCGCATCGCCCTCGCGGTAGTCGGTCACCTCGGTGCCGGAGAAGGCGAAGTTCAGCGACGCGGCGATCTCCTTCGAGGTCACGCCCGCGCGCCCGGCCCGGGCCTGGTCGACCTTCACGAACACGGTCAGGGTCGGGTTGTCCCAGTCGTCCTTGAGGATCGGGGTGTTACCGACCTTGCGGATGGCCGCCTTGAGCGCGTCGCCGGTGCGCCGCAACACGGCGCTGTCGGGGCCGACCACGCGATACTCGACGATGCCCGGCTCGACGGCGCCCAGGAACAGGGTCTTGACGGCGGCCCGCGCATTGGGCGCCCGCTCCAGGAAATAGGTCTCGATCCGGCGTTTGAGCACCGGGATCACCTTGTCGTCGGTCGAGTTGACCAGGATGAAGGCCCGGTTGGGGTCGGGGTCGATCGGCGACAGCGCGAGGAAGAAGCGCGGCCCGCCATAGGCGACATAGGCCGCCGATGAGGTGACCTCGGGGTTGGCCTTCTTGTCGTGCAGCCAGCCGGTGAACCGCTTCACGACCCTGTTGGTCTCGGTGCTGGTCGCGCCGGCCGGCAGGTCGATGGTGACCTGAAGCTGGTTGCGGTCGCTTTCCGGCATGAACTGGACCGGGATCAGCTGGAACAGGAAGAGCGAGCCGAAGAAGGCCGCGATCACCACCACGAGGAAAGCGTAGCGGATGCGCAACACGCCGGTCAGCAACCCGCGATAGCCGCGATAGAAGCGCGTGTCGTAGGCGCCCGCCTCGCCGCCCGCCGGTCCCGTCTTGCGCGGCTTCGCCTTGATGAAGAAGAAGCACAGCAGCGGCGTGGCGAACATGGCCAGGAACCACGAACTGAGCAGCGTGATCAGCATGACCATCGCCAGCGAGCGCAGATATTCGCCGGTCTCGTTGTCGGCCAGCAGCAGCGGCGCGAATGCGAGGATCGAGGTCAGGGTCGAGGTCAGCAACGGGATCGCCAGTTCCCGGCCCGCGTCGATACAGGCCCGGCGGCGCTCTGCGCCCATCTCGAGCCGCCGCTTGATGTCCTCGGCGACGACGATGCCGTTGTCGACCAGCATGCCGAGCGCGATGATCAGGCTGGCGATCGAGACGCGCTGCAGGTCGATGTCGCCGAGCCGCATGACGATGATCGCCAGCAACATGGTCATCGGCACGATGGCGCCGACGATCAGCCCGGTGCGCAGACCCAGGAACAGCACCACGACGACCAGCACCACCGCGATCGTCTGATAGAGATTGCCGGCGAAGTCGTTGATCGCGGTATCGACCCGCGCCGGCTGGAAGGTGGCGTAGCTGAGCTTGTAGCCCCAGGGCAGCTGGTTTTCGAGCTGGGTGACCCGGGCCTTGAGCCGCTCGCCGAACTTGATGGCGTTGGTGCCGGCGATCATCGAGACCTCGATCGCGATGGCGGGCTTGCCGTTGTAGTAGGCGAGTTCCTCGGGCGGGTTGACGGGCACCCGCTTGACCTCGGCGACGTCGCGCAGATAGGCGACCTGCTTGCTCTTGGGCAGCGCGATCACCGCCTGGGAGATGTCCGACACGGCGTTGAAGTTGCCCGACGGCTCGATCAGGATTTCGGTGCCGCGGCTGGTGATCTTGCCGCCGGGCAGGATGATGTTCTGGCTCTGCAGGCTGTCGATCAGGCTGGTCGGGCTGAGCCCGTACTGCGACAGCCGCGCGTTGTTGATCTCCAGATAGACGCGCTCCTCGCGGATGCCGCTCAACTGGACCTTCTTGACCCCCGGCACGGCGGTCAGCCGGTCGCGCAGCCGCCGCGCGGTGTTGCGCCAGTCCGCCTCGGGGAAGCCGTCGTTGGTCAGCATGATGGTGGCGACGACGACCAGTCCATAGTCGTCGTTCACGACCGGACCCTTGGTGTCGCTGGGCAGGTCGGCCTTCACGTCCTCCATCTTGTTGCGGAGGTTCTGCCAGATCGGCTGGAGCTCGAAGTAGCGCTCGTGGACGGTGACCTTGACCACCGACCGGCCCGCCTTGGAGGTCGATTCGATCTTCTTGATCTCGGGGATCTCGCGGATCTTCTCCTCGATCTTCCGGGTGATCAGCTGCTCGACCCGGCCGGCCGACATGCCGGCGTAGGACGCCGTGACCTGCGCCGTCCGCACGGTGATCGACGGGTCTTCCTGGCTCGGATAATTGAGGAAATAGTAAAGCCCGATGACGGCGATCCCGATAACCGCCAGGATCGACACGCGCGATTTGTCGAGCGCGAACTTGGTGATCGACATGCCGCCGTCCCCTCTTGGCCCAGTACCGGTTGGAAGTCGCCTAGTTCCGCGCCAGCAGCTTCACGGTCATGCCGTCGTGCAGGAAGCTGACCCCCGCGACTGCCACCCGGTCGCCGTCCTTCAGGCCCTTGCCGATCAGCACGTCGTTGCCGCGGATCGCGACGACGAACACCGCGCGCCGCGTCACCGTCTTGCTGGCCGGGTCGAATACGTAGACGAAGCCCGTCCGGTCGGTGCCTTTTGCTCGGGGCACGAAGGCCGAGACGGGCAGCGCGAAGGCGGTCTTGAAGCCCGGAATGGTGAAGGTGAAGTGCACTTCCGCCGCCATGCCGACGCGAATGTCCGCGGTCGGCGCTATCAGCCGCACCGTGACGGGGAAGGTGTTCGCCTCCTCACCGGTCCCGCCGATCTCGTCGATCTTGCCTGCGAGCTTGAGATCGCGGACCGTCGGAAAGGTCACCACGGCGGCGTCGCCCTTCTTCATGGCCTTGACCATGGTGTCCGGCACATTGGCGGAAACCTGCAGGTCTCCCGCGCCCTGGAGGTCGAAGACGACGCGCCCCGTGCTCACGACCACGGCGGGATCGACGTGGCGCTTGGAGATGACGCCGTCGATCGGCGCCCGAAGCGCGGTGTTGGCGAGGTCGCGCTTGGCGAGGTTGAGCTTGGTCTCCGCCTCCTTCACCGTTTCCTGGGCGGAGGTGTAGGTGGCCAAGGCCTGGTCGTAGGCCGCCTTGGACGCGACTTCTTTCTCGTACAGCGTTTTCTGCGCGTTGTAGTTGGCGGTTTCCTTGACCAGGTCCGCCTTGGTCTTGCGCAGGGTCGCTTCGGCGCCTTCGACGTCGAGGCGGAACGGCTTCTCGTCCAGCCGGGCCAGGATCTGGCCCTTCTTCACCCGGTCGCCGGCCTCGACCTTGATCTGGGCGATGCTGCCGCTGACCTCGAAGGCGAGGCTCGTCGTGTTCACCGCCTCGACGATGCCGGATATCTGGCGGCGCTCGGACGCGTTGACGCGCTTGACGGCCACCGTCTTCACCGCCCGGACGACGGGCTTGGCCGCCTGCTTTTCTTCCTTGCAGGCGCTCAGACCCAGCGAAAGCCCCGCGCCGACCAGCGCAAGACATGCAAAACCGAGAGTATTCTTCAATCGAGCCGGCATCGCCCCTCCGCTGCGCCGTTGACGACCGTGTCGTCGCGAAGCGGACAATACATTATTCGATTGACCAACGAAAGTGTCTAATCGATGACACTCACCGGAATTCCGGCGGCAGCAGCACCCGATCCGTCGACCTGTCGGTGAGGCGCTCGCGCTCGACGGCTTTCACCGCCGCGACGATGCGCCGATGCATCGGCACCGCGGCGTTGAAGTGCCGCAGGCCATCGTAGGCCGCACCGGGCCGCCGGCTGCGCTCGCCCACCGCGAGGCCGACAATCCGGTAGCCGGACCGCTGGCGGATCAGAAGGGCCGCGCCGGATGCGCCCTTGCCCGTGTCGCAATCGAAACCCATCAGGTTGCGCCGGCCGTTGATTTTCAGCCGGATCGAGCGCAGGCGGCAGTTCTCGATGCTGGCGACGCGCTTTGACCGGCGACGCCAATTATCATGCGAGGCGGCAATGACGGTGACAGCTCCACGCTGCGGCACCGGATGGCTACCCGGATCCTCGACCGAGTATGGCTCCACGGTCGCCTCCACGGGCACCTCCAACGTCAGCACCGCCCAGTCCTGATAGCGATTGCGGTCGGGCCGGCGCGTGCCGATCCGCCAGTTCTTCGTGCTGACCCGATATTCAACGGCCCTGCCGTCGAGGCCGGTGACGACGAAGACGCAGGTATCGAGCGCCCAGGGAAACCGGCCCTTGTCGTCGAGGATGTTGTGTGCGCTGGTCAGGATGGTCCAGCGATTGCCCACCACCTGCGCCGACGACAGCCGCCCCGGACATTCCAGCAAGCCGGACGCGCCGAAGCGCCGGCGCAGGACGAGCGGAGACACGCCCGTGCGCTGCGCATGCCCGGCGAAGGTCTCGCGGCTTTCCTTGCCGATCACCGCCGCCAATCCGGCGGCCGGCAACAGACTCACCGCCGCCAGGGCGAAGAGCGAACCGGCAATCAACGTTGCGCGCATCTGTCGGAAGGTCATCGTGTCGGTCTGCGGTCGATCGGGTGCGCGACTATCGCCTCCAGAACGCCGCCGGGCAAGCGGGCTCGGCCGTCGCGCAGCCGGCCGCCATGTGCAGGGTGCAGACGATCAATTTCCGGTGCGGCGCTTGCGTTGCGCCGCCAGTGCACTACCCTCTCCCTTCAAGCCTCGGGAGCCGAATACAGCCATGCCCGATACCGCCGAGACCCTCTCGGTCCGCACCGTCGATGCCATCGCCCAGGTCGGCAGGGATGCCTGGGACCGCTGCGCCGGCGACGACAACCCCTTCGTCTGCTTCGACTTTCTCGACGCCCTCGAAGAGAGCGGTTCGGTCACGGCCAAGACGGGCTGGTTGCCCCAGCATGCGGTGCTCGAGGATGCGTCGGGCGACGTGCTCGCGGTCGCGCCGATGTATCTCAAGAACCATTCCTTCGGCGAGTATGTCTTCGATCACGGCTGGGCCGACGCCTACGAGCGCGCGGGCGGGCGTTACTATCCGAAGCTCCAGCTGTCGGTGCCGTTTACGCCCGTCACCGGTCCCCGGCTGCTGACCCCTCCGGGCCCGAACCGGGACACGCTGCGCCGGGCCCTGATCACCGCCATCATCCAGGTGGCCGAGAAGATCGGCGTCTCCAATTTCCACGTCACCTTCGCCACCGAGGAAGAGGCCGAGATCGCCGACAAGCTCGGCCTCCTGGTCCGGCGCGGCTACCAGTACCACTGGCACAACCGGGGCTACCAAACCTTCGACGACTTTCTGGGCGAACTGTCGTCGCGCAAGCGCAAGTCGATCCGGAAGGAACGCCGCGCCGTCGCGGAGGCCGGGCTGATCACCCGGGCGCTGACCGGCGCCGAGCTGAGCAGGGGCGCGTGGGACATCTTCTATCGATTTTACCAGGACACCTACGACCGCAAGTGGGGTTCGCCCTATCTGACCCGCGCCTTCTTCGACATCGTCACCGAACGGATCCCGGACAAGGTCGTGCTGATGCTGACCGAGAAGGACGGCGTGCCTGTCGCCGGCGCCCTCAACTTCCGGGGCAAGCATGCGCTTTACGGCCGCAACTGGGGCTGCGCCGTCGACTTCAAGTTCCTCCACTTCGAGACCTGCTACTACCAGGCCATCGACTTCGCGATCCGGAATGGCCTGCAGACCGTCGAGGCCGGTACGCAAGGGCCCCACAAGGTCCAGCGCGGCTACCTGCCGGTCGGCACCTGGAGCTTTCACTGGCTGCGCGACCAAGGGTTTCGCGATTCCGTCGAGCGCTTCCTGGACCACGAGCGGCCGGCGATCGAGGACGATATGCATGCGATGATGCAGCACTCGCCCTACCGTGACGACAGGATGGAGCAGGCTGGCGAGCGCGAGCCAAAAAATGATTGAGTTTCCAAACGTTAGGCGGCGCCTTTCAGGTGCTTTTAAAGCCGGCACCCTGCGCGGTCCGCTCAGCGTCGCGGGTGTCGCGACCGCGCTGGCCTTCGCCGCGCCGGCGGCGCCGACGCAGACCCCGGCCGAAG
>CAMYMQ010000260.1 GCA_947259335.1 uncultured Alphaproteobacteria bacterium | reverse complement strand
GTTCGGCCTCAACTTCGAGCAAACTCACGAACGTATTGATCTCAGGGTTAAGCCACCGCATCGAATGGCCAGCCTCATCGTACAATGTATAGTCTATTAGAACGCGCCTAGCTGCCCGGGATATCATTCGGCGCAACAGCCACCGCGTCGTGTGCCAATGAAGCTGGGGTCTGGGAATCTTCTTTGACTTCATGCCTTTTCCAAAATGGTGATCGTCCTGGCGGCAGAAATCGCCGCGTTGCGCTGGCAGTATTGGATCAAGCTATGAGGCCGGCGTTGACGTTGAGTTTCATGGAAGCCGCCAATCCAATATTTGACCGTCGCGTTGCTCGTCTCAGACTCAAGGTGCTCCAACAATCTCAAATTTCCAAACAGCCTGGACCTTCCTGCCAATGGCAGGTCAATATTATTTTTTTCACCTATTGACGACTTCCCTCAATCGACAGATGTGGACGTCATGCAGGCAATATCTGATTGATACAAAGACCGATTTGATTTCAACATCAGGTCAAATTGATGAGGATGCAAACAAGACACGGCGAGACGTTTGCTTGCCTTTCGTTTCAATGTTCACTCTCGAAGAGCGGAACTCTTCCGCCACGACGGAATGGATCGGGGCCGCATGGATATTGCTCTTCATGGCATCGGCCAAACTCTTTATCTTCAATGGGGCGCGTTTTCCGACGCCTGTGCGCGAATAAAGATCCGTTCGCCTGCGAAGATGAGAGCCAAGCCGCCGATGGACGCATAGATGACCACCATGTCGGTCGAGGCTTTAATCACCAATAGGGCACCCAATATCACCACATCCATGACGATTGCCGTCACCAGAATGACGGTGGACGCTTTAACGTCCTGACGAAGATGGCGCAGGATTCCCCAGTGAACGCCGATATCCATGATGATATAAAAGATTGCGCCGAGCGACGCGATCCGTCCGAGGTCGAAGAATATCGTCAGCAAGATGGCTGCGACGATCGTGTAGACCAGTGTGTGTTTCTGAATGCTGCCCGGCATGCCGAAATGGCTGTGCGGGACGAGCTTCATCTCGGTGAGCATCGCCAGCATTCGTGAAACGGCGAAGACGCTGGCGATCACCCCGGATACGGTTGCGACAATAGCGAACGCGACCGTGAACCATAACCCATATTTGCCAAAGGCCGGCCTGGCAGCTTCCGCGAGTGCATAGTCCCTCGCTCGTACGATCTCGGAAAGCGTTAGGTTCGCGCCAACGGCGAAAGCGACCAATAGATACACGACCACGCAGATCGCAATCGCGATGATGATGGCACGACCAACATTCTTGTGCGGATCGACGATCTCGCCGCCGCTGTTGGTGATCGTCGTGAACCCCTTGTAGGCGAGAATGGCGAGGGCGACCGCACCGAGGAATCCTCCGGCGGAGGTTGCCGCCGGATCGACAGATACGCTCTGGAACGACAAGCCCGAGACCCACAAACCGGCGATCGCGAAGACGGCAATGCCGCCGATCTTGATGAAGGCCATGAAGAAGGAGAAGGTCTGGATGAAGCGGTTGCTCAGGATGTTGACCAGGAACGCGAATGCCAGCAGCCCGACCCCGAGGGCCGGCACCAGCCAGCTATCCTTGCCCACATCGAACAATTGGAGCGTGTAGGTCCCGAACGTGCGAGCGACAAGGCTCTCGTTGATGACCATCGAGAAGTACATCAAGAGCGCTGCCGCGCCGGTCATCATGGATTTGCCGTAGGCCTTTTCGAGGAACCTCGCGATTCCGCCGGCAGACGGGTAGGCGTTCGACAGTTTGACATAAGAGTATGCGCTGAAGCCGGAGACTACGGCTGCTGCGAGAAATGCCAGGGGAAACCACTCGCCTGCGAGTTCCGCAACCTGGCCGGTCAGCGCGAAGATCCCGGCCCCGATCATCACACCGGTACCCATGGAAACCGCGCCGACGAGGGTCAGACTGCCCTTGGCGTATTGCGTTGAACGGTTCTGCTTCGCCGGCTGCCCCATGTTCTCCTGTCCCATGTCGTTTCTCTCGTTCGGTATTTGATGACTACCGATCGGACTCCGATGCCTGATCTTGCGGCTTCCCGCGTTTACCTCCGGTCGTTCGATGTTTTGCGATCACCTTGATCAAGAAGGGAAGCAAGGTGAATGCACCCACGACAAGCGCTGTGTACAGGGCATCACGCAAGTCGCCGGCAGCCAGTTCGCTGCCAAAATGAGCCAGTATGAAGCTTGCCGGAATAATGCCGAGAAGAGTTGCGATGGCGAAGCGCCAAAAGGTCAACACCGACAGGCCGGCCATATAACTCACGATGTCGAACGATATGAAGGGAAGCATACGGCTCACAAAGACCGCGCCCATCAAAAGTGCCTGCGAGCCGAGCCAACCCGCCTCGATCCGATCGCCCAGCCAGCGGCGCAGGATCTCGTGACCCAACAGCCTCGCTAGTCCGAACGCCGCTATTGCCCCCGCGACCGACCCGACGACGACGTAGACGGTGCCCCAGAGGTGACCGTATGCGGCACCGGCGGCAACGGCGATCGGTGCACTCGGAATCGGACTTATCAATATCGCGACGGTCATCGACACGATGATGACGACCGGGCCCCATAACCCGAGTTCCCCCAGCGCGGCGCGCAACCGTTCGCCATCGAGCAGAATGAGGATCAATCCCGTCTCTCTCAAGAGCCAATAACCCAAAAGGACCAGCAGAGAGAAACCGATTCCCAAAAGCAATTTGGTCCACGATAGCCGGTACCTGGTCACTTTGTCGGCTGGTGCAGCCATCGTTCTCGTCAGTTCCATAGCTCAGGATCGTTCGGCGGTGCCGATTTCTGTAATCTCCCCTTGATCACCTCCCTTGTCCCGGCTCCGAGGCAGATAGTAGACGTCGAGCAATCGTGTGCGGCCCGGTATTGTGCATTGCGGTTGAAGCGACCAATAGCGGCCCAGAGAAGTCGACAACGCTACCTTGTACACCTCTCCCGAAACGGCAATTGCCGCATCGAGTGGTCGGGTCATTCTCTCGAGGCGTTCGGCGACGTTGACCGTGTCTCCGACCACGGTGAACTCGAGGAGTTCAGCCTCACCGATGACGCCGACGAAGACTTCACCTTCGTGAATGCCCATCCCGACTTCAATCTGCGGCACCCCCTCACGCGCTCGGGTCGTCGACCAGTGGTGCATCTCCCGGTCGATCCTGTGTGCGCAGTCGAGCGCACGGCTTGATCCGCCGTCATCGCGATCGAACAGCCCGAAGACCGCCATCACGGCGTCGCCTATGAATTTATCGATAACACCGCCTTCTTCACGGACTGCCTTCGCAATGCGTTCACGAAAGCTGGCGAGCATGACGCCCACTGCCTCCGGTTCGAGTTGCTCGCTCAACCGGGTGAACCCCCGGATGTCGATGAACAGGACGGAGACTAACCGGCGCTCGCCTTGCATCAACGGCAGTCCGGGATCAGCCGCGAGTTTTTCCGCGATCGGCGCCGAAAAGAAGCGGGACAGACGCGCTACTCGCAATTGATTCTGGATGCTGGCTTCGAGCAAGCGCCGTGTCCCGCGGTTAGCGAAGAAGAGAATCCCCGCGGTAAGGCCGATCGCAACAATCGGTATGATCTGGTAGTGAGCGACCGTATGCGAATGAGCGTTGGCGTTCATTCGCACAAGCCCCATACCCACGCCGCTATCAAGGGCGATCCAGCCGACAAACAGAGTCAACAGGAACAGGCCCGCCGCATAGAGGATGAGCCTCGGACGGTAGCGCATGGCGGCGTGTGCGAGGATGATGAAGATGACGGTCACGGCCGGTGCGCCGAAAACCATGGCTGGCGCCATACCGCTGGCGGGAACGAGGAATACGACCTGGAACGCGACTAGAATCACTTCGATGCTCACAAAGGCCAGCAGCAGCCAGCTGCGGAACAGGCCTCGCCATGCGATCCATATCCCAGTAGCGGCCAAGAGGCCGTATGCAAGCGTTGCCGCCAGGAGTGGATGAAAATGGGCCCCCGTCTGCGAAACGCTGAGAACCGTCGCGAGCAGGGCTCCGAAGACGACCAGGCGAAAGCTCGCGACTAGTCTTTCCTGCCGGTCTTCTACGGAACCCAAGAGTTTCTGCGCTTCGGCCGCGAGAGCCGCGCTGTTGTGTTCCACGAGAGTTCCTGCATCCGCTGATCCGATACGAGCCCAACCGCCCGAGTGACCCGTCGACGCTAAAGCTTCCTCTCACTGGAATGTCAAATTGGATCGCAACTCCCAAACGTGGCGACCCGCGCGAGTCGAATGGCACCCATCAAAAATTGTCATGTTGAGCTTCCCGCAACTGGAAGCATTAGGTTCTTCGTATCGAGCCACTTCCACACCCAACGCAGGAGATGCGACGATGTATATCTTCAAGAGGCGTTCGCTGCTGATGTCCTTGGTTGCGGCGGCGGCGCTGTCGACGGTGATCGCTCCGCTCGCGACCGCGCAAACCGGACCCCGCCACAATCAGGTCACACCCATGCGGCCGGGCCAAATGCAGAACAACCAGATGGGCCCCGGGATGATGGGTCCGCAAATGATGCATCGGATGATGCGCGGCATGATGCAGGGCATGATGTCGGGGATGATGGGCCGCCAGGGCATGCGGATGGGCCCGGGCATGATGATGGGCCGGCGCGTGACCGATCGGAAGCTCGACGCCTCCGACGTCGAGCGCATCCTGTCCGGCATGTTGGCCTGGCACGGCAATAGGCGCCTCAAAGTCGGCAAAGTCGCGGACAAGGACGACGATACCGTGATCGCGGAGATCCAGACTGTCGACGGTTCGTTGGTCGCCAAGCTAGCGGTCAATCGCAAGACCGGTGCAATGAAGCATGGCGAATAGGTTCTATTTGACGGCACCTTACGCGCGAAGAAGAGATGATCCTAGAAAGCCAACGGAGCCGCGCGGCGCTTTCATGGCTCGTAGATATCACGGCCGGTTCATCGAACCAGTTGTTTTGAGCCGGCTCTATATGCCGTGAAGGGACGTTTCCGACTTTCCGAACTGGCGGAGGACTGTCGCCTCCGCTGGTTTCGGGCTTTGTAATTGGAGCAACTAGAAAATGAGCTATTATTTTGCGAAGACCATCGACAAATCTTTCAATGACGCGGTGGCGTACGTTACGGACGCGCTGAAGAAAAAGGGCTTCGGCGTTCTGACAACAATTGATGTCAAAGAGACCCTGAAGGCCAAGATCGGCGCCGATTTCCGGCCTTACCTGATTCTCGGCGCTTGCAATCCACAGTTTGCCCATCAGGCGCTTCAAGCCGAAGACAAGATCGGCACAATGCTGCCGTGCAACGTCATCGTGCAGGAACTGGACAGCGGCAAAGTCGAGGTCGCAGCGGTGGATCCCGTTATGTCGATGCAGGCCATCGACAACGAAAAGCTCGGGGCGGTCGCCGACGCGGTCCGAACCATGCTCAAGGAAGTCGTCGACGGACTTTAGCGGGACGTGCCCGCCAATTGTCGGCGTGGCGAGCCCGATTCCCTGAGCCCTGAAGATGGAGATCGATGATGCGGAGACCATTTCGGGCGACGACCTCGTCGCTTTCGGTGCAGCTGCTGATGGCGGGTCCGGCCCTCGCTGATACGGGAGGTGAGCGCACCGGCTTCTGGCACATGAGAGACTGGAGCTGGGGGCATATGATGTTCGGTGGCGGTCTGATGATGATCCTTTTTTGGGGTGCGATTATTCTGATCGCCTTCCTTATTTTTTCTCGCTTTCGCTCCGGGCAGGACAATCCCTCGCGCATATCGAAGACGCCTCGGGAAATCCTCGAACAGCGATTTGCAAGCGGTGAAATCGACGAGGAGGAGTTCGATCGGCGGCGTCGCAAGATCGACAAAGGAGAGGTATAATATAGGCGTGCTCTATCAACCTTTGCACGCTTTCTGCGCCACAGTGAGTTATGGCGTCGCGCTCATGTCAGATAAGCGATTCTCTCAGAAGAGGATCGGATTTGTATCAGCCGATTGAATCTTGACCTTCCAGTAACCGGAATCTGTACCGTGCCTTCCGGTCTTTGGAAACTTGGGGGCGGTGCGTCGCTCGATGGGAACTATCATGGACCATAAACCACCTAAGACCGGCCACGCCTGCCAGGCGAAAGAGCCGGCACCGATACATGATCACGGCCGTTGCGGTGGCAATTCTGCTGCCCCGGCTGGCGGCGCGCCTGCCGCCAAGGGCGCGGCCTATATCTGCCCCATGTGCCCCGGGGTGGGGTCCGACGTGCCCGCCGCCTGCCCGAAATGCGGCATGGCGCTGGAGCCGGCGCAGCCGGCGGCGGCAACCAAGGTCCAGTACACCTGTCCCATGCACCCGGAGATCGTCCGGGACGAGCCCGGCGACTGCCCGATCTGCGGCATGGCGCTGGAGCCGATGACGGTCGCGGCCGACACCGGCCCCAACCCCGAGCTGGTCGACATGACCCGGCGCTTCTGGGTCGGGTTGGTCTTCACCGTGCCGCTGTTCGTGCTCGCCATGGGCGAGCTGATCCCGGGCCTGTCCGAACTGCTGTCCCGTGAGACCAGCGTGATCGTCCAGCTCATCCTGGGCACGCCGGTCGTGCTGTGGGCCGGCTGGCCCTTCTTCGTGCGCGGCTGGAAGTCCGTCGCCGCGCGCAGCCTCAACATGTTCACCCTGATCGCGATCGGCACGGGCACCGCCTATCTGTTCAGTGTCGTCGCCGCGCTGTTCCCTTCGATCTTTCCCGAAGGCTTCCGCGGTCACGGCGGCCAGGTGGATGTCTATTTCGAGGCCGCCGCCGTGATCATCACGCTTGTCCTGCTCGGCCAGGTGCTGGAGCTGCGCGCCCGCGAGCGGACCGGTGGCGCGATCCGGGCGCTGCTCGACCTCGCGCCCAAGACCGCCCGGCGGATCAAGGAGGACGGGTCGGACGAGACCGTCACGCTGGACCAGGTCCAGGCCGGCGACCGGCTGCGGGTGCGTCCGGGCGACGGCGTGCCTGTCGACGGCACGGTGGTCGAGGGCCACAGTTCGGTCGACGAATCAATGATCACCGGCGAGCCGGTGCCGGTCGAGAAGACCGAGGGCGACACGCTGATCGGGGGTACGCTCAACGGCAACGGCTCGATGGTCATGGAGGCACAGAAGGTCGGCGCCGACACCATGCTCTCGCGCATCGTAAAGATGGTCGCCGAGGCCCAGCGCAGCCGCGCCCCGATCCAGAAGCTCGCCGACGTGGTCGCGGGCTGGTTCGTGCCCGCGGTGGTCGGCATCGCCATCCTTGCTTTCGCCGTCTGGTCCCTGTTCGGCCCGTCGCCGGCGCTGGCCTATGGGCTGCTGACGGCGGTCGCCGTGCTGATCATCGCGTGTCCGTGTGCCCTGGGTCTCGCCACGCCGATGTCGATCATGGTTGCGACTGGCCGGGGCGCCACCGCCGGCGTGCTGATCAAGAACGCCGAGGCGCTCGAGCGGATGGAGAAGGTCGACACGCTGGTGGTCGACAAGACCGGCACGCTGACCGAGGGCAAGCCCAAGCTGAATACCGTGGTCGTTGCCGAGGGCGTCGAGGAGGACGGCCTGCTCGCCCAGGTGGCCGGACTCGAGCGCGGCAGCGAGCATCCGCTGGCCGAGGCGATCGTCCAAGGCGCCGAGGAGCGCGGCCTGACGATCGAGGACGCCAAAGACTTCGAGGCCGTCACCGGCAAGGGCGTCAAAGGCACCGTTTCGGGCGCCCGCCTGGCGCTCGGCAATTCCAAGCTGATGGCGGACGAGGGCATCGACAAGACCTCGCTCGACGGGGCCGCCGAGGACCTGCGCCGCGAGGGGGCGACGGTCATGTACATCGCCCGCGACGGCGCGCTCGCCGGGTTGGTCGCCGTGGCCGACCCGATCAAGGAGACGACGGCGGGCGCGATCAAGGCGCTCCACGAGGAAGGGCTGACCATCGTCATGCTGACCGGCGACAACCGGACCACCGCCGAGGCCGTCGCCCGCGCGCTGGGCATCGACCAGGTCCAGGCCGACGTGCTGCCCGACGGCAAGAGCGACGTCATCAAGAAGCTGCAGGCGGAAGGCCGGGTGGTCGCCATGGCCGGCGACGGGGTCAACGACGCGCCCGCGCTGGCCCAGGCCGACATCGGCATCGCCATGGGTAGCGGCACCGACGTGGCGATCGAGAGCGCCGGGGTGACCCTGATCAAGGGCGACCTGCGCGGCATCGTCAGGGCGCGAAGGCTGAGCCGGGCGACGATGCGCAACATCCGCCAGAACCTGTTCTTCGCCTTCATCTACAACGCTGCCGGCGTGCCCGTGGCGGCGGGCGTGCTGTTCCCGCTGTTCGGCCTGCTGTTGAACCCGATGATCGCTGCCGGGGCGATGAGCCTGAGTTCGGTCTCGGTGATTTCCAACGCGCTGAGACTGCGCGCCGTGAAGATCGAGGAGTAGCGCCATGAATATCGGAAGCGCCGCCGAACAATCTGGCCTGCCGCCCAAGACCATCCGCTATTACGAAGAAATCGGCCTGATCCCGGCGGCCGGGCGGACGCAAGGCGGCTACCGGGATTATGACGGGACCGACGTAGAGATCCTGCGCTTTCTGCGCCGGGCGCGCGGGCTCGGCTTCTCGGTCGCCGAATGCCGGGAATTGCTGTCGCTCTACCGCGACCGGGAGCGCGCCTCGGCCGACGTCAAGGCGCTCGCACTGCAGCGGATCGAGGACATCGAGCGCAAGATCGTCGAGCTTGAATCGATGCGGCGAACTCTCAGGCATCTCGCCGACCATTGCCGAGGCGATGAGCGGCCCAACTGCCCGATACTCGATGATCTCGCATTTGGCGGCACGAATGAAAGCTAGGTTCGGCTTATTTGAGATTTTGCTCGGATGTGTGCTGATACTAGGTGTCGCCGCCGCGACATATTTTTTCGTCTTTGACAAGAGCGACATCGCTGACAGGAAGCGAGTTTGGGCCAACCCGGCCGATGTCGAACTGGTTTCGCTTGGCAGCAAAATTTACGCCGCTCAATGCGCCTCGTGCCACGGCAAGAAGCTTGAAGGGGAGGCGAACTGGCGCACGCCCAAGCCCGACGGATCCCTGCGCGCCCCGCCTCACGATCGGACCGGCCATAGTTGGCATCATCCGGACCAATTGCTGTTCGCCTATACGAAGTTGGGCGGCGCCAAGGTCACGCGCGGCGCTGTCAAGAGCAACATGCCAGGCTTTGAGGGAACGTTGACTGACCGAGAAATCTCGGCGGTCCTGGCCTTCATCAAGAGCCGCTGGCCCGAGGAAATCCGGCAGCGGCAGCGAACCATGACTGAAGCTTATCGCAATCGGTAGCGTGCCGACCGAATTCCAACAGCCACTCGAATCGGAGCCCACATGATTAAGTCAGCCTGCCTGGCGGCCGCCGTCGCGTTCGCAGCGACCCTCGGTATTTGGAGCCTCGTCGGCGAGCGGGCGGATGCCCACAGCGGCGCGACCGGCGTCGTCAAGGAGAGAATGGAGCTGATGAGCTCCCTCGCCGAGGCCATGAAGGCGATCAAGGCGGGCGTGACCGCGAAGCCTGACATGCAGCGGGACGCCATCGCCGCCGCCGCCAAGCAAATCACTGCGCATGCCGACCGCATTCCAAGCCTGTTCCCAAAAGGCAGCGACAAGCATCCAAGCGAGGTTCGGTCTGAGGTCTGGCAGTCCTGGCAGGAGTTCATCAAGGCAAATGACGCCATGAAAACAGAAGCCGCCAAGCTGGCCGAGCTCGCCGCGAATGCCGACCGGCGCGCCGTGCTGGGTCAGTTCGCAAGCACGGCGCGGTCGTGCGGCGGGTGTCACAAGGTCTTTCGCCAGAAGAAGAACTAGCCGCTGTCTGCGGTATTCGAGGAGAACGGACTATGCGCAATTCCCTATCGAGGCGTTCGTTCATCAAGGTAGGCGCCGTTGGCGCGGCGGCCGGACTTGTTCCCGGCGCCGCCTGGTCCAAGAAGGACGCCGCCCGAACGGTTGAGTTGACGGCCGGACTGGCCAAGCTCGCTTTGCCCGGCGTATCTACGAAGCCGTCCTCGGTCTGGGCCTACAACGGCTCTGTGCCGGGTCCAGCCCTCAGGGTTCGCCAGGGCGAGCGGCTGGACGTCCGGCTCACCAACGCGCTGCCCGAGCCGACCAGCATCCATTGGCACGGGTTGCGGGTGCCCAACGACCAGGACGGGGTACCTTTCGTGACCCAAAAGCCGGTCGCGAGCGGCGCCACCCACCGCTATTCCTTCGTGGCCGAGGACACCGGCACCTTTCTCTATCACCCGCATATCAATTCGGTCGCCCAGGTCGGCCGAGGCCTGTTCGGGGCCCTGATCGTGGAGGAACGCACCCCGGTCCCGGTCGACCGCGATATCCTGTGGGCGGTCAACGACTGGCAAGTGGCGCTCGGCGTGGTGGTCGAGGAGTTCGACAATCCCCATGACCGCAGCCATGCGGGGCGCTACGGCAACCGGGTCGCCGTCAATGGAAGGGCGGCGCCGACCCTGACCGGGCGGCCCAACGAGCGCCTGCGCCTGCGTTTGCTCAACGCTGCGACGGGCCGGATCCTGGCCCTGCGCCTGGAGGGTCTGAAGCCGTGGCTGGTGGCGCTCGACGGTCAGCCGGTAAAGCCCCGCCCGGCGGGCGCCGACGACCTGCTGATCGGGCCCGGCATGCGCGCGGACCTGGTGGTCGACCTGCCCGATGCCCGCGGCCAGCGTTTCCGCGTCATCGACCAGTATGACGACCGCGACGTCTATACCCTGGGAGAGATCGCCGTCGGCGACGCCAAGCCCGTGCGCGCCCAGCCCCTTGGCCCGCCGCTGGCGATGGCGGCGAACCCGTTGCCGGTCCCCGACCTCGCCCGTGCCGAGCGCCGCGAGGTGATCTTCGGCGGCGGCGCCATGGGCGGCATGATGGGCATGGGGCCGATGAACAGGATGAGCATGGCCCGGCGGGGCCTGTTCTGGGCGGTCAACGGCCGGTTCGACGCCAAGCCCGACGCCGGTTCGAAGATGGAGCCGCTCTACACGCTGGCCCGGGGCCGGTCCTACGTGTTCGCGCTCGAGAACCGCACGGTCTTCGACCATCCGATCCACCTGCACGGCCACACCTTCCGCATCGTCTCCCGGAACGGCCGGCGCCTGGCCGACGGGCCGTGGCGGGACAGCGTCATGCTCCGGCCGCGCGAGCGGGTCGAGATCGCCTTCGTCGCCGACAACCCCGGCGACTGGATGTTCCACTGCCACATCCTGAGCCACCAGATGGCGGGCATGATGAGCGTCGTCCGCGTGGCGTGAGCCGCCGGGCGGGCACGAAAAAGGCCGCGCGGGGCGGCCTGATCTTCGGGGAAAGGGGCGCCGGGGGTGACCCGGCGCCCGCTGTCAGGTGTTACGCGTTGCAGAGCTTGGTGTACTTGCCCTTGCGGACACGCTCGCGCACCACGACCATGTGCTTGGCCTTCTTGTGGGCGGCCATGAAGGCCTGCTGGCGCTTCGACAGCATGTAGGGCTTGCCGCACAGGGTGACGCTCTGGCTGTAGGCCTTGCGGGTCGAGGCCTTGCGCTTCTTCATTTCCGCCGGGGTGTAGATCCGGGTGTAGGTGCCGTACTTGCCGGCCTTCGCCGACTTGCCCTTGGCGGTCATGCCCCAAAGGTAGACCGGGCCGGCGACGGCCGCGCTCGAGACAAAGGTGAACGCTGCCGCAGCGGCGATCAGGGTCGCAATCTTCTTCATTTAGGGGTCTCCTGAAATGCGGGCGGAGTGTTGCTCCGGCAGCCGCAAATCCACGGGACGTGTCGCCCGCGATTGGGCCTTTAGACCCGTTTCAACCCTTTGTCACCAGAAATGTTGTGGATGAAATAAGGCCGCTTTTTCAGAGATTTAGGCGGAATTGTGGCGGTCTGAGCAGGGCTCTTGGAAGCCTCAAGTCCGCGAGCGGGTAGCGAAAAGGACATCGTGCCGCTCGTGAGCCCGGCGCTCGGCCCGCCGGCCCTGACGATCTTGGCAAATTTTGCCAAACATCCTGCCTCGCCGTCATGAGCACGATGAACATTTCCATGCCGGCTGCACTGAAGTCCTTGGTGGATGAGCAGGTCCGGGAACGCGGCTACGGCACGTCGAGCAAATACGTCCGCGAGTTGATCCGGCGGGATATCGAGCGCCAGCATCTGCGGCGCCTGATGCTGGATGGCGCGGCATCCCAACCGGGGGACGCCGTCGATGCGTCCTATTTCGACGGTTTGCGCGCCCGGGCGCGTGGACGCGCAGCCGGGTGAGCCCCAAGCCTGTCGTCCCGCGGGCGCTCGCCAGAAGGGATGTCGAACTGGCTGTCGATTACGATCGGGCGGAGGCCGGCGAAAAAGTCGCAATCCGCTTCGTCGACGCGCTCGAGCGGGCCTATCGGCAAATCGCGCGGCATCCCGCATCCGGATCGCCCCGTTACGCCCACGAATTGAGCCTGCCGGACCTCAGATGCCGACCGCTGAAAAATTACCCGTACCTGGTCTTCTACGTCGAACTCGACGATCAGGTGGCGGTCTGGCGGGTCCTGCACGGCGAGCGCGATATTCCAGCCTGGATGCGCGAACAGGGGTAGACCTGCCGGCGACGGGCGGAAATCGAAACGACGTTTCCGCGCCCCTCAATCCAGCGCTTCGAAACGCCAGTATTTGCAGAAGCGCATCACCGGCTCGTCGGTCATCGAGAACAGCACCGAGTCCGCGCCCGCCCGGTGCTCGACGCCCTTCCAGATCGGCACCGCGAAGGTGTCGCCGAAGCTCCAGTCGATGGCGTGGCCGTCGACGATGGTCGTGCCGCTGCCCTGCATGACCGTGTAGGTCGTGTTGGCGGTCGAGCGATAGGGGCGGGTCGTCTGGCCGGTCTCGAGACGGGTCACGTTGATGCCGATGGTCGGCATGGTCTGCGACGTATCGTAGGCGATGCGGGTGCCGAAGAAGCCTTCGGGGTCGGGCCGGGCCGCGTCGAGCTCGCGCTGGGTCCTCTCCCAGGTGAAGCGGAAGGGCGAGTCGGGGGTGACCTTCCGGACCGGCTCCATGCCGTCCGGGTGGCCTTCGACGCACATCGGCTCGAGCAGATGGACCAGCGGCACGTCCAGCCCGTCGAGCCAGTAGGCCTGGTCCTGGCCGTCGTGGCCGTGACCGTGCCAGCACATGCCCGGGGTCAGCACGATGTCGCCGGTTTCCATCGGGTGCTTGTCGCCGTCGACGATCGACCAGGCGCCGCGGGACTCGAGGATGACCCGGAGCGCGTGGGGCGCATGGCGATGCGACTTGGCCTCCTCGCCGGGCAAGATGGTCTGATAGGCGTTGACCAGCGTCCGGGTGGTGGCGAAATCGTTGTTCTCGATCGGGTTGCGCAGGGCCAGGTTGCGGCGCTCGGCCAGCTCGGTGTCGATCAGCCGGGCGGCGGCGTCCATGGCCGCCTTGACCTCCGAATAGCGCCAGTGGGCCGGCTTGAAGTCGGTATTGGGCTCGGGCCACAGGATCGGCTTCTTGCGGTCGATCCAGCCCGGCGTCATGCCGTGCGCAGCGACCCGCTCGATCAGCGTGTCGAGGTCCGGCGCGTCCCGGAACTCCTCGGGGGTGAAAACGGAACCGTCCATCGCGCAACTCTCTCCTGGTTCTGGCGCCCCTGATCGTGGCGTCGGGGCGGCGCCGCTGTCACATCTTCGAGCGTTCGAGCGTGCTCGGCACGAAGATATCCTCGGGCCTGAACTTCTCCTTGCCCGACAGGCCCTGCTCGTAATGGTACTGCAGAAACGCGTCTAGCGCCGCCTTGTTCTCAGCGACGCCATAGGGCCAGAAGTCCTCGCCCATCAGCTTGATCGTCTCCTCGGCCTCCTGGGCGACCCAGGGCAGCATGACCTTGAGCGCGCCGACCTCCGTGAGGTCGGACTGGGCCAGCGCCTTGGCCTTGATGAAGGCCTCGAACACGTTGGCGGCCAGCCACGGGTGGGCGTCGACCAGCGACTTGCGCAGGCCGATGACGTGCATCATGGGGAACACGCCGGTCTTCTTGAAATAGTCCTTCTCGGCCTGCCGGAAGTCCGGGAACAGGCGCGTCACGTTGGGCGAGCCGCTCTTGTAGCAGGACGGCGCGCGGGCCGAGACCAGTACGTCGATCTCACCGGTCTCCAGCATGTCGGACAGGGTCTTGTCCGGCCCGATCGGGGTCAGCGACAGATCCCCGGGCAGCGCCATCGGCGTCTTCTCGATCCGGCCGGGCTGCTCGAGTCCGCCGTTGACCCACGTCATGTCCGCCGGCGCGACGCCGTATTCGGAATGGAGGATGCCGCGGATCCAGACCGCCGCGGTCATCTGGTATTCCGGCACGCCCGCCGTACGCCCCTTGAGGTCGGCCGGCTCCTTGATGCCCGCGTCGGTCCGCACGTAGATGCCGGAGTGGCGGAACACGCGGGACAGGAAGACCGGGATCGCCCGGTAGGGAAACTCGACGCCCAGGTCGCGCTCGCGTCCGAGCGACAGGAGGTAGGTGCTGAACGACATCTCCGAGACATCGAAGTCGGAATGCCGGAAGGCCCGGAAGAAGATGTCCTCCAGGTCGACGTCCAGATAGTTCGGGTCGCATCCGTCGATCGGCACGGTGCCGTCGCGCAGGGCGCGGACGCGGTCGTATCTCCAGGTGGCGATCGTCAGGGGCAGTTTCGACATGGGCGGTCCGCTGGTTGGGACGAAAGGGGCGGGTGCAAGGCCGCGAGGCGCGCGCGTTCGCCGTCGAACGCAGAGGGCTCGATATCGCCATTCTCGATTGCGTGCAACCGCGCCTCACGCATCGGGAAGCCGAGATGCCCGATCCGCATGGCAGCCCGGGGCGCAATCCGGCTGGCCCGCATGGGGGCGCCGACCCCTCGAAAGCGTGCAGGCGTGCCATACCGCGACGGGCGTTGACTTGCCTCAATGCGTCGATCATTCGATAGGGCGCTAATCTGCCATGGCGGGCTGACCTGATCGCCCCCGATACGGTATACTGCCTGGACGGACAGTGGGAGGACGCGCGAGATGAACGAGCAGATCACACCGGCCCGGGCGGCCCATCACAGCGGCGACCTGATGTGCCGGGGCGTCCACCACCTGGCGCTGACCACCGACGACATGAAGGCGACGACCGAGTTCTACGTGAAGGTGCTCGGCATGCCGCTGGTCCACGCGATGAAGGTGCCGCCGGGCCTGGGCACGGGGCCGAAGAACCGCGGCAACCCGCCCTATGAGGAAATCCGCCACTATTTCTTCGACATGGGCAACGATTCGCTGATGGCCTTCTTCGAGATCCCGAAGGGCGAGGAGCCGCAGTCGAACCGTAACGCCATCGGCGGCATGCAGCATTGCGCCTTCGTGGTCACGCCCGAGCGGTTCCGCGATATCGAGGAGCGGCTCAAGACCCACGGCATCGACTACAACGGCCCGATCCTGCAGCTTCCCGGCCTGCTCGGCATCTATTTCATGGACCCGAACGGCATCCGCCTGGAATTCGCCTGCCAGAACGAGGACGGCGACGCGCCCGACGTGATCGGCTGCGTCGTCCAGACCAAGGACGAGGCTCGGGTCGAACTCGACACGCTGCCGGGCGCCGATCCGGCCTGGATCGCGGAGATGACAGCGAACCTGCCCGACGGGCGTTGACCGCCGGCCGATCGTGGGCTCGCGTGAGCGGCGCGGGCGCTTGACGGTTCCGGGTCAAAAAACTTACTAATTAGTCAGTATCCTTTTCCGCGGATCCGGAGGAATCCATGTACATCAAGAACAGCTGGTACGTCGCCGCCGACGCCGACGAGCTCGGGCGGTCGCTGCTCGGCCGCTGGATCTGCGACGAGCCCGTCGTCCTCTTCCGCAAGGAGGACGGAACCGCGGTCATCCTCGAGGACCGCTGCCCGCACCGGAAGTTCGCCCTGTCGAAGGGCGAGCTGGTCGGCGACGAGATCCAGTGCGGCTATCACGGCATGCGCTTCGACGGCGCCGGCACGTGCACCTTCGTCCCGGCGCAGGACAACATACCGCCGCGGCTGAAGGCGCGGGCCTATCCGGTCGAGGAGCGCCACGGCTGGGTGTGGATCTGGATGGGCGATCCGGCGCAGGCCGATGCCGAGCTGATTCCGGACTATCACTGGAACACGGCCGAGGGCTGGGCGCCGGTGAAGGGCTATCTCAACTTTTCCGCCGACTACAAGCTGCTGGTCGACAACCTGCTCGACCTGACCCACGAGACCTATGTCCACCAGCGCACGATCGGCAACCATGCCGTGGCCCACACGCCGATGGAGACCCGGGCCGAGGGCGACACGGTCTATGTCGACCGCGTCATGAAGGACTGCGCGCCGCCGCCGCTGTTCAAGAAGGCGCGTGGCTTCACCACCAACATCGACCGCTGGCAGCACATCTGGTTCAAGCCGCCGGCGAACATCTGGATCGATGCGGGCGGCGTGCCGACCGGCGACAACGACCGGACCAACGCGCTCAACTGGATGGTGCTCAATTCGATCACGCCGGAACGCGCAGGGTCGTGCCACTATTTCTGGGGCGTCTCGCGCTGCTTCTCCCAGGACGATGCCGAGATCGGTGAGCTGATCCGCAACCAGATCATCGCGACCTTCGAGGAGGACCGCGACATCATCGAGACCCAGCAGCGCTATATCGAGACCGATCCCAACGACAAGCCGCTGCTGGCCGCCAACTGCGATGCCGGCAACGTCCATGCCCGGCGCATCATCGACCGGCTGATCGCCGCCGAGGCGGCGGCCTGACCGGGGCGGGCGCGGCCTGTTCTTCTCAACATTTGAGAATCGGTTTTCAAAGATGTGAGAATCCGGCGCCGTGGCTTGAGCGGTTCCCGCGAGCCTCCTAGACTCGCCCGCAATCAGCGACCCGCGGATTTCCGATTCGAAGGGCAGCGCCGGAAAGGGAGGAAGCCGTGGCCAAACCGCCATTCCGCGCAGAGCATGTCGGCAGTCTTCTGCGTCCCGAAAACCTGATCGCCGCCCGCGCCGAGCTGGAGGGCGACCAGTATTCCGAGGTCCGCGACCCGAGAAGTTTCGAGCAGTTGCGGGCGGTCGAGGACGCCGCCATCGTCGACGTGATCCGCCTGCAGGAAGAGGCGGGGCTCCAGGTCATCACCGACGGCGAGTTTCGGCGCCGGTCCTGGTACCAGGATTTCGTGCTCGAGCTAGAGGGCACCGCGATCCGGTTCGGCGATTCGATCCTGGGCTTCAAGGACGAACAGGGCAAGACGCTGCCCTCGCACCTGGTCGTCGTCGAAGGCAAGCTGCGCCGGACCCACGGCATCACCACCGACGCCTTCAAGTTCATCCGGAAGCATACCGACCGCACGCCGAAGATGACCATGCCGGCGCCGTCGATGCTCCATTTCCTGGGCGGCCGGCCGTCGGTCGACGCGGGCGCCTATCCCGACCTCGACGCCTTCTGGGACGATCTGGTCGCCATCTACCGGGCCGAGATCGCCGAGCTGGCGGACCTGGGCTGCACCTATGTCCAGCTCGACGACGTCACCTTCGCCCTGATCTGCGACCCCAAATACCAGGCCGCGGTGCGCGAGCGCGGGGAGGATCCCGACGCGCTGGTGCGGACCTATGCCGAGGTGATCAACCGGATCGTCGCCGACCGTCCGGCGGGCATGACCATCGGGCTGCACACCTGCCGCGGCAACAACCGGGGCCTGTGGATGGCCGAGGGCGGCTACGCCTTCGTCGCCGAGACCGTGCTGAAATCGATCGACGTCGACGCCTTCTTCCTCGAATACGACAGCGACCGGGCCGGCGACTTCGCGCCGCTCGAGCATCTGCCGGCCGACAAGAAGGCGGTGCTCGGCCTGGTCACCACCAAGAAGCCGGCGCTGGAAAGCGCCGACACGCTCAAGCGCCGGATCGAGGAAGCCGCGGGTTTCGCGCCGCTCGACAACCTGTGCCTCAGCCCCCAGTGCGGCTTCGCCAGCAACTTCATGGGCAATCCGGTGACGGTCGCCGACGAGCGGGCCAAGCTGGCGCGGATCGTCGAAGTCTCGCGCGCGGTGTGGTCGTGACGCGGCATTTCTATATGCGAAACGACCGGGTTTCGCGCCGGGCCGTCGTCCGGGCGGCGTGTAGGATGCGTCCGGCGCCGACCACGCGCGCCGGTCGAACAACCCTGCGGCGGTTCGAGAAATTCAATAGGCCGACCGAAAAACTTGCTTACGCGCGAGTTCGGCGGTCAAATCATGACGCCATCGGCACAGATCGGTGCGTCGACCCGACACCCGAGAATGGGAGGATATGATGACTGCGCATTCCAAGACCTTGATGGCGAGCGCCGCCGCCGCCGCGCTGGTCGCCGGCATCGCCGGCACGGCCCAGGCGGCCAACCAGACGCTCCGCTTCAGCCAGTGGATTCCGGCGGCCCACTTCAGCCAGAAGGACGGCCTGCACGTCCTGTTCAAGCAGATGGAGAAGGTGACCGACGGCCGCGTCAAGGTCATCCTCTCGGCCAAGGGTCTCGGCCCGCCGCCGCGCCAGATGCAGCTTGCCGTCGACGGCGTCGCCGACATCACGTGGAGCGTTCACGGCTACCAGCCGGGCGTCTACCCGCTGTCCGAATTGGCGACCCTGCCGTTCCTGAGCACGAGCGCCGAGGCCAACGGCGCGGCCTACTGGAAAGTCTTCAAGGCGATGTTCGAGAAGGCCGGGATGCACCCCAAGGGCGTGCATACTCTCGCCCTCCACGTCCATCCTCCCGGGCACATCTACAACAACAAGCGCGCCGTCAATTCGGTGGCCGATCTCAAGGGGCTCAAGCTCCGCGCGACCAACGCAACCATCTTCTTTGCTTTCAAGACCTTCGGCGCGGTGCCGATCTCGCCGGCCGGCGGCGTCACGGCCCTGCACCAGGGCCTGTCCAAGGGCGTCATGGACGGCACGTCCTTCACCGATGAGGCGATCTTCAACTTCCATGTCGCCAAATACATCAAGTTCGCCACCCACATCCCGGGCGGCCTCTACAACACCAGCTTTTTCGTGGTGATGAACAAGAAGAAGTGGGACGCCATCGACAAGAAGGACCAGGAAGCGATCAACAAGATCGCCGGCGGCACCTTCGCCCGCTACATCGGCAAGCAGTGGGACATGCAGGAGAAGACGGCGACACCCAAGCTCAAGGCCGGTGGCGTTCAGATCACGGATGCCAATGCCGAGATGATGGCCAAGCTGAAAACGGTCATGCAGCCGAAGATCGACGAATGGATCGCCAAGGCCAAGGCCAAGGGCGTCGACGGCAACGCCGCCCTGACGATGTACAAGGAAGAAACGGCGAGGGTTCAGGCAACGCTCAAGTAATGCCGCGCCGCCTTCAGACCGGGCTCGGTCGCCTGTCCAAACGGGCGGCCGGGCCCCGCTTCATTTGACGCCACCCCTCCTGCTCGCCGCCGGTTGCCCATGCATTTTCTGTCATCCGTCGACCGAATCATTGGCTGGATCCTGAACGTCCTCGTCGCGGGCATGATGCTGATGACCTTCGCCGACGTGGTCGCCCGCGAGGTCCTCGCCGCGCCGTTGATCATCGCGCCCGAGCTGACCACGATCGGACTCGCGGCGATGGTCTATGTCGGCCTGCCGATGGTCAGCCTGCGTGACGAGCACATCACGATCAGCCTGTTCGAGAACCTGTTCCGGGGCCGCGTCCAGCGAATCAAGCTGGGCCTCGTGGCGCTTTTGATGGCGGCGCTCAGCGCGGTGCTCGCCTACCAGCTCTGGGTCCACGCCGGCAAGCTTGGGGCAGAGGTGATGATGTTCCTCCAGGTGCACAAGTCGTACATCTGCTATGCCGAGAGCGTGATGTGCGGAATCACCGTGCTCGCCTTCCTGACCCGGGCGGTCCAGCATTTCACCGCGGGCGCGCCGGAGCCCGACGGCGGCGGTGACGGCGTCGAGGAACACAGCCTCCGGGGCGAGGTCTAGGCGATGATCGAAGTCGCCATCGGTTTCGGGATCCTGTTCGTCCTGCTCTTCCTGGAAGTTCCCATCGCCTTCGGCATGGCCCTGGTCGGCTATTTCGGGCTGGTCCATTTTCTCAACACTAATGCCGCGCTGTCGGTCATCGGCAACGAGGCTTTTGGCCAGATCCTCAACTACGACTTCGCGGTGCTGCCGCTGTTCATCCTGATGGGCAACTTCATCGCCCGGTCGGGGATATCGAACGATCTCTACGATGCGTCGAACGCCTGGCTCGGGCACACGCGGGGCGGGCTGGCGACGGCGACCATCGTCGCCTGCGGCGGATTCTCGGCCGTGTGCGGTTCGTCGCTGGCGACCTCGGCGACCATGACCAAGGTCGCGATGCCGTCGATGCGCCGCTATGGCTATGCCGACAGCCTGGCCGCCGGGTCGATCGCCGCCGGCGGCACGCTCGGCATCCTGATCCCGCCGTCGGTGGCGCTGGTCTTCTACGGGATCATGACCGACACCGACATCGGCAAGCTGTTCGCCGCCGGTCTGCTGCCGGGCATCCTCGGCATCCTGCTCTACATCTCGGCCATCGTCGTCGTGACCCGGGTCAACCCGGAGCTGGGGCCGCGCGGCGACCGGGTGCCCTGGCGCCGGCGGTTCGTCGCCTTGCGCGGGGTCTGGGGCATCCTGCTCCTGTTCGGCCTGGTGATGGGCGGCATCTATCTGGGCGTCTTCTCGCCGACCGAATCGGCCGGCATCGGCGCCTTCGGGGCGCTGGTGATCGGCTGGCTGAACGGCAGCCTGACGCCGGACACGCCGCGCGGCCTGGGCGCGCTGCTGACCTGGGCGGGCAGCGGCTTCCGCAACGCTGCTGCCCGGCGCGACC
>CAMYMQ010000259.1 GCA_947259335.1 uncultured Alphaproteobacteria bacterium | reverse complement strand
GTCGACGATATCCGCGGCCACGGCCGACGCCGTCGGACCGGCGCCCGCGCCGCGGCCCTCGTAGGTTGTGTCGGCGGCGGCGCTGCCGACCACCCGGACGGCGTTGTAGACGCCCTCGACGGTGCCCAGCGCCGAATCGATCGGGACCATGCACGGGTGGACCCGCTGCTCGATACCCCGCTCGGTCCTGCGCGCGATGCCGAGCAGCTTGATGCGATAGCCGAGTTCGTCGGCATAGGCGATGTCGAGCGGCGAAATGGTCCGGATGCCCTCGACCGCGACCCCGCCGAAGTCGATCCGCGTGCCGAAGGCGAGCGCGGTCAGGATCGCCAGCTTGTGGGCGGCGTCGATGCCGTCGACGTCGAAGCTCGGGTCCGCTTCGGCATAGCCGAGCGCCTGGGCCTCGGTCAGCACGTCCTCGAACGATTTGCCGGTCAGGCGCATCGTGCTCAGGATATAGTTGCAGGTGCCGTTGAGGATGCCGGAGACGTGGTCGATCCGGTTGCCCGACAGCCCCTCCCGCAACGCCTTGATGATCGGAATGCCGCCGGCGACCGCGGCCTCGTAGCCGATCGCCGCGCCCTTGTCCTCGGCCAGACGGGCCAGCGCCGTGCCGTGTTCGGCCACCAGCGCCTTGTTCGCGGTGACGACATGGCGGCCAGCGTCGAGGGCGGTCTCGCACACGGCCTTGGCCGGCCCGTCGGACCCGCCGATCAGCTCGACGACGACCTCGGCCCCGGCTTCCCGGGCCATGGCCACGGGGTCGTCGAACCACGCGAAGGAAGAGACATCGACCCCGCGGTCGCGGGAACGGTCGCGCGCCGAGACGGCGACGACCTCGATCGACCGGCCGCTGCGCGCCGCGATGAGGTCGCCCTGCTCGTCCAGCAAACGCAACAGACCCGCGCCGACCGTGCCGAGGCCGGCCACGGCTATCTTGAGAGACCCGCTCAAGAGGCTGCGACCCGCTTCTTTCCGGCTGGCCCGTGGTCCGGCAGGTTGGCGCCGTGCGACGCCAGGAACGTCTTGATGTTTCGGACCGCCTGCCGAATCCGCTGCTCGTTCTCGACCAGCGCGACGCGGAGATAGCCCTCGCCATGCTCGCCGAAGCCGATGCCCGGCGAGACCGCGACCTTGGCTTCTTCCAGCAGGGCCTTGGCGAAGGCCATCGAGCCCATTTCCTTGAACTGGCCCGGCACCGGCACCCAGGCGAACATCGATGCCTCCGGGCTGGGCACGTCCCAGCCGATCGAGGCCAGCCCCGAGACGAGCACGTCGCGCCGGCGCCGGTACAGCCGGCGCGCCTCTTCGACACAGTCCTGCGGGCCGTTCAGGGCGGCGGTGGCCGCGACCTGGATCGGCGTGAAGGCGCCATAGTCGACATAGGACTTCACATGGGTAAGCGCACCGATCAGTTTCTTGCTGCCGACCGCGTAGCCCATGCGCCAGCCCGGCATCGAATAGGTCTTCGACAGCGACTGGAACTCGATGGCGATGTCCCGCGCGCCCTTCACCTGCAGGATCGAGGGCGGCGGCGTGTCGCCGAAATAGATCTCCGAATAGGCGAGATCCGAGATGATGTAGAGTTCGTGGCGGCGGCAGAAATCGACCACTTCCTCGTAGAAGCCGAGATCGACCACCTGGGCGGTCGGGTTCGACGGAAAATTGACGATCACCGCGAGCGGCCGCGGCACGGCATGGTGGACCGCCCGCTCGAGCTCCTTCAGATAGTCGTGGTCCGGGGTCAGCGGCAGATGCCAGACCGTCGCGCCCGAGATGATGAAGGCATAGGCGTGGATGGGATAGGTCGGGTTCGGCGCGATGACGACGTCGCCGGGCGCCGAGATCGCCTGGGCGAGGTTGACCAGCCCCTCCTTCGATCCGATCGTGACCACCGCCTCGGTCTCCGGGTCGATGGAGACGTTGAACCGGCGCTCGTAGAAGGCGGAGATCGCCCGGCGCAGCCCCGGAATCCCCTTCGACGAGGAATAGCGGTGGGTGCGCGGGTTGCGCACCGCCTCCACCAGCTTCTCGACGATATGCGGCGGCGTCGCGCTGTCGGGATTGCCCATGCCGAAGTCGATGATGTCCTCGCCGGCGGCGCGGGCGCGGTGTTTCATCGCGTTTACTTCGGCGAAGAGATACGGCGGAAGCCGTTTAAGGCGGTAGAATTCCTCGTCCATGTCGTTGGCGGCGCCCGTCACTGAGGACGTTTCGGCACCACTCCCCCGGAAATGTAGACATCGGCCCGGTTCAGCCTCGATACCGAGCCGGTAATCTTGAGCTTGGACCCGGACATGCCGAGGTTGATGAGGCCATTGGCCACCGCGCGGGCTCGGGCCAGGGCGATCGCGCGGTTGGGGCCGCGGCCGATGACGGTGATCGTGCCCTTGACCGCGCCCTGAAGCTGGGCGACGCGCACGATCGTCGCGCCGCTGCCCGCCGGCAGGGCATTGGAGTCGGGAGCGAAACTGATGGTCGTCACGAGACCGCTGCGCACGATGCGCACGCCGTCGACCTTGGGCGGCTCGCGCCGGCCCGCGACCTGAACGGCCGAACCGGGGGTGATCACCTGGGGGCGCACCTGACGGCCGGCGGTATTGCGGTCGGGCGTCTCATTCTCGCCCGGCTGCGGCCCGTCGGCATGGCGCGCGTTCTTGCGGTCGGCGAGCAGCCCTTCCTGAATACGCATGCGCTGGCGCTCGGTCGTCGAATCCGGCTTCTTCTCCGGCACGGTGGCGAGGCTCGGAAAGGGCTTCTTCGCCCCGGGCGCCGCCTCGGCGGTCTTGGGGTCCTTGCTGTCACTGAACAGCGAACAGCCGGCCATGACGAGGCCGAGCGAGAGGACAGCGGCGAACCGGCCGGTCCGGATGATTGACGATGGCACCATTTTTCTTCGTTCCCTCCATCTCCTGCCTGACGAGCCCCGGTCGGTCGGGCGGGAAACGGCCTCCATGTAGCGGTTGAGGCGACAATGCGTCATCGTCGGCCTCTTTGCAATCGAACCCCCTCCCCCTACATTGCCGGGCAATGCATGAGTGGCTTCGACACGGCCACGACTCGCCCTGCCAACGTGCTTGTATACGTGATGACGGGGCGAAGACGCCTCCTTATAGAGGAACGCGAAATGAGCAAGCAACAGAGCTCGCAGGATGCCGAAGCCGATGCGTCGCGCATGGCCGAAATCGCCGAACGCTCGCAGCGCATTCTGGAAGCGTTCCTCGAACGGCAAAAGGCCGAAGGCACCGGTCCGGTCGACCCGCTGAACGTCACGGGCGCCTTTCTCGAACTCACCCAGAAGATGCTGCAGGACCCGATGGCTGTGTGGGAGATGCAGACGCGCTACTGGCAGGACTACATGGACCTGTGGACGCGGTCGGCGCGCCGCTTCATGGGCGAGGAGGTCGAGCCGGCGATCGAGCCGCCCCAGGGCGACCGGCGGTTCAAGCATGCCTCCTGGACCGAGAACGCCGCCTACGACTTCATCAAGCAGTCCTACCTGCTGACCTCGCGCTACATCACCGATGCGGTCGACTCGGTCGAGGGGCTCGACGACAAGACCGCCCACAAGATCGACTTCTATACCAAGCAGTTCATCGATGCGATGGCGCCCACGAACTTCGCCGCGACCAACCCCGAGGTGCTCAAGGCGACGATCGAGAGCAACGGCGAGAACCTGGTCAAGGGCCTCCAGAACCTGCTCGACGACCTGGAGCGCGGCAAGGGCCGGCTCGCGATCCGGATGACCGACCAGGACGCCTTCGAGGTCGGCGGCAACATCGCGGTGAGCCCCGGCAAGGTGGTCTACCAGAACGACCTGATCCAGCTGCTGCAGTACGAGCCGACGACGGAAAAGGTCTACACCCGGCCGCTGCTGATCGCGCCGCCGTGGATCAACAAGTTCTACATCCTCGACCTGCGCCCCGATAATTCCTTCATCCGGTGGGCGACGGCGCGCGGCCACACCGTGTTCGTCATCTCCTGGGTCAACCCCGACGAACGGCTCGCGCGGAAGACCTTCGAGGACTACATGACCGAGGGCCTGATCACCGCGATGGCGGCGGTCGAGCAGGCGACCGGCCACAAGCAGCTCAACCTGATCGGCTACTGCCTGGGCGGCACGCTGACCGCGGCCACCCTCGCCTTCCTGTCCCAAACCGGCCAGGCCGACCGGGTCAAGAGCGTGACCTATTTCACGACCCTGGTCGACTTCGAGCAGTCGGGCGATCTCCAGGTCTTCATCGACGAGGAGCAGATCAAGCACCTCGAAGCCAGCATGAACAAGCGCGGCTATCTCGAGGGATCGGAGATGGCGACCACCTTCAACATGCTGCGCGCCAACGACCTGATCTGGTCCTTCGTCATCAACAACTACCTGCTGGGCAAGGACCCGTTCCCCTTCGACCTGCTCTACTGGAACTCGGATTCGACGCGGATGCCGGCAGCGATGCACAGCTTCTACCTGCGCCGGATGTATCAGGAGAACCGGCTGATGCAGCCGGGTGGGATCACTCTGAAAGGCGTGCCGATCGACATCGAGCAGATCAAGACGCCCACCTTCATCCTGTCGACCCGGGAAGACCATATCGCGCCGTGGCGGGCGACCTATTCGGCGACCCAGAAATACGCGGGTCCGGTCCGCTTCTGCCTGTCCGGCTCGGGCCATATCGCGGGGGTCGTCAATCCGGAAGGATCGGAGAAATACGGCTTCTGGACCAATTCCAAGACACCGGCCGACCCCGACGCCTGGCTGGAGAAGGCGACCCAACAGCCCGGCTCCTGGTGGCCCGAATGGGGCAAGTGGGTCGCCCGCCACGGCGGTCCCAAGATTCCCGCGCGCCGGCCCGGCGACGGCAAGCTCAAGCCGATAGAGGATGCCCCGGGAAGCTACGTAAAGGTAAAGGCGGGACACTGAACCCGCCGCCGACAGCCAACGCCTCCAACGGAACCCCGATGATCCCTGCCCGATCCCGCGCCGCCGCCTTCCTCCTGCTGTGCCTGGTCGCAGCCGCGCCCTCCGGCGCCCGGGCCGAAGCCGCCATCAGCAAGGGCATCCTCGGCGCGTGGCAGGCCAAGCCCTTCACCTGGCACGTCGGCAAGGTCCGAGGATGCCGCTACCGGCAGCATATCACCATCGACCGGCAGATTTCCGCGGGCGAGTTCGAGGGCACCTATTCGGCGCGCACGACCTGCGCCGGCCGGGCGTGGAACCTGAACGGCAGGATCACGGTCACCGTATCGGGCCGGACGGTGACCATCGCCGGCCACACCACGGACTGGATCGTCGAAACCGTCCGCTACCTCTCGCCCCTGCGCATGGAGGGCAAGGACGCCCGCGGCCATCCGATGATCTACGTGCGGCCCAAGGGGGCGCCGACCTCCTGAGTCAGCATTCGCCGCAGCCCGCAGCGGCCGCCGCCCGATTTCCCCGATCAGCCGCGCCTCGCGAGCCGCTGGAGCCAGTGCCGCCGGGACGCCTCCGGCAGCGGCATAAGCTCGACGAGCTGGGCCAGCCGGGACGGGATCGGCCGATCGTCCCCACCCGCCGCGATCGACCATTCGAGCAGGGCCGCGAAAAAGTCGGCGGCCTCGATGATACGCTCCGCATCGAGATGGACCGGCAAGATACGAACCTCGAACGTGTGCTTGCCCGGGGTCGCCTCGACTAGGTTGAGCAGGTTGAAGTCGCAATATTTGATGATGCCCTTCTCGGCCAGCGCGGTGCGGGCCGCAGTCCAGTCCAGCGCCCTGAAGTCCCGCCGCGCGGCCAGCCGGCGCACGTCCCGGGGCCAGTTTCCGAGCCGCTGGCAGCGCGGATTGGTTTCGAACAGCGCGCGCAGCGCCTTGCCGTGCCGGGCAAGCAGGTCGACCAGAACCGCGATCGTCGGCGCCGAACACAGCGCCTCGCCGTCGAAGTGAAGATGCGTGGCGCCCTCGACCGGGGCGGTGAACCCGAGCGCGCGGGCATGGCCCAGCAGCGTGCCGAGGGTGCCCGCGGGGTCGT
>CAMYMQ010000258.1 GCA_947259335.1 uncultured Alphaproteobacteria bacterium | reverse complement strand
CTCGCGTTCGAGCCGGTCGCGCAAGCCGGCGATCCTCTCGGCGTCGGCGAGATCCCGGGCCGCCGCGGCCGCGGCGGCGCCGAAACTTGCGATCCCGGGCAGGTTCTCGGTTCCCGAACGCTGGCGGCGCTCCTGCCCGCCGCCCCGCCACAGCGGGTCGACCTCGGTGCCGGCCTTGAGGATCAGGGCGCCGACCCCTTGCGGGCCGCCCAGCTTGTGCGCCGACAGGGTCATCATGTCGGCGACCGCCCAGATCGGCGGCAGCTCGATCTTGCCGGCCGCCTGGACCGAATCGGTATGAAGCAGGGCATCATGGCCCGCCAGACGCTCGCGCACCGCGGCCAGGGGCTGGATCACCCCGGTCTCGTTGTTCGCGGTCATCACCGAGACCAGCGCCGGGCCGGCCTCGTCCAGCGCCGCGTCGAGCGCGTCCAGATCGGCGACGCCGTCGCGGTCGACCGCAATCAGGATGCCGTCGAAAGCGTTGTTGAGGACCGCCGGATGCTCGACCTCGGTCACGATCAGGGTCCGCCCTGCGCAGCCGCGCATGGCGATGGCGTTGGCCTCGGTGCCGCCGCTGGTGAAATAGACTTCCGCCGGGCTCGCGCCGACCAGCGCGGCGACCTGCTCGCGGGCGTCTTCCAGCAGCCGCCGGGCCGTCCGGCCGAAGCCGTGGGTCGAGGACGGATTGCCGATCGTGTCCAGGGCGGCGGCCATCGCCGCCTTCGCCTCGGGGCGAACCACCGTCGTCGCGTTGTGGTCGAGATAGACGGGCGTGCCGGTATCGGTCATCGGATCAGACGGTCGGGATCGGGATGGCTAGGCACAGTTCTTGCGGCCGGCCCGCCGGGGCGCCTCGGCCTCGTCGCGTTCCGCCAGCCGGCCTTCGAGCTCGTCGATCCGCTCGGCCATGGTGGCGATCTGCGACCGCATCGTCTCCAGCGCCGGCACCAGCGGATCGGGAATGTCACCCGGCGTGCCGTAGGCGACGAAGGCGTCGGCCTTGGACTTGTCCTTCGGCATGACCGCGCGGGCCGGGATGCCGGTCACGGTCATCCCCGGCGACACCTCCCGGACGACGACGGCGTTCGCGCCCACGCGCGCGTTGCGGCCGACGGTGATCGGACCGAGCACCTGGGCGCCGGCCCCGACGATGACCCCGTCCTCGAGCGTCGGGTGGCGCTTGACGTTGCGCTGCTTGTCGGAATCGATCGCGGGCGCGGTCCCGCCCAGGGTGACGCCGTGATAGAGGGTGACGTCGTCGCCGATCTCCGCGGTCTCGCCGATCACCACGCCCATGCCATGGTCGATGAAGAAACGGCGGCCGATCTTCGCGCCCGGGTGGATCTCGATCCCGGTCCAGAACCGGCCCCATTGGGACACCCAGCGGCCCAGAATCCGCAACCGGTGACGCCAGAGCCAGCTGGCGACCCGATAGAACAGCATGGCGTGAAAACTGGGATAGTTGAGGACCACTTCCAGCCCCGAGCGCGCAGCCGGATCGCGCGCCATGATGCCCTGGATTTCCTCACGCAGCCGACTGAACATGGCACGTTTCCCTTGATGTTTGCCGCATATCGCCACATATCAACGCGTGCTTCGACCCCTGTCCGGTGCGGATCGACATCCAACGATCTTACCAGCGTGGCCGCGAAGCGTTAAATAATTAGGTACTGATTCCGTTCAAGGACGCGGCGGCGTCTGGTCAGAGGGCGCCGGCGGCTTCGGCCGTGAGCCCAGCCGCGAAGCCCTTGACCCAAGCCATGATTTACAGCGAGGAGCGCCCATGCCCGAAACCATCTTTCCCGGTCCCGACGGCCGGCTCGAGGGCCGCTATCAGCATGGCAAGGGTCCCAATCCGCCGATAGCCCTCTTCCTGCACCCCCATCCGCAGCATGGCGGGACGATGAACAACAAGATCGTCTACCGCATGTTCCACATCTTCGCCCGGCGCGGCTTCTCGTGCCTGAGGTTCAATTTCCGCGGCGTCGGCCGGTCGCAGGGCGTCTACGACCGTGGCGAGGGCGAGTTGTCGGACGCCGCGGCGGCGCTCGACTGGCTGCAGAGCCACAACGAGAACGCGACCCAGTGCTGGATCGGCGGCTATTCCTTCGGCGCCTGGATCGGCATGCAGCTGCTGATGCGCCGGCCGGAGATCAACGGCTTCATCTCGATCGCCCCGCCCGCCAACATGTACGACTTCACCTTCCTCGCGCCCTGCCCGTCCTCGGGCATCATCGTCCATGGCGAGCGCGACGAACTGGTGCCCGAGCCCTCGGTCAAGAAGCTGGTCGACAAGCTGTCCACCCAGCGCGGCATCACCATCGACTACCGGCTGCTGCCCGGCGCGGACCATTTCTTCGAGGAACAGCTCGACGACATGATCGGCCAGGTCGAGGACTATGTCGACGAGGCGCTGGCCCAGCCGGTCAAGCGCGTGATCGGCGGGCGGCGCTAGGAACACCACCAGCGTTCCGCGACGCCCGGATCTCGGCGTTCGGGTCAAGTCGCTCGAGAAGCCGCACGCGGCGTTCGGACCCCGATCCCGGAACAGCGGACCGTCGCGCGTCGAGGTGCCAGGGTTTTCCCATGTCCACGAAGCTGATCTATCACATGTGCCGGCGCGACGAATGGCTGGCCGCGGAAGGCGCGGGACACTATCCGGGATCGTCCCAGGACCGCGCCGACGGCTTCATCCATTTCTCGACCGCGGAGCAGATCGTCGAAAGCGCCGCCAGACACCGTTCAGGACAGACCGGCCTGGTCTTGCTGGCCGTCGATCCGGAGGCCCTGGGCGCCGCGCTCAAATGGGAAGAATCCCGCGGCGGCGCGCTGTTTCCCCACCTGTACGGGGCGCTTCCTGTGACAGCGGTCCGGCGGGTCGACGACCTGCCGCTGGGAGCGGATGGACGCCACGTTTTTCCAACCGATCTCGGCGGGCTCTGACGCCATAATGCCGCCGATCGACCGGAGGGGGCTGCATCGACCGCCTCCCGTCCGGCGCACCCTGTTGCCTAGCCTCCGGTCCGGCTGACCACGCCGCCCGGACAGGGCGCGTCGACGCCCGTCGTCGTCGGCAGGCTCAACGGCAGCCCGTCCAGCGACCGCACCGCGAGCCAGGCAAAGGCCTGGGCCTCGAGCGCGTCGCCGTTCCATCCGACCGCCTCGACCGGCTCGACCGGCGTATTGAGCGCGTCCGCCAGCGCCGCCATGATCGCGCCGTTCCGGCGCCCGCCCCCGCAGACCAGCCAGCGCACGACCGG
>CAMYMQ010000257.1 GCA_947259335.1 uncultured Alphaproteobacteria bacterium | reverse complement strand
GGCCGGGATCGGCCGGGTCGTCGTCGCCTGCGGCGACGCGCCCATCGCCGACGCGGTCACCGCGGCGGGCGGCGAGGCGGTGATGACCGATGCCGACCTGCCGTCGGGTTCCGACCGGGTCCATGCCGCCGCCGAGACGATCGATCCCGGAGGCGCGCACGACATCGTGGTCAACCTGCAGGGCGACCTGCCAGTCATCGACCCGGCGATCATCCGCGCCGCGCTCGAACCGCTCGCCGAACCGGCGGTGGACATCGCGACCCTTGCCGCCGTCATCGTCGAGGCGCACGAGCGGGACGACCCCAATGTCGTGAAGGCCGTGCTGGCGGCGCGCGACGGCGACCGCATCGCCCGCGCCCTCTATTTCACCCGGGCGACCGCCCCGTCGGGCGCCGGTCCGCTGTGGCACCACATCGGCATCTATGCCTTCCGCCGTTCGGCGCTGGCCCGCTTCGTCGGCCTGCCGCCGGGCATTCTCGAAGCCCGCGAGAGGCTGGAGCAGCTCCGTGCGCTCGAGGCCGGCATGCGCATCGACGCAGCGATCGTCGACGGCGTACCCTTCGGCGTCGACACCCCAGCGGACCTGGAACGCGCCCGCGCCCTGATCGCCGGCCGGCAATGACAACAATGACCGCAACAGCAAGGACCGACTCGTGACCGACGTGCCCCCAGAAGACAATCGCATCGCCTTCCAGGGCGAGGCCGGCGCCTATTCGAACCTGGCGTGCCGGGAGGTCTTTCCGGAGATGGAGGCGCTGCCGTGCACCAGCTTCGAGGACACCTTCGCGGCGGTCCGCGACGGCGCGGCGCGGCTGGCCATGATCCCGATCGACAACTCGGTCGCCGGGAGAGTCGCCGACATCCACCACCTGATGCCCAAGTCGGGCTTGCACATTATCGGCGAGCACTTCCAGCGGGTCGAACATTGCCTGTTGAGCGTGCCCGGCGCCGACGAAGGCGACCTGCGAGAGGTCCACAGCCACATCCATGCGCTTGGCCAGTGCCGCAAGCTGATCGCCGCGCTGGGCGTGAAGCCGGTGGTGCACACCGATACCGCCGGGGCGGCGCGCGACGTGGCCAAATGGGCCGACCCGACCAAGGGAGCGATATCCTCGGCATTGGCCGCCGAGAAATACGGGCTGGAGATCAAGCGCACCAACATCGAGGACGCCGAGCACAACACGACCCGCTTCCTGATCATGAGCCGCGAGGCGTCAATCCCCGACCCGGCGGCGGGTCCCGTGGTCACCTCGATCGTGTTCAAGGTCCGCAGCGTGCCGGCGGCGCTCTACAAGGCGCTGGGCGGCTTCGCGACCAACCAGGTCAATATCACGAAGCTGGAGAGCTACATCATCGACGGCGCCTTCACGGTCGCGCAATTCTATGCCGATCTCGACGGCCATCCGGACGACCAGGCGATGAAATTCGCCTTCGAGGAGCTGGACTTCTTCACCACCGATTGGTCGACGCTCGGCACCTATCCGGCGCATCCGTTCCGCCAGGGCCCGGCCTTCAACGGCGGCGTCTGATGGGAAGGGTCACGTCGGCGCGCTGTTAGCCGAACTGCCGGATCGAAAGGATCGTCTCCATCTGCGCCGGGCCGGTATGGCGGAAGGTGTGGGCGAACCAGACCGCCGCCGTGACGACGACCATCGCCATCGCCTGATGCAGGACGCCGAGCCAGACCGGCACGGCCATCAGCAGGGTGGCGATGCCGAGTCCGGCCTGCCCCAGTACCGCGATCAGCAGCATGGTCGCCGCGCCACGCACGCCGGGCTGGTCGGCGCGAACGACCGTCGCGCACCACAGCAGGAACACCCCGATGACCGTCGAAACGGCAAGGACGCGGTGGTTGAACTGGACGGCGACCGGATTGGCAAAGATGTTCGAGAAAAATCCCGGCCGGTCGAAATAGTCGGCCGGGAACCACTGTCCGCCCATCCGCGGGAAGGTGTTGTGGATCTTGCCGGCGTCGAGCCCGGCCACGAAGGCTCCCCAGATCACCGTCAGCCCAATCAGCACGAAGACGATCCGGGCGCCGTTGCGAAGTCCCCGCCCCTCGCGGTCGTCGCCTCGCGGCGTGACCAGGCCGAACAGGAACCAGAGGACGTAAACGTAGATCAGGATCGCCAGACCGAGATGGGCCGCCAGCCGGTAATGGCTGACGGACGGACGGTCGACCAGGCCGCTTGCGACCATGTACCAGCCGAGAGCGCCCTGAACCGCGCCCAAGACGAACAGCACGGCCAAATGCGGGGTCATCGCGAAGCTCAGCCGCCGGCGCACCAGCAGGTAGACGAAGCCAAGGAAGAACACCACGCCGATCAGCCGGCCCCAGACCCGGTGGATGAATTCCAGCCAGAAGATGCTCTTGAACCCGTCCACGGTCAGTTCGGGGAACTGCTTCTTGAACTGGGGCGTGGCCTGATACTTGTCGAACAGCGTCTGCCAGTCCGCGCTGTTCATCGGCGGCAGCCAGCCGGACAGCGGCTTCCATTCGACCATCGACAGGCCGGACTCAGTCAGCCGCGTCAGCCCGCCGATGACCACCATGATAAAGATCATGACGGCGACCACGACCAGCCAGCGGATGACCGAAGGATGCGTCTGCCTATGCGGTGCGAACGGCGACGTCATGACGCGTGTCAATTTCCCCGAAGGAAGCGAATGGTATTGGAGACCGTCCCTTCGCCCATTTGTGGTAAACGGTCACGGCGAAAATAGGGCCACGTGTCCGGGGGGAACCGCAAGAGGCAAGTCATGAAAGATCACTGTGTTGACGTTGTGCGCGACGGCGACCGGCCGGCGCTGCGGTTCGCGGACCGCTTCAATGTGGCGGTGCCGTTCGTCGACCGCCATGTCGCCGAAGGTCGCGGGGAAAAGGCCGCGATCCGGACCCTGGACGGCCAGGAAATTTCCTACGCCGCGCTCGCCGAATCGGTGGGCCGCTGCGGCAATCTGTTGAAGACCATGGGCGTCGCCCCGGACGCGCGCGTCCTGATGATCGTCAAGGATTGCCCCGAATTCTTCTATCTGTTCTGGGGCGCCATCAAGGCGGGGGCAATCCCGGTGCCGCTCAACACGCTGCTCCGCGCCAAGGACTACCAGTATATGATCGAGGACTCGCAGGCGGCGGCGCTCGTCTATTCGCCCGAGTTCTCCGCCGAGGTCGAACCAGCCCTGGCCGCCGCCGGACACACGCCGTCCCACGTGCTGCTGACCGACGACCTGCTGGATCGGTTGGGGGGCGTGGACGCGGCGCTCGAGCCCTATCCGCGTAGCGCCGACGACGACTGTTTCTGGCTCTACTCCTCGGGCTCGACCGGCTTCCCCAAGGGCGCGATCCACCGTCAGCGCGACATGGTCGTGACCAGCGAGTTCTACGGCGTCGACACACTCGGCGTGGGCGAGGACGACGTCTGCTTCTCGGCCGCGAAGCTGTTCTTCGCCTATGGTCTCGGCAATGCGATGACCTTTCCGCTGTGGGTCGGCGGCACCGCCGTCCTCGCCGCGCCCCGGCCGACCCCCGACATGACCTTCGAGGTGATCGAGACCTTCAAGCCGACGCTCTATTTCGGCGTGCCGACCCTCTATGCCGCCCAGCTCGCCGCGCTCGACCAGGCCAGCCCCGACCTGTCGTCGATCCGGTGGTGCGTTTCCGCCGGGGAGGCGCTTCCCGCCGACATCTTCCGGCGCTGGAAGGAGCGGACCGGCACGGTGATCCTCGACGGCATCGGGTCGACCGAGGCGCTGCACATCTTCATCTCGAACACGCCCGACGACCAGCGGCCGGGCACGTCCGGCCGGATGGTGCCTTGCTACGACGCGCGCATCGTGGGCGAGGACGGTCAGCCCGTGCCCAGGGGCGAAGCCGGCACGCTGCTCATCCTCGGCGGGTCGACCGCGCGAGCTTATTGGAACAAGCCGGAGAAGACGGCCGAGACGATGCTGGCCGACGGCTGGCTGTCGACCGGCGACACCTACCGCCAGGACGAAGACGGCTACTACGTCTACGAAGGCCGCGCCGACGACATGCTCAAGGTCGGCGGCATCTGGACCTCACCGGTCGAGATCGAGGCGCGGCTGATCGAACACCCCAAGGTGCTGGAGGCCGCCGTCGTCGGCCGCGCCGACGACGAGGACCTGATCAAGCCGGAGGCCTGGATCGTTCTGACCGACGCGGCGCAGGGCGGCGACACCACCGCGCTCCAGGCGGAGCTGCACGACCACGTGAAGCAGGGACTGGCGCCCTACAAGTATCCGCGCTGGTGGCATTTCGTGGACGAACTGCCCAAGACCGCGACCGGCAAGATCCAGCGCTTCAAGCTGCGCGCCGACGACTGAGGCGACGCCTACTCCTGCGCCGCCGCGGTCATGATGCCGACTGGCGCGCCCGTCGGATCCTCAACCACGCAGATACGGCCGACTCCGGGCACGTCGAAGGCGGGCGCGAGAACCTTGCCGCCGGCCTTCTCCGTCTTGGCCGCCGCCGCATCGACATCGTCGACGGCGATATAGGCGAACCAGTGGGAGGGACGGTCCGGCGCCATGGTCGCCGCCAGGTCCATGATGCCCGCGGCCGGACCGTTCGCGTTCTTGACGATCGTGTAGGTCCCGTTGGGCATCGGCATGTCCTCGGTGTCCCATCCGAGTACGTCCGTATAGAACGCCTTCGCCGCCGCGACGTCGCGCGTCAGCAGCTCGTTCCAATAGAATTGGCCGTGATCGGGCATCGCTTATGTCTCTCCCTCGATTCTGCTCGAACGGCAAGACTATCGGCACCGAACGCGCGGCGCTCATGATATTTTCGTGATCCGTTAAATACGAACTGGTGTCTATGGTGGAGGGGCTGTCGGACTCAGGCGGTCTCTTGTCCGCAAGCGCCGGATTGTATAGACTGCAAATAATTTGCTACCCAAACAATTTGATGCGCCGCATAAATGCGGCACCTCAACCGGAAGCCAGAAGGAAGCCCCATGGCCAAACGCTTGATAAGCTTCACGCTCAACGGGAAGCAGCATGACGGCGTCGCCCCCGACAACACCCTGCTGCTCGACTATCTGCGCGAGGGATTGAAGCTCACCGGAACCAAGACCGGCTGCGACGGCGGCGAGTGCGGCGCCTGCACCGTGCTGGTCGACGGCCGCCCGCAACTCTCCTGCCTGACCCTGGTCGGCCAGGTCGAGGGCAAGACGGTCGAGACCGTCGAGGCGATGAGCGTCAACGGCCGCCTGTCGCCGGTGCAGGAGGGCTTCCACGTCAAGCTCGGCTCCCAGTGCGGCGCCTGCACGCCCGGCTTCATCGTCGCGGCCGAGGGCCTCCTGCGCGAGAACCCGACGCCGACCGACGACGACATCAAGTGGGCGCTCGGCAGCAACATCTGCCGCTGCACCGGCTACATCAAGATCTACGAAGCGGTCCGCTACGCCGCCGCCAAGATGCGCGGCGAAGAGCCGGCACCCTATCCGCCCACCGACTATTCCAAGGTCGCCTGACCGGCGCCCGCGGCAAGCTACAAGGAAGCGGCATCCATGAACGAACAGGTCAAGCCCGTCGCCCCCGCAGCAGCCGATCCGGTCAAGTCGGTCGGCGAGTACGTGCCGATGGTCGACGGGCCGGAAAAGGTAACCGGCCGCGCCCGCTATGCGGCCGACATCCTCGACGCCGAGGCGCTCGAAGCGGCGATCTTCCGCAGCCCCTACTCCCATGCCGAGATCCTCGAGGTCGACACGTCCGAGGCCGAGGCTATGGAAGGCGTCCGCGCGGTGGTCACCGGCGCCGATTGCGACGAGACCTTCGGCGTTCTGCCGATCGCCCGGTCCGAACACCCGCTCGCCCGCGACCGGGTCCGCTACAAGGGCGAGCCGATCGCCGCGGTCGCCGCGGACAATATCCACATCGCCAAGGCCGCGCTGAAGAAGATCAAGGTCAAGGTCCGGGAACTGCCGGCCTATTTCCGGGCCAGGGACGCCCGCGCCGAGGGCGCGACCGACCTGCACGAACACCGGACGGGCAACATCGAGCGCGACGCCTTCTTCGAGCTCGGCGACGTCGATCAGGCGTTCAAGGACGCCGATCTCGTGCTGGAGGAAGAGTTCCACATGTCCGAGGTCTGCCAGGCGCAGATGGAGATGCACTCGGCCGTCGTCGAATACGATCCGCAGCGCGACCGGCTGACCTGCTGGTGCTCGACCCAGGTGCCCTACTACGTCCACCTGATGCTGGCCAAGACGCTCAAGATGGATCAGGGCAAGATCCGGGTGGTCAAGCCTTTCGTCGGCGGCGGCTTCGGCTGCCGGACCGAGACGCTCAATGTCGAGCTGATCACGGCGCTCCTCGCCCGCAAGATCGGCGGCCGGGTTCGCATGCTGATCAGCCGGGAAGAGACCTTCATCACCCACCGCGGCCGGCCGGAGACGGATGTCCGCATCAAGATGGGCATGAAGAAGGACGGCACGATCACCGGGGTCGAGTTCGAGAACGACCAGCGCGGCGGCGCCCATTCGAGCTACGGCATCGTCACCATCCTTTACGCCGGCTCGCTGCTCTACGCGATCTACGATCTCCGGAACGTCAAGTATATCGGCCGGCGCGTGCTGACCAACACGCCACCCTGCGGCGCCTTCCGCGGCCACGGCACGGTCGCCACCCGCATCGCCTTCGAATCGATGGTCGACATGCTGGCCGAGGGGCTGGGACTCGACCCGATCGAGGCCCGGCGCAAGAACTACCTCGAAGCGCCGACCTTCACCGACAACGACCTGATGGTGAACTCCTACGGCCTGCCCGAATGCGTCGACTGGGTCGAGAAGGCGAGCGGCTGGGCCGAGAAGCGCAAGAACGGCCTGCCCGACCCCGGCCCGGGCAAGAAGAAGGGCCTCGGCTTCGCCTGTTCCCACTACATCTCGGGCGCGTCCAAGCCCGTCAACTGGACCGGCGAGCCCCACGCCACGGTCAACCTGAAGCTCGACTGGGACGGCTCGATCACCGCGCTGACCGGCGCCGCCGAGATCGGCCAGGGCTCGTCCACGGTGGTGGCCCAGATCACCGCCGACGTGCTTGGCCTCGACATGAGCCGCGTGCGGGTCATCTCCGCCGACAGCGAGGTGACGCCCAAGGACAACGGCTCCTATTCGTCGCGGGTTACCTTCTATGTCGGCAACGCCACGCTGGACGCCGCGCAGAACCTGCGCCGGATCCTGGTCGAGGCGGCGGCCCGCAAGCTGGAGGCCAATCCAGAGGACATCGAGGTGCTGGGCGAGATCTACCGCGCCGGCTCCCAGGACCAGGGCATTCCCTACAACGAGGTGGTGATGGAGGCCCTGCGCGACACCGGCACGATCACCGCCAAGGGCATCTACAACACCATCCCGGAGAGCTGGGGCGGCAAGAAGTACCGGGGCGCGGCCATCGGCGGCACCATGGGCTTCTCCTACGCCGCCCAGGTGGTCGAGGTGACGGTGGACGAATACACGGGCCAGGTCGACGTCGACAACGTCTGGGTCGCCCACGACTGCGGCAAGGCGATCAACCGGCTCACCGTCGAGGGCCAGATCGAGGGTTCGGTCTGGATGGGCATGGGCCAGGCGCTGAGCGAGGAGACGAGCTATCACGACGGCCTGATGGTCGCCAACAACATGCTCGACTACCGCGTGCCGACCATCGCCGACTCGCCGCCGATCCACACCCATATCGTCGAAAGCAACGACCCCTACGGCCCCTACGGCGCCAAGGAGGCCGGCGAGGGCTCGCTGTCGGGCTTCATCCCGGCGGTCGCCAACGCGATCTACGACGCCGTCGGCATCCGCTTCAAGGACACGCCGATCACCCCGGACAAGGTGTTCCTGGCGATGGAGAAAAAGGCGCGCTTCGGCAAGAAGGACCAGGCGGCCTAGCGCCGGTCCGCGGGTACGACAGACAAGCAAGGGAAACGTCGCTTCACCGATCCGTCACCCCCGCCTGCGCGGGGTGCCGGCACGGTGGAAGCGTCAGGAGATCAGAATGGACGCACTTCCCGATTTCGACGTGATCCGCCCGACCTCGATCGCCGAGGTGGTGGCAGCCCGCAAGGCGCATCCCGACAGTCGCATGATCGGCGGCGGCACCGACCTTTTGGTCAACATCCGCCGGGGCATCGAGAAGCCGCCGGTGCTGATCGACACCGCCGGGCTGGATGAACTCAAGACCATCGAGGCCGACGAGACCGGCCTGACGGTCGGCGCGTCGGTGCGCCTGGTCGACCTGGCGACCCACGAGGGCGTCCGGCGGCACTATCCCGCCATCGCGGAGGCGGCCGGCTCGATCGCGGGGCCGAGCCACCGCAACATGGGCACGGTCGGCGGCAACATCGCGCTGGACACCCGCTGCATCTTCTACAACCAGTCGGAATGGTGGCGGGAGACCAACAACCACTGCCTCAAGACCGAGCTGGGCGAGATGTGCCACGTCGCGCCCAAGTCCAAGGGCGTGTGCTTCGCGACCTACTCCGGCGACCTCGCCCCGGCCTTCCTCCTGTTCGGCGGCTCGGTCGATCTGGCCGGCCCCGAGGGCGAGCGGTCCGTCGCGATGAACGACTTCTTCATCGGATATTCCAAGCAGGACGGCTCGACCGGCGACGGCATCGTCTACATGGCGATCAAGCCGGGCGAGATGATCGTCCGGGTCCGCGCGACCGGCACCCCCGGCCTCAACTCGGCCTATGACAAGGTCCGCATCCGGCGCACCATCGAGTATCCGGTGGCCGGTTGCGCCGCCGCCGTCAGGCGGGACGGCGACGCGATCGCCGATGTCCGCATCGCCTTCACCGGCACCAACCCGCGCCCCGTCCTGCTGGAGGGCACCGACGCGCTGGTCGGCAAGCCCTGGGACGAGAACGCCCAACAGGTCGTGGACGATCTGTGCAAGGACCAGCTCATGTCGATGAAGACGACATTCACGCCGGGTCACTACCGGCGGCGGGTGGCGACGCAGATGTCGAAGCGGCTGGTCGGGCGGCTGTTCGAGCAGCCCGCGTAACTCTGCCTCCGGCATCGCGGCGCCCGGAGAAGCGCCCGATGCCAGGCAGGGCCCGAATTTGGCGCTCTCGCACGCCGGCGACTCGCCCTAGGACGCGCTGGCGCCAACGTTTGTGAGCGCTTCTCCTCCGGTCATGAGCCGCCAGGCCGGCAAGGTAATCGTCACCGTGGTGCCTTCGCCCACCTTGCTCTCGACGTCGATCTTGCCGGCGTGCAGCTCCACCAGGCGCTTGGCCACCGGCAGTCCGAGGCCGGTCCCTTCGTAGACCCGCTCAAGTCGGCTGTCCGCCTGGCCGAAGACGTCGTAAACCCGGCCAAGGTCGTCCTGCGACATGCCCACACCTTCGTCGGACACGGTCAGGTACGGCTGGCCGAGCGCATTGACGCCGAAACCGACCGACACGGTTGTATCCGGACCGCTGTATTTCACGCCGTTGTCGACCAGCTGGACGAGCGCCTGGACGATCTGTTCCTCGTCGACGACCAGGCGGCAATCTGGCAATCCATCTTCCAACTGCAGCCGGATCGATTTCCGGCGCGCGGTCTCGCGCAGGACGGCGTGCACCCTCTCCAGGATGTCGTTCAGCGCAGTCTCCCGCGCGTCGAGGACCAGCTCACCCCGTTCGATCCGGCTCATCAGCAGGATACGCTCGACCAGCTTTTCCAGGTGCCGGCCGCTGGCGACGATATCCTCCCCCGCCTCGGCGTATCGCGCGCCGGCCGACGGGCCCAGGATCTGCGAGGCGATCAACTCGCCGTTGCCGATGATGGCGGTGAGCGGTGTCCGCAGTTCGTGATTGGCCATGGCGAGGAATTCGCTCTTCGCGCGCTGAGCGGCGGCGGCGCGCTTCTCGGCCAGTTCGTTATTCGCTATCAGCGTGCGCCGGAACTCGAACTCGTCAACCACGATTGCGGCCAGGTCGGCCAACGCCGCGCGGTCTTCCTCGTCGAAGGTCAGACGCGGGGTGCCATCGATCACGCAAACCGTGCCGAGCATGAGGCCGTCCCCGGTCTTCAGCGGCGCACCCGCGTAGAAGCGGATTCTCGGCTCGCCGGTGACGAACGGGTTGTTGGCGAAACGCGGATCGCGCGTGGCATCCAGGACGACGAACACATCCTCCTGAAGGATGGCATGACCGCAGAAGGAAACCCGTCGCGGCGTCTCCTCGATATCCAGGCCGACGCAGGCCTTCATCCACTGCCGATTGTTGTCGATGAGGGAGATCAGCGAGAACTGCGTTCCGAACTGCCGCTGGGCCAGGCGGACCAGCCGGTCGAAACGTTCCTCTCGCGGGGTATCGACAATCCCGAACGAATCGAGCGCGGCCTGACGTGCCGCTTCGTTGAAGGGAATCGGTGCTGAGGGCATGAGGCTGAGACGGTGATTGGAGGGAGAGCTTATCTCCTCCTTAACCGGAGCAGGGTTAAGGCTCGATAAAGCCCGGGCGAAAAAGCCGGTCCTCAGCGACTCCAGGAGCGGCAGCCGGGGTGCCCGGCCAGGCCATTCACCCGCCGGGGCGAGGCGCCTGCCCGGCTCTGCGTGCCCGCGCCAACATGGCCTCCCGCCGGGTGATATAGGTGGCCGACCCGAACACCACGATGGCGCCGATCCAGGTCCACACGCTGCCGGGGTCGTTGAAGATCAGCCACCCGGCGAGAGTCACGAGGACAAGCCGGATAAAATCCAGGGGCGCCACGAAGCTGGCGTCGGCCGCGGCCAGCGCGCGGGTGTTGCAGACGTGGGCCAGCGTTCCCGACAGGCCGATGGCGAGCAGGTGGGGCACCGCCTCCCAGGTCGGCAGGTTCCAGCGCCAGATTGCCGGGCCGGCGGCGATCAGCAGCAGGTAGAGGTTCATGAAGAAGACGATGCGGGTCGCGGGCTCGGTGCGCGCGAGCACCTTCACCACGATCGCGGCTGCGCCGTAGAGCATGGCCGAGCCGAGCGCGAGCATCGCCGCCGCGCTGATCTCGATGATGCCCGGCCGCAGGATGATCAGCGCGCCGGCGAAGCCGATCGCGGTCGCCACCCAGCGCCGCATTCCGACCCGCTCGCCCAGGATGAGCGCCGCCAGCACCGTGATCCACAGGGGCAGCGTGGTGTTGAGCGCCACCGCGTCGACAATGTTGATGGTGGCGACCGCATAGAAATAGGCCGTCATCGCCAGATAGGTCAGCGCGGCGCGCAGGAAGAGCATGCCGTGCTTGCGGGAGACGAACAGGCCCTGGCGCACGCCGCGCAACATGAAGGGCAGCATCAGCGAAACACCGATGACCGAGCGCCAGAAGGCGATGTCGATCGCGTTCTGGAGGCCGTCGAGCAGGCGAATCGACACCGCCATGATGGCGAAGCAGATCACCGCGCCAGTCATCCACAACGCGCCCCGCAAGGGGCTTGCCTGGCCGTACCCGAGTGTGGTCCCCGGCGGTATCGGTGCGTTTCCGCTCATGGCGCGGCCTCTTCCACGGGTCTGGCGCTGCGGTGGCTGCGCGTCAGGAAGATGATGCTCACGAAAACCACCGCCGATCCAACCCACACCCAAACGTCCGGGAATTCGGCGAACAACAGCCACCCGGCGAGGGCAGCCAGCGGCACCCGGATGATTTCCAGAGGCCCGACGAAGCTGGCGTCCTCGATGGCGAGCGCCCGGGCGATGCAATATTGGGCGGCCGTGCCGAGCACGCAGATCACCAGGATGAGCGGCACCTCCGACCATCGCGGCATGACCGCGAAGAACAGGAACGGGATCGACCCGAACAAAAGGATCAGGATGTTGGAGAAGAACACGATCCGGCTGGCGGGTTCGGTCTCGGAGAGCAACTTGTTGGTGATGCTGGCCGACCCGAACAGGAACGCCGCGAGGACCGCGAAGGGCGCCGCGATATGGATCACCTCGATGCCGGGGCGGAGGATGATGACGATGCCGATGAAGCCCAGCGCGATCATCGACCACCCCATGGCGCTGACCCGCTCGCGCAGGATGACGACGGCGAGGACGGCGACGAAGACCGGCAAGGTGCAGTTCAGCACCGTCGCCTCCGCGAGGGGAATATAGGCGAGCGAGAAATAAAAGGCCGCCTGGCCGCCGAACAGGAGCGCGCCGCGCAGGCCGAACAGCGCCATGGTCTTGCGCTGAAAGCCGGCAAGCATGATCGCCCGGCGATGCGGCCAGATCACCGGCAACAGCAGCAGCACGCCTGCGATCGACCGGTAGAAGGAGAGATCGGTCGACGGCAGCCGGCCGCCGAGATAGCGCACCGAGACACCGATGGCGGCCCAGGCCGTGGCCGCCGCCAACATCCAGAAGATCGCCACGAGGCGGGGTTCGAACCGCGCCGGCAGGGCGCCGGCGGCCTCTCCCCTCATCGCCTCGGGTCCTCGGGTGGCCCTTTCAGCTCGACCCGGTTGCCCTCCGGGTCCCACAGATAGATCGAGGGACCGTAGCCTTCGGCCCCGTACCGGCGGCCGGGCGGCTCCGCCTTCACGTCATGCGCCTTCAGATGAGCCAGGATTGCATCCGGATCCCAGGGCGCGGCGACCTGCAGGCACAGGTGATCCATGTTGTGCGCCTCGGTTCCCGGCGGCGCGCCGCCTTCCCGGCCCAGCTTGCCATCGACGTCGACCAGATCGATCAGCCCCGTCCCGGCCCGCAGCTGCCACAGCCCGATGTCCTCCTGGACCAGTTCTAGCGGACAGCCGAGCACGTCGCGGTAGAAGGCGACCATGCGGTCGACGTCGCGGGCGCGGATGACGACATGGTCGATGGCCTTGATGGGAATCATGCCGGAACGTCACGCCAAACGGCGGGTCGATCAAGTGCAATGATCGAAGCCCGCACGTGTCCGACAAGCATCGCCGTCAGGCGGCCCGGGCGGTCCCCGACAGGTTGGCGAACCGCCGGCGATGGAAATCGGCATTGCCGAACAGGGTGTCGATCATCGTCAAACGCTTGAAATAGTGACTGATCGGCATTTCGTCGGTCACGCCCATGCCGCCGTGCATCTGGATCGCTTCCTGGCCGACGATGCGGCCCTTGTCGCCGACGAAGGTCTTGGCCGCGCTCGCGGCGCGGGCGCGCGCCACCCGATCCTCCTGCCCGGCGCGGACGAGGGCCATGTAGGCCATGCTCTGGGACTGTTCCTTGTGGATGAACAATTCGGCCATGCGGTGCTGCAGGACCTGGAACTTGGACAGCGGCACCCCGAACTGATTGCGGGTCTTGAGATAGTCCTGGGTGCTCGCGACCATGGTCTGCATCACCCCGGCGGCCTCGCAGCACAACGCGGCGGTGGCCCGGTCGGCCGTGGTCTCGATCAGCGGATACCCCTCGCCCTCACCGCCGAGCAGCGCGTCGGCACCCACCATGACGCCATCGAGTTCGACCTCGGCGGCGCGCAGGCCGTCGACGGTCGGGTAGCCGCGCACCGAGACGCCGTCTGCCGACGGATCGATCACAAACAGCGAGATACCCTCGGCCTCGCGCTGCGCCCCGCCGGTGCGGGCCGGCACGATGATCCGGCCGGCGGACGGCGCGTTGAACACGACCGCCTTGTGGCCGGTTATCCGATAGCCGCTCCCCTGCTTTTCGCCGCGGGTGGCGACGTCGGCGAGGTCGAAGCGCGACTGCGGTTCCGCGAAGCCGAACGCGAGGTGCAGGTCGCCGGCAATGACCTCGGCCAACAGATCGTCGCGCCCTGCCAGGCTGAGCAGCCCGCCGCCGACGACCACCGTCCACAGATAGGGCTCGACCACGAGGCCCCGGCCGAAGGCTTCCAGGATCAGCCCAGCCTCGACCAGGCCGCCACCGTAGCCGCCCTGTTCCTCCGAAAAAGGCACGCCCAGCCAGCCGAGGTCGGCAAAGGTCTTCCAGTGCGTGTCGCTGAAGCCCTCATCGGTGGCGATCAGCGAGCGCCGGTGCTCGAAGTCGTAGTCGCGCTCGATGAAACGGTCGACGCTGTCCTGCAGCATCCGCTGCTCGTCGGTCAGTGCGAACTGCATGGCGGTACCCCCGGTATGTCGGCCTAGAAGCCGAGGACCATCTTGGCGATGATGCCGCGCTGGACCTCGTTGGACCCGCCGTAGATCGACGCCTTGCGGTGATTGAAATAGTAGGGCGCGAGGGTGGCCGCATAGTCGGGGCCGACCGGCGGCTCGTTCCAGCCCGCCGACATCGCGTCCTTGACGTAGGGATTGGCGTAGTAGCCGATCGCCTCGACCAGCAGTTCGGTGATCGCCTGCTGGACCTCGGTGGCCCGGATCTTCAACAGCGACGCCTCCGGCCCGGGCGCGCGGCCCGCCGACTCCGCCGAGACGATGCGCAGCAAGGTCATGTCGAGGGCCATCAGGTCGATCTCGACATCGGCGATCTTTTCCCGGAAGCGGGGATCCTCGATCAGCGGCGCGCCGTTCTGCATCTCGGCGGCGGCGATTTCCTTGACCCGGGCCAGCTGGTTCTTGGACCGGCCGACCTCGGCGATGTTCGTGCGTTCGTGACCGAGCAGGAACTTGGCGACCGTCCAGCCCTGGTTCTCCGGGCCGACGAGATTCTCGACCGGCACCCTCACATCGTCGAAGAAGACCTCGTTGACCTCGCGGCCGCCGTCGAGCGTGACGATCGGCTTCACGGTGATGCCGGGCGTCTTCATGTCGATCAGCAGGAAGGAGATGCCCTCCTGCTTCTTCGCGCTCTCGTCAGTGCGGACCAGGCAGAAGATCCAGTCGGCATATTGCGCCAGGGTGGTCCACGTCTTCTGGCCGTTGACGACATAGTGGCCGTTGTCGCGCACGGCGCGGGTCTTGAGCGAGGCGAGGTCCGATCCGGCGCCGGGCTCGGAATAGCCCTGGCACCACCAGACGTCGCTCGACAGGATCTTGGGCAGGTGCTGCTGCTTCTGCTCGTCGGTGCCGAACGCGATGATCACCGGGCCGACCATGCGCAGCCCGAACGGGATGATCCGCGGACAGTCGCCCAGCCCCGTCTCCTCCTCGAATATATACCGCTGGACCGGCGACCAGTCGGGGCCGCCGTGCTCCGTCGGCCAGCCCACGCCCATCCAGCCGCGCTTGTACAGGATCTTCTGCCAGCGGACATAGTCGTCCTTCTCGAGGTGCTGGCCGAGGCGCATCTTGTCCCGGATGTCCTGGGGCAGATGGTCGGCGATGAACTGCCTGACCTCGTCGCGGAAGGCGACATCCTGCGGGCTCAGTTCGAGGTCCATTGGTCTCCTCCCGCGGTCGGGCGCTGCTATTCGGCCGCCGCCGCTTGTTTTCTTTCCTGCCGCGCGGCGCGCTTGGCCAGCAGGGTCTCCGACAGCTTCGGCCCCCGCCCCGGCTCGCTCCACGGGCAGACTTCGATACAGATGGCGCAGCCGCCGGTTTCCGAGAAGTACGGCGCGCACCGGTCGAAATCGACGTACCACTTCTTGGTGCCCCGGACGAGGGTCTTGGTATCGCTGATGGCGCCGGGCGGGCAATCGAGCGTGCAGCGGCGGCAGGTCGCGCACAGATCCTCGACCCCAATGTCGACGGGCGCATCCACGACCAGCGGCAGGTCGGTCGCCACGGTGGCGAGCCGGAAGTTGGAGCCGAACTCGCGGCTGATCATCGACCCGTGCTTGCCGAGTTGCCCCAGGCCGGCATCGAGCGCGACCGGGATCTGCAGCAGATCGGTCGTCTTGGTCTCGCCGAAGGCCTTGGCCGGCCAGCCCATCGCGCGGATGTGCTCGGACACCTCGATCGCGACCCTGGCGACCCGGCGATAGGCGCGCATCACTTCCGTGCCCGCCCGGGGCTGGGGCGCATGCTCCATCACGTGCCGGTCCATCGGCATGCCGATGCAGATCGCATAGCGGTAGGGAAGGTCTCCGCCCTCGAGCCGGGCGGCGTCGGTGATCTCGGAAATCCCGACGATGCAGTCGCCGCCCAGGCGCCGAACCAGGGCCTTGATCTCAGCGGCCATCGCCGCCGGGTCGTCGACCGGCTTCCGCGTGGCCGCCACCGGGCCGTTGGCGCGCCGCAACTGCCACATGTTGCGCAGCCGCTGGATCAGCGAGCCCCAGCCGAACAGCGGTCCGCCGATGCCGCTGATCATCGTGAAATGCATGTCGAGGGCGAACCAGGGGTGCGGCTTGCGGCCGGGACTCCAGTGGAAGACGAGGCTCGGTCGCCGGAACTTGGCCTCCCCGACCCCGCTGACGACGTTGCCCGAGACCGGCGGCACGCGGTAGCGCAGGGTCGGCTCGGCCGGCGGCGGATTGTCGGGCTTCACCGGTGCGCTCCCTCGTTCGAGCCCGCGGGATCGTCCACCCACAGCGGCTCGCCCCGTTCCTTGCACTCGAGATAGCGCCGCCGGACCTTGCGGCCGAGGGTCGCGTTCTTCCAGGCGATGCCGCCGAGCATGGCCAGCAGGCGCAGATCGCGCCACAGCGTGCGCAGGATACCCGGCCGGGTGAGGTGAAACCGTTCGTCGAAGCTGCGAGTATCCATGGGCCCGATCCAGTGCCCGGCCCAGGGAGCGGGCGCCGGCCTGTTGCAACGCGTGCCGGTCGATTATACGAAGCCAAGGCTCCGGCACCAACCCGGCGCGAAGGGCATAAGGGAGGACTGCATGAAATACGGAGATCTGTTCCGGCTCGATGGCCAGGTGGCGTTGATCACCGGCTCGTCGCGGGGCATCGGCCGGGCCACCGCCGAAGCGATGGCCGCCCAGGGCGCGCGCGTGGTGATATCGAGCCGCAAGGCCGACGCCTGCGAGGCCACGGCGCGCGCGATCCGCGACGACGGCGGCGAGGCGATCGCGGTCCCGTGCAACATCTCCGACAAAGCGCAGCTGGAAGGCCTGGTCGACGCGACGCTTGAGGAATGGGGTCAGATCGACATCCTGGTCTGCAACGCCGCGGTCAATCCCTATTTCGGCCCGATGTCGGGGCTGACCGACGACGCCTACGAAAAGACCATGAACGCCAACGTGCGGTCCAACATCTGGCTGTGCAACATGGTCGTCCCCCAGATGGCCGAGCGCGACGGCGGCTCGGTGATCATCATCTCCTCGGTCGCCGGCCTGAAGGGCACCGACAAGATCGGCATCTACGGCATCACCAAGGCCGCCGACGCCGCGCTCACGCGCAACCTCGCCGTCGAATGGGGCCCCAAGAACGTGCGGGTGAACTGCCTCGCCCCGTCGATCATCAAGACCGACATGGCGCGGGCGCTGTGGGAGAATCCGGAAATCTACAACGCCGCGATCAAGAACTATCCGCTGCGGCGGATCGGCGAGGTTCAGGAAGTCGCGGGTGCCGCGGTGTTTCTGGCGTCCGGCGCCGGAAAATTCACCAGCGGCCACACGCTGGTCATCGACGGCGGCGCCACCATCAGCGGCGAATTCTAGGGGCGCGCCCTATTTGATGTCGCCGAAAGCAGGCTTGGCCGCCTTCTGGATGGTGTCGTCGACCTTCTTGTAGGTCGCCTGCTGCGGCTCGCCGAGCTGCTGCAGGACAGCGACGCAGGCCAGGCCGATCAACGCGATCAGCATGGCGTATTCCAGTATCGTCGCGCCGCGCTGGTCGCGGCGAAAGCGGTTGATCCAGCCGCGCATCTCGTCCCCCAAAAAGGCCGTACAGCGGACGATAAGGCCACAAGTTGGGTTAACGCGGACTAAACGCGGCGCCCCTATTTCAGCAGCGCGATCTCGCGGACCAGCTTCTGCAAGATGACCGACTCGAAGGGCGTCTTCTCGTCCGCCACCATGACGAAGGCGCCCGGCCCGCCGATCACGTCCCGGCGGTAGTGAACGTCGAGCGGTTCTCCGCGCACCCGGCGGACGAGGCCGCCCCGGGCCGCGATCACCAGCCCGTTGATGGTGATCCCCGCGGCCAGCGCCTGCGCGCGGACCAGGGGCAGCGGCGGGCCGTTCATCTGGGGACCGTCGCCGGACACGTCGATGATCTTGCGCTCGCCGTCGAAGGCGTTGGCCTTGATCTCCGCCGTCGCCTTGGCGATGGCGGCGCTGATCGAGTTGTAGCCCCAGACCTTGCGCGGCGCGGCGACCAGCTTCGCCGCGAAGGCCTTGGCGGTGGCCGCGTCCTTGACGATCGCCCAGTCGACGATGGTCTCGACCGATTCCGGCGCGCCCCATTCGATGTAGAGCACCGCGATCTTCTGATGCTCGCCGCCCTTGATCGCGTTGAGCACGAGCTGGTGGGCGATCGCGCGGGCATAGCCCCGGCGCTGGAGCTTGAACTCGTCCTCGTCGATCGAGCCGGAGCCGTCGGCGGCGAGAACCAGTTCGACGTCGACCTTTTCGGCGGCCCATGCCGCAGAGACCGGAGCCGAAAGAGCGACCAGAGGGAACAGCAGGCAAAGGACCGCAAGACGCAACATCGCACCTCTCCCAGGGACTGCTTCGGGAGAAGGCTAGCACGGGCCGGCGCGGCCGGCGTCATCGCAAGCGCGTGAACGCGCCCGCGTCAGCGCGGGAGCCGGTCCGGCGTCAGCAGACCTCGAACAGACCCGCCGCGCCCATGCCGCCGCCGACGCACATGGTGCAGACCACGAACTTCGCCCCGCGCCGCTTGCCCTCGATCAGGGCGTGACCGACCATCCGCGCGCCCGACATGCCGTAGGGATGACCGATCGAGATGGCGCCGCCGTTGACGTTCAGCTTCTCGTCGGGAATGCGCAGCGTGTCGCGGCAATAGAGCACCTGGACGGCGAAGGCCTCGTTGAGCTCCCACAGGTCGATGTCGTCCATGGTGAGGCCGGTCTTCTCCAGCAGCTTCGGCACGGCGAAGACCGGGCCGATCCCCATCTCGTCCGGGTTGGTGCCGGCCACCGCCATGCCGCGATAGACGCCGAGCGGCTGCAGGCCGCGCTTCTCCGCCTGCTTGGCCTCCATCAGCACGGCCGCCGAGGCCCCGTCGGAGAGCTGGGAGGCGTTGCCGGCAGTGATGTACTTGCCTTCCTGGATGACCATGCCCTTGGCGAAGACGGGCTTGAGCATCGACAGGCCGTCGAGGTCGGTGCCGGGCCGGTTGCCCTCGTCCCGGGTCAGCGTGACCTCTTCCTTGGCGGTGTCGCCGGTCTCCTTGTTGACCAGGAGCTTGACCGAGGGCAGCGGCACGATCTCGTCGTCGAACCTGCCGGCCTCCTGGGCCGCCGCGGTGCGGGCCTGGGACTGGACCGCGTATTCGTCCTGGGCCTCGCGCGAGACGCCGTAGCGCTCGGCCACGATCTCGGCGGTCTCGATCATGGTCATGTAGATCGCCGGCATGTGCTCGACGATCCAGGGGTCGCCGGCGCGGTAGGTGTTGAAATGCTCGTTCTGGACCAGGCTGATCGATTCGAGCCCGCCGCCGACGGCGATTTCCATGCCGTCGCTGACGATCTGCTTGGCCGCCGTCGCGATCGCCATCATGCCGGACGCGCATTGACGGTCCATCGACATGCCCGGCACCGTTTCGGGCAGGCCGGCGCGGACCGCGCACTGGCGCGCCGTGTTGACCCCGGTCGACCCCTGCTGGAGCGCCGCGCCCATGATCACGTCCTCGACCTCGCCCGGTTCGATCCCGGCGCGGGTCACCGCCTCGCGGATGGCATGGCCGCCCAGTTCCTGGCCCTGGGTGTCGTTGAAGGCGCCGCGATAGGCCTTGCCGATCGGCGTGCGCGCGGTGGAGACGATGACGGCTTCACGCATGGTCCAATCCTCCCGTATCGATTTTCGACAGGCTTAACGCGGCGCGGGCGCGGCGAACAGCCGAAATCTGAGTTCATTCTCAGTCAAGTCGCGGGCGCGCGCTGAATGGCGGCGCGGGCCGCCGGCTCCTACCGTGCCCTCCATCCGCCAGACGGTTTCAAGGAGGCACCGATGACACTGGACGAGCAACTCGCGAAGATGCGCGACACCATGGCCAAGGAAATCCCGGCCGAGATCCGCGAGCAGATGCACATCGAGAACGAGACGCTGCGCGGCTCGGGCATGCTGGAGAGTGCGATCAAGCCGGGCGACCCGCTGCCCGCCTTCGAGATGCCGAACCATACCGGCGAAACGGTCTCGTCCGAGGCCCTTCTGGCCGAGGGCCCCCTGGTCATCAGTTTCTTTCGTGGCCACTGGTGCCCCTACTGCGCGGTCGAGCTCTATGCCCTGCGCGAGATCGTCGACGACCTGAAGGCGCTCGGCGCCAATCTCGTCGCGATGACCCCGACCCTGCCCGAATTCAACAAGGCCCAGATCGATAAACGGCGGCTGAACTTCCCGCTGCTCACCGACAGGGGCAACGACTATGCCGCCGGAATCGGCATCCGGTTCGTCCTGGCGGAGATCCTGCAGAAGGCCTACGCCAACGTCGGCGGCATCGACCTGCCGACGATCAACGGCGACCCGAGCTGGACCCTGCCGATCCCGACCCGGCTGGTGGTCGACCGGGGCGGCATCGTGCGCGCGGTCGACATGGACCCGGACTATACCTACCGGCCGGAGCCGTCGAAGTCGGTCGCCGACGTGCGTGCCCTGGTCGACGCCGCGGCGGCGTGAGGGAAAACGGATCTGCTGTTCCCCAGATCCACAGGGGCGGGTTTCCAACCCGCCCGTCCCGACACGGGTCCGCCATCAACGCGGGCGGGTTGGAAACCCGCCCCTACGCAAGACGTTACGGACCTTACTTCGCGAAGTCCTTGAAGCCCTTGCCGGCCCCGGCCAGCTCGCGCAGCAGCGGCGCGGGCTCGATCCAGTCCGGGTCGATCTTCCGGAAGGCCTCCAGCCGTTCAAGGACTGTCGGCAGGCCGACCAGGTCGGCCCAGAACATCGGCCCGCCCCGGTAGCGTGGGAAGCCGTAGCCGAACAGCCAGACCATGTCGATGTCGACCGGCCGCGCCGCGATGCCCTCTTCGAGGATGCGCGCACCCTCGTTGACCAGCGGGTAGAGGCAGCGTTCGAGGATCTCCTGGTCCGAAATCTCCCGCCGCTCGATGCCGAGCCGCCCGGACTCCTCCAGGATCAGCGCCTCGACCGCCGGGTCGGACGTCCGCGCCCGCGTCGTCTCGTCGTAGAGGTACCAGCCCTTGCCGTTCTTCTGGCCGTAGCGGCCCATCTCGAACAGCCGGTCGGCGATCTTCGAGGTGCGCTTGTCGGTCAGCCCGAACCGCTTGTCGCGTTCCTCGCGCACGTAGTAGCCGACGTCGATGCCGGCGAGGTCGCTCATCTGGAACGGCCCCATCGGGAAGCCGAAGTCGTAGATCACCTTGTCGACCTGGGCCGGCAGCGCGCCCTCCTCCAGCAGGAAATTGGCCTGGCGGGTGTAGGCGTAGAGCATCCGGTTGCCGACGAAGCCGTCGCAGTTGCCGACCATCACGCCGACCTTGCCGATCTTCTTGGCCACCGCCATGACCGTCGCCAGCGTCTCTTTCGAAGACTTGGCCCCGCGGACGTTCTCCATCAGCTTCATCACGTTGGCAGGGCTGAAGAAATGGGTGCCGCAGACCGCTTCGGGGCGGCTCGTGGCGCTGGCGATCTCGTCGATGTCGAGGGTCGAGGTGTTGGTCGCGAGGATCGCGCCGGGCTTGCAGGTCTCGTCCAGCTTGGCGAAGACCTGCTTCTTCACGTCCATCTTCTCGACCGCCGCCTCGATGACCATGTCGACGTCGGCGAAGGCGCCCATGTCCGTCGTGCCTTCGATCCTGGCCATTCGTTCGTCGACCTGCTCAGCCGTGAACCGGCCCGATTTCACGGACCGCTCGTAGTTGGCGCGCACGGTGGCCAGCCCCCGGTCCAGGGCGGCCTGCTCGATCTCCAGCACGGTCACCGGGATGCCGGCGTTCAGGAAGTTCATGGCGATGCCGCCGCCCATGGTGCCGCAGCCGATGATTCCGACCTTGTCGATCTTGGCGACCGGGGTGTCCTTGGGGATGTCGGGGACACGCGCCACTTCGCGCTCGCCGAAGAAGGCGTAGCGCTGGGCCGCCGCCTTGTCGCCGTTGACCAGGCCGGTGAAGATCTCGCGCTCCTTCTCGCGGCCTTGCGCGAACGGCAGGTTGACCGCCGCCTCGACCGCGTCGATGCAGGCCCAGGGCGCGTCGAAGCCCCGCGCCGACCTGGCAATCTTCTTGCGCCAGTTCTCGAACAGGCCGGCGTTACCCCGGTCGTCGGCGATCTTGTCGTCCTTCTCGCTGACCCGCTGGTAGGGACCGCCCTCGGCGGCGCGCGCCTTGGCGAATTCAACGGCGTCGCCGACCACGTCGCTGTCGGCGATGGCGTCGACGATGCCCAGCGCCGCGGCCTTGTCGGCGCGCACCGGCTTGCCGCTGGTGATCATGTCGAGCGCGGTTTCCGCCCCGGTCAGCCGCGGCAGCCGCTGGGTCCCGCCCGCCCCCGGGATGATGCCCAGGTTGACCTCGGGCAGACCGACCAGCGCCTTGTGCCCCGCGACGCGGTAGTTGCAGCCGAGCGCGACCTCGAGGCCGCCGCCCAGCGCCACGCCGTTGATCGCGGCGACCAGGGGCTTGGAGATCGCATCGAAGCCGTCGAGCACGTCGTGCAGCAGCGGCGCGTCCTTGGGCCGGGGCTTGCCGAACTCGCGGATGTCCGCGCCGGCGATGAAGGCCGAGCCCTCGCCCGTGACCACCATGCCCGTGACGCTGCCGTCCGCCTCGGCCGCGGCGACGGCGTCGCGCAGGCCGGTGACGACGGCGACCGACAGGGCGTTCACCGGCGGATTGTTCAAGGTGATGATCCGGATTCCGTCCTGGTCGCGCGTGGTGACGACGTCAGTCATTGTCTCTCCCCCCGGGAAGTCGTTTCTCGCTGTATGCGGTTTGATATCGCCTGACGCGGGCGTTGCCCAGCCCCTGCGGGCCGGCGGCGGGTGTCATCGATTGTCAGCATTTGTCAGCATGCGTCGGCAAGTTGCCCCTCACCCGGCCGCTCCGCGGCCGACCTCTCCCGAGGGAGAGGTAGTTGAAGCGAAGGTCGAGCCTGGCCGGAGCTGGGTGAGGGGCCGGCCGGCGCGGACACGACCGGTCGCCGAAAATCCAAAAGGTTATCATCGGTTATCAATGGTTATCATTCGGGACCGGGCGCACCCTCCCGGCCGGCGCGAAGGGGCGGTTCCGGCCTGTGTCAGCATTTGTCATCATCTGTAAGCAGCACCGGTTTACAGCGAACCAATCAACACGCTCAGTGGGAATATAGTCATTCAAAGGCGAGGTTTGAAGGCCGGGGTTTGAAGGCCGGGGTTTGAAGGCCGGCACCCGCCGCTTGACCCGACCGGGCGCCTAGACGCGTTCTTCCAGGCGATCGGTGGCCGGGGCCGGCTCGACCGACAGCGCGGCGATCTCGCCGCGGAGCTCGGGCGTCATGTCGATCTTGGTACTGTCGAGCGACGGCTTCAGCTGGTCGACGGTCCGGGCGCCGATGATCGGGCTGGTCACAGCCGGGTGGCCGCCGACCCAGGCCACGGCCAGGCTCGCCGGATGGACGTTCATCGCGGCGGCGAACTCCGCGAAGGCGCCGGCCGTCTCGAAGGTACCGGCGGCGCTGTAGCGCTTGGCGTACATCGGATTGTCGACGAGGCGGCCCGCGTCCGGCCGCCGGTCCGCCGCATACTTGCCGCTGAGCAGGCCGCCGCCGAGCGGACTGTAGGATATGACGCCGACATCCTCCGATTGGGCCATCGGCAGGATTTCCGCTTCGGCCTGGCGCTTGACCAGCGAATACATCGGCTGGATGACATCGAACCGGGCCCAGCCGCGCCGCTCGGCAATGCCCAGCGCCTTGGCGATCTGCCAGGCCGCGTAATTGCTGGCGCCGAGATAGAGCACCTTGCCGGACTGGACGATGCTTTCCAGGGCGCGCAGCGTTTCCTCCAGCGGCAGGCTCTCGTCGAACCGGTGCAGGAAATAGACGTCGATCCGGTCCGTCTCGAGCCGCCGGAGACTGGCCTCAACGGCGGCTACGATATGCCGGCGGCTCGACCCGCGGGCGTTGACGTCCTCGCCCATCGGCTGGCTGCACTTGGTCGTGATGACGATCTCGTCGCGCTCCCCGGCCATCAGGCGGCCCAGGATCTCCTCCGACCGGCCGCCGTTGTAGACGTTCGCGCAATCGAAGAAATTGACGCCCGCGTCGCGGCACGCGGCGTAGAGCCGCCCCGCCTCGGCCTCGTCCGCGTCGCCGCCGAAGGACATGGTGCCGAAGCAGAGTTCGGACACGCGCACGCCGGTCGCGCCCAGGAGGTTGTATTTCATGGTCTCACAAGCCTTCTCGCCTTAGACCGCCGTGCCCTCGGCGTGTCAGTGCCAAATCAGCCCCTGCGCAAGTCGCGATATCCATCAGTTGATCCTTTACCGCGCGAACCGGTTCCTGGGCTCGGGCAGGTCGAAATGGCTGCGAAGCGTGGTGCCCTCATAGTCATGGCGAAAGAGACCGCGCCGCTGCAATTCGGGTACGACGAGCTCGCAGAAGGTTTCGAGCTCTTCCGGGAAGTAGGCCGGAGTCAGCATGAAGCCGTCGCAGGCGCGGCTCGTGAACCACTCTTCGATCACATCGGCAACCTGTGTCGCCGTGCCGACGACGAGCAGATAGCCGCGCGACAGGGCGAAGAGATCGTGAATATCGCGCAAGGTCAGTCCTTCGCGCTGCGCCTTGGCATACATCACTTTGGCATAGGTCTGCGTCCCGGTCTTCGAATCGGGAAGGTTCGGAAACGGCTCGTCCATTGGATAAACCGACATGTCGTGGCCTAGCCGATTCGACATAGCGTCCAGCGCGGAGCCGGGCCGGATCGTGCGGCGGAACATGGCGTATTTCTCACGGGCCTCCGCTTGCGTGAGTCCGACCACCGGGAAGAGACCGGGCATGATCTTGTGATGCGGGTTCGGGTGATAGCGCCGCGCCTTCTCCTTCATGCCCGCGTAGAACTGCTGCGCCTCCGCCTTGTCCTGGAGCACGGTGAAGATGATCTCGGCATGCTTGGCGGCGAAATTCTGGCCGGCGGCGGATGAACCCGCCTGAACGATCACCGGCTGCCCCTGCGGCGAACGGTCGATGTTGAGCGGGCCCTTGACCTTGAAGAAGGTGCCCTCGTGATCGATTGCGTGGACTTTCGTCCGGTCGACATATTGCCCGGTCTTCGTGTCGGCGACGACCGCGCCGGTTTCCCAGCTGTCCCACAAGCCTCGCACCACCTCCAGATATTCGTCGGCGACTTCATAGCGGGCGTCATGGGGTGGCAGCGCCTTGCCGAAATTCGCCGCGGAGGGCGCGTCCGAGGTGGTCACCACGTTCCAGCCGACACGGCCCTTGCTGATCCGATCGATGGAGGCGATGGAGCGGGCGAGGTTGTAGGGCTCGGTGAACGTGGAGGACACGGTCGCCACCAGCCCAATGCGCTCCGTGCGCGCGGCCAGCGCCGCCAGCAAGGTCATCGGCTCTATGTTCAGGATGAACGCCGGCGGGCTGTCGAGGTGAACGGAGGGCGCATCGGCGAAGAAGACGAAGTCCAGCTTCGCCCGCTCGGCCGTCTCGGTGATGGCCAGCAGAGAGGGGAAGTCGTCGGCCCGGACCAGAGCGCCCGGCATGCGCCACCCATCGACGTGATGACCCGTCGCCATCGCAAACAAGCCCAGGTGCATTTGCCGTTTGCTGTCGTCCGCGGCGGACATATGAACCTCCTCGATAATGTCGGCTCTGCCCTCGATAGCCGACATGCCGGGTCAGGGTGCAGGCTCTGCGCCTTTTTGACGACACAACCAATCTGAGGGGAAAAGCTATCACCCAAGACGCGACGCGCGAACACCGGGTGGGGCAAGTCGGCAAGTTTTCCCGCGTTTGGATGTTCTCAATGTCTTGGCCTCGAAATCACGCCCGCCATCATTGAAAGCTCCCGGAGGCACCAACGTTACCCCTAGCCGGACAGGCTTTTTGGTCGGGTTATTGGCATCGGCCAATGGGGCCCGGGTCGGTTCGCACCTGCGCTCAAATATTGAGCGCACCTCACGCCTGATTAGAATGATTTTAAAAGACATTTGAAATAAAACTAAATACAATTTTGCCGAAATTCTTGACATTTTATATACTTTTTCTAATATGAATTTGAAACGGCTTGGGCACTGTAAAAAAGAGGGGTCACCATACATCCAAAAATTCCAAAATCATCTCCAAGTACTCTAATATTAGTTGATCTGCACAAATATTTATCCTCCGGATGGTCTCCCGAGCGGTGCTTGCATCTCTCAGACCTGGATGGCTTTCTCACTGCGATCGCCGTTACGCCTAAAGACATCCAGCCTGACGAATGGCTGCGGGTGGCATGGGGCGATCAACCCAGCAATGACGACGCGGCTTATCGATGGGTCCGCGACGCCATCCTGCAACGCTATGACGAGATTTTGTCGGGTCTACAGGCTTCGCCGCCAACAGTAGACCCGATCTTCTGGACGACACGATCCGGCGATGTCGAAGCCGGTGACTGGGCGGCGGGGTTTGTTCTCGGAATGCGCCTGAGGGAAGAAGCATGGCTTCCCCTGTACAAGGACCCAGAAAACTACATCCTTCTGTTTCCCATTTTTGCCCTACTGGAGTCGGTGAGGAACGAGTTCTCGCCCGGCACCAGCTCGACAATGGATCAAGCATCCGAAGAAGCCCCTGACGTCATTCCCGCGTGTGTCGTAGCGATCTATCGGCACTGGAATCAGCAACACCAGAGTCCGGGCGATCGACCGAAACGGCTACATTAGTCCTTGGGAATCGTTGTGGTGATCGTGGCCCCTTCGCCGGGAATCGCAATTCTCATGGCCCTATCCAGGATCAATCCGGCTTTCACCCGAGAGCTTGGTTTATCGCTTCCCCATATGCTTCCCGATCTCCAGCCGCGCGATCTGGGCCTTGTGGACCTCGTCCGGCCCGTCCGCGAAGCGCAGGATGCGGGCCCAGGCCCACAGGTGCGGGAGGATCGTGTCCTCGGTCAGGCCGGCCGCGCCGTGGGTCTGCATGGCGCGGTCGATTACCCTGAGCGCCATGTTCGGCGCCACCACCTTGATCATGGCGATCTCGGTCTTGGCCGCCTTGTTGCCGACCGTGTCCATCATGTGGGCCGCGTTGAGCGTCAGCAGGCGGGCCTGGTCGATGTCCATCCGGCTCTCGGCGATCCAGTCGCGCACGAGCCCCTGGTCGATCACCGCCATGCCGAAGGTCTCGCGCGAGGCGGCGCGCTTGATCAGCAGTTCGAGCGCCCGTTCGGCCATGCCGATCAGCCGCATGCAGTGGTGGATGCGGCCCGGGCCCAGGCGCCCCTGGGCGATCTCGAAGCCGCGCCCCTCGCCCAGCAGGATGTTCTCGGCGGGCACCCGGACGTTGTCGAAGACGATCTCCCAATGCCCCTCGGGGGCGTGATCGAAGCCCATCACCGGCAGGAAGCGCTTGACCTCGATGCCCGGCGTCTTGGGATCGACCAGGATCATCGACTGCTGTTCGTACTTGTGGGCGTCCGGGTTGGTCTTGCCCATGACGATCCAGACGCCGCAGCGCCGGTCGCCGGCACCCGACGCCCACCACTTGTTCCCGTTGATGACATAGTGGTCGCCGTCGCGGGTGATCCGGGCCTGGATGTTGGTGGCGTCCGACGAGGCCACGTCCGGCTCGGTCATCAGGAAGGCCGAGCGGATCTTGCCGTCCAGCAGCGGTTTCAGCCACCGCTCCTGATGCTGCTCGGTGGCGTAGCGGGCGAGCACCTCCATGTTGCCGGTGTCGGGCGCCGAGCAGTTGCAGGCCTCGGGCGCGAGCAGGGCCGAACGGCCCATGATCTCGCACAGGTAGGCGTATTCGAGATTGGTCAGCCCGGCGCCCAGGTCGCTCTCGGGCAGGAACAGGTTCCACAGGCCGCGCTTGCGCGCCTCGGCCTTGAGCTCCTCCATCAGCGGCGGCGGGTCCCAGCGGTCGCCCTGGGCGACCTGCTCCTCATAGGCCTTCTCGTTCGGATAGATGTGCTCGTCCATGAAGGCGAGCAGCGCATCGCGCAGTTCGAGGACGCGGGGCGTCGGTTCGTAGAGCATGGATCTGGTTCCTGAAGGCGCGGCGGATGTGTGAGGCCGCACGGTACGACGGTTGGCGGCGAGGGGCAATTGATCGGGGTCAAGGGCGCGCGTGGAGTCCGCCCCGGCTCGCCCCGAGCATCCAGCGATGGGCCTCTATTCCGTCAGCCGGGTCTCGACCGGCACCCCGGCCGGATCCTCGCTGCCGCGGAAATAGCGGAAGGAGCCGTCGCCCAGGGCGAGGATGGTGCCGTGCGCGTCGACCAGTTCGGCGGTCGAGAAGAAGATGCGCCGGCCGCCGCCCTTGACCCGGCCGATCGCGCGCACCGTGCCGCCGGTCGCGGCCTTCACGAAGTGGCTGTTGAGCGAGACGGTCACGCATTTGCGAACCCGGTCCGGGTCCGGGCAGAAACAGCCCGCGAGGCCGGCGGCCGCGTCGAGCAAGGTCATGACCACGCCGCCATGGAGCACGCCCGACCGGTTGATGTGTGCGGGGCCGATCTCCAGCACCATCTCGCAATAGCCCTCGCGCCAGGCGCCGACGCGATAGCCGACGGCCTCGCGGAAGCCGCTGGCCGGCTCGCTGCCGGCGGGATCATGCCCGCCCTCCGGCCTCTGCCCCTCTTCGCCGCTCATGCCCTGGCCGCCATCTCGCGCAGGCGCGCCTTGAGGATCTTGCCGGTCGGCGCCGCCGGCAGTGCGTCCATCACCACGATCTCCGCCGGCCGCTTGTAGGGGCCGAGCCGCTCGGCGGCCCAGGCGGCGAGCGCG